>JBCLDE010000001.1:0-86437 GCA_038915165.1 Candidatus Limnocylindrales bacterium
TCCGAGCAATCCGCACAGGCCGATGAAGCTCCCGATGCGCATCGGGGTGAGCGAACCAAACCGATCCGCGACCACGCCCCAGGCCAGGAACGAGAGCATCGTCGCGGACGCCGACAGGACACCGATCACGCCCACGTCGGACAGGGACAGGTCCAGCCGGTCCACGTTGACCAGGGCGAACAGCGGACCGGCCGCGATGAAGCCGCCACCGAAGAACCCCTGCGCCAGGGCGACCCGTCTCAGCATCGGCCGGGCGCGGAGGGCGCGGAGCGACTGGCGCGCCGAGTAGGCGAGCGGCACCGAGGCCGCCGACGCACGGAACCCGGCATACGCCAGGGCGCACAGCGCACCGACGACCCCGGCCATGGCGATGACCGTCGGGCCACCCAGTCGGTCGGCCAGGATGCCGCCGACGAGGGCCGCCACGGCGGCAGCGGCCGCCCGCCCGGTTCCCAGAAAGCCGACAACGCGACCGCGCATCCGTGCCGGATACGTCGCTCCCCACAGTCGAAGCTGGAATGGCGAGCTGAACGACAGGCTCAGCCAGAAGACCATCGTCGCGGCGATGATGACCGGTGGGATGGGCAGGAACGGGAGCGTGACGAGGGCTCCCGCCCCGATCAGTCGGAGGAGCGCGAACTGGCGCGGGGAGCGCGGCCCCAGCCGACCCGCGAAGACGCCGAGCAGGTTGGCCAGGAACGGGGCGGCGGCCAGGGCGGCCAGGCCGAGCGGCTCGAGACCGCCGCGGCGGGCGATGGTCGGCAGCAACGAGGCGACCATGGCGCCGGTCACACCGACACCGATCGCTGCGATCAGATCCAGGCTGAGATTGCGCGAGATCGGGCGCATGCCCTCGATCGAATCGCGCGTTGGCCGTCTCACCGGGCACCTCAGACCGACCCAGCGGCCTGCGAGGTGAGCTGACGGGCTCGGCGTTGGGCTCGCCGCCGCGGTCGGTCCGCGATACGCCCCAAGGTGAGGTGGGTCCCCCGTCCTCGGGTAGAGGTTCGGCCGGTATCGATACTAGCAGGCGCACGGACTGGGAGGCAGGCTGCCGTCCATGCCCCGGCGGACGTTCGACCGGGCCGGGCGCCACGGCCCGCCGCTCCCCCGGGGGCCCGCCGCTCCTCCGGGGGCCCGCCGCTCCTCCGGGGGCCCGCCGTTCCCCCTGGCCGGCCCGGCCGTTCCCCCGGGGAACACTTTTCGCATGAGTCCCTCGTGGTGCATCGCCCAGACTGTCATGAACTGCAGTCTGGGAATCGGTCCACGAGGCGTTCATCGCGATTCCGTTCCCAGGCGGAACATCAGCCCGGTCAGCCAGGGTCCGGGGGCTCCTCCGCCACTGAGAGGAGGGCAGGCCTCGGCTTCCGGCCGGGCGATGGTCAGGTTCGGCGGCCTCGTGTAACATTTGTGGTCCGAGTGTCTTCTCGGTCCTGTGGGGATGTGTGGTTTCGACAGGGCCCGGATACCGGGGAACGCGAGCCGAGGACGCCACTGGGCCTCGTTAAAAAGGTGGCAAAAAGAAGTACCTGGCAACCGCCAGTCGACTCTCGCCCTCGCTGCTTAGGCAGTAAGGTGAGCGTGGAAGCTACCTCCGCCTCGTGGGTAGTGGAAGCGTCACTCAGCGAGGCTGCGATCCGGACCAGCGTCACGTAGTCCGGAGTCAAGCCCGATCTAGGGGCACGTGACTGGACCGCCCGGCAGAGTGCCGATGCCCGTTCGGGCGGTCGACGACAAACCATCGGACACGCTCGTAGTGGTTCCCGGCGAAGGGTTCTGGACGGGGAGTTCGACTCTCCCCCATCTCCACCAATCGATCTATCCACGCGGCCGTGGGTGCTTGCCTGCGGACGCTGTCGCGCCGATCCTGACGCGTGCCGATCAGCTCGAGGCCGGCTCGAGGCCGGCTCGAGGCCGGCTCGAGGCCGGCCGTCGGACCGAACGCCGGACCGAACCTCATGTCTCGTCCACCTGTCCCGCCCGTGACGTTCGTCCTTATCGTCGGTGGCGACCTCGCCTTGGTGGCCGTCGTTGGACTCGCCTATCCTTGACTCGACCCACGCATCCGGACGCCCGGAAGAGGTGAGATGGACCCACTGACCAGCGCGATCGGGCGTTCGCTGCCGCGGCTGGACGGCCGCCCCAAGGTGACCGGCGCCGCGCGATTCGCCGCGGATATCGATGTCCGCGGCCTGCTCCACGGTCGTCCGGTCCTGGCCCTCCCGGCCCATGCGCTCATCGAACGGATCGACACGGCGGAGGCGCTGGCCGTCCCGGGCGTCGTCGCGGTCCTGATCGCAGCAGACCTGCCGATCGTGGGGAAGGGCACCAGCCGCCTCTACGAGCCACTGGCCCGGAGGGAGATCCTGTGGGCCGGCCAGCCCGTGGCCCTCGTGGTCGCGGAGACCGCGTCGGCCGCTGCCGATGCGGCGGGGCTTGTCATCGTCCACACCACCCCGCTCGAGCCGGTCACGGACCTGGACCGGGCGATCCGGCCTGGCGCCGCGCGGGCGCGGATCGACCGGGCGATCGAGGAGGTCGAGGGCTCGGCGGAGTCGCAGCACGCGGCGGTCGGTGGTGGGTCGGAGCAGTTCACCCCGGACGAGGCCGTCTCGGACAACGTCGCGAAGCGGACCGGCTATCGGCGCGGCGACATCGAGGCCGCACTGGCAGCGTCCGACGTCGTGGTCGAGGGCCGGTTCACGACGAACTGGGTCCACCAGGGCTACATCGAGCCGCAGGTGGCCATGGCCGAGCTGGACGAGGCCGGCACGCTGCACATCACGAGCAGCACCCAGGGGACGTTCTATACACGATCCGAGCTGGCGACGCTGTTCGGCCGGTCGATCGCATCGGTCCGGGTGACCGGAGCCACGTTGGGTGGCGCGTTCGGCGGCAAGCTCCTCGTCGTCGATCCGCTGGCGGCGGCGGCGACCCTCCGGCTACGCCGACCGGTCCGGGTGGAGCTGACCCGGCTTGAGGACTTCCGGATGACCAACCCGGCGCCCGCCTCGATCTTTGACGTGCGACTCGGGGCGACCAGCGATGGCCGCCTGCGCGGTCTGCAGGCACGCCTGCGGCTGGAGACAGGCGGCTTCTCCGACAACAGCGTCGAGGGGATCGCCGCGATCCTGACGATCGGTCCGTATCACTGGGACGCGCACGAGGTGGTCGCCTATGGGGTCGAGACGAACCGCGTGGCAACCGGGGCGTACCGGGCGCCCGGAGCTCCGCAGGCGACGTTCGCCCTCGAACAGCTCATCGACGAACTGGCCGAGCGGCTGGGTATGGACCCGATCGAACTGCGTCGGCGAAACATCGTCGCCCCTGAGGATGAGATGGCCGACGGCACCGCCTGGGGCGGGATCGGGCTGGACGAATGCCTGGCCCGGCTGGCCGCGCATCCGCTCTATCGCGACCGCGCGAACCTGCCCGATGGCGAGGGGGTCGGGCTGGCGGTCGGAGCCTGGCCGGGCGGTCGCCAGCCGGCGGCGACCATCTGCCGCCTCGAGGCCGATGGTCGGGTGACGGTCGTGACCGGTGTCGTGGACATGTCCGGGACGATGACCGGATTCGCCACGATCGCGGCGGAAGGCCTGGGCATCGTGGCGGAGGAGGTCTCCGTCGTGTCGGCCGATACCGCCTCCGCGCCGTGGTCGCCGGTCAGTGGCGGCAGCGTCATCACGTATTCGACCGGACGCGCCGTGCAGAAGGCGACCGCGGAACTGCGCGGGAAGATCCTGGCCTACGCGGCGCTGCTCCTCGAGATCGACGTCCGCGACCTGGAACTCGAAGGCGGGAAGGTCAGCCCGAAGGGGTCACCGGAGCGTGGTCTGACACTGGCCGAGATCGGCCGCAAGCTCGATGGTTTCAGCTCCGACTTCGAGCCGCTGGAGGGGCACGGCGGGTCGGTCCCGCCGGTGCTGGCGCCCCTGACGTCCGCACACCTCGTCCACCTTCGGGTGGATCCGGAGAGTGGCTCCGTGGAGGTGCTGCGCTACGTCATCGCCCAGGACGTCGGACGAGCCCTCAACCCGGCGATCATCGAGGGCCAGCTCCACGGTGGGGCCACGCAGGGCCTGGGTTGGGCGCTCTACGAGGCGATGGTCCACGACGACGCCGGCCAGCTCCTGACCGGGACCTTCCTGGACTACGCCATCCAACGGGCGTCACAGGTCCCGGTCTTCGAGACGATCATCGTCGAGGTGCCGGCGGCCGATGGCCCGTATGGCGCCAAGGGGATCGGCGAGGGTCCGGTCTGCGGGGCGGCAGCAGCGGTCGCCAACGCCCTGGCCGATGCCACCGGCGTCCGCTTCCGGACCATGCCGATGACGCCGCCGCGCGTCTGGCGGGGGATCGCGGAGGCAGCCGCCCGGACGTAAACAGCCGGTCGTCCGCTGGGCTCCCACCCGTGGACGCCGGCGATGGCGGCTGACCCGGCCGCCTCGGCCTACGGCGTCGAAGTCGGGGTGGGGGTCGGCTCGGGCGCGGGATCGCTCGGCGCGGTTCCCAGCCCGACCAGGACGATGCCGGTGACCCGCGCGTAGTTCGAGTAGTAGGTCTCCTGATGGATCACGATGCCAGAGGCGTCGTAGACAGTCCGCGAACGCCAGACCTGCTTGCCGTCGACCGGGTACTCGATACGCTCGCGCACGCCCGGCGCCAGGGTGGACGTCAGCTGGATGGTGTCGCTGGCCGGCTTGATGTTCTCGACCGTCGGCGTCCCGATGATGACCTTGCGGCCGTTCGGGACGCTGTACAGCTCGAACTTGACGTACCCGGCGTTGCCATCACGAATCCTGTAGCCGCGGATGAGGACCGGATAGTCCGTGTCGTTGGTCCACGACATCGTCTGCACGGAGCCAGAGGCGCTGATGAACACGGTCGCATCCAACCCAAGCGGGTAGCGGTCGATGTAGTAGTAGTGATTCCGCCGAGCGCCCATCTCGAACCCGGCCCGCAGCGCGGCGTTGAACAGGGTGGTCGAGGTCGAGCAGATCCCGCCAGCCAGCGCGCCCTGTGGCTCGGTCTTGCCGTTGATGATCGCGCCACCATCGAGATACCCTTTCTCGCGGGTGACCGGGCCGATCGCGTCCCAGAAGTCGAATGTCTCACGGGGTCCCACGACGTACCCATCGATGATCAGCGCGGGGATCCAGATGTTCACACCGAAGCCATTCTTCTCGGTGATCTGGAAGTAGGTCTTCCACGACGAGATCTTGACCATCTGCGGCGCGGCGGCCTTCGCCTCGGCGGTCGTCAGGACCGGTTCCGTGACGGCGAGGACCGGCGTGATCTCTGCGGTCACGGCACCGGCCGCCCGGGAGGCCAGGACGGCCGCGATCTGGCTGACCACCGCGGGCACGTCGAGCTTCTGGCCGTTCTTGCTGTCGGTGACACCGGTGATCCTGCCGCCCTCGACCTTGAACGACGCGTTGAGCGGCTCGCGGTCGATCTTGGTGGCGAGCCTCGTGACGAGCGCCGTCAGCTTGGTGGTATCGATGACGGGCTCGTAGCCGTCACCGGTCGTCTGGAAGGAGACCCAGGCGCGAAGCGTGGCCGTCGCGATGGTCACCGGCTCGTCGCCACCGACCAGGTCGATCCGGCCCGCGATGCGCTCTGCCTTGGCCTTGGCGTTGACCGCATCGGTGGTGGTGACCCTCGGCTGGATGGTCGTCGTGGGCAGGACCGCGCTGACCTCCGCGGGCGCGTCGAGCTGCGCAAGGGCGGCCACCAGCGTGGTCGTGGTCTCGGTCGGGTCCGACGTTCGACCGGCGCTTCCGGTCACGACCCTGAAAGAGAGCGTGTCGTCGATCGCGACGGAGGCCTCGGCCGGTTCGATCCCGAGCGAGGCGGCGATGGCTGCGACACGCCTGGCCAGCGTATCGGCATCGAATGTCACTCGGGGACTCAGGGTCACACCGCGCAAGGCGGTCCGCGCATCGGCGACGATCCGATCGAGCGGGGATCCCCTGCGGCCCACGGCGAGTGCCTCGGCGACGAGGGCCTCCGTATCCAGGCGACGACCGATGTCCGCGTAGGTGATGAGATGCTCGCCATCAGGGGCGGTCACGACGATGCGACCCTCCGACAAGTCCGCGTAGGCGTTCGCGAGTGCGGCACTGGCGGCATCCGGGCTCATGCCTCCCAGGTCGTGGCCATCGACCGTGACGCCCGGCAGGACTCGACCGTTGTATTGCTGGTCGTAGGCATACAGGGCGCCAACGCCGATCGCGGTGGCGGCGACCAAGCCGAAGAGGAACGCGACGATGAACCGGAGCCCGGCCGAGGAGCGGCGGACTTCGTGGCTCGTCTCGATAGTCTCAGTCGTTGTCGTCATCGATGTTGAGACATCCTAGCAAGCGGACCCGGCCAGCCCCGTCGGTGGCCGTACGACGGCCACGAGCGTGTCGCCGTGACGCCGGAGCTCAGGCGGGGCTGCGGGGGACCAGGACGACGCGTCGATTCGGCTCCTCGCCGATGGACTGGGTGGCCACGCCGGGATGATCGCGCAGCGAGATGTGGATCCAGCGGCGCTCGAGCGCAGACATCGGCTCCAGCTGGAGCATCTTGCCGGTCTCCGCCACGCGCGCGGCGGCGCGATCGGCCAGTTCGCGCAGCTGGCGCTCGCGGCGGCCGCGATAATCCTCGACGTCGACGAGGACGCGAGTCCACGTCCCCATCTCCTTGGAAAGCATCAGGTTGACGAGGTGCTGGAGGGCGGAGAGGCGCTCGCCCTTGCGACCGATGAGCGCGCCGAGCGCTTCCTTCTCATCGCCATCGGCAACGACATTGAGACGGCTCGTCTCGCCGGTCTCGACGTCCACGCGGACCACGAAACCGAGATGGCCCATCAGCCGTTCCAGAATCGCCTTGCCGGCTGCGAGGGCCTCGGGCGACGCTTCGGTGGCCTCGAGATCGGCACGCTCCGCGGCGAGCGAGCCACGAGCGGCCACCAACTCTGCGGCCTCGGAGGCCGACAGGTCGGCCGATCCACCATGGGTCGGGGAAGGCGCGCGTTCGTCGTGGCGCGGTCGGTCGTCCGGGCGCGGTCGGTCATCGCGGCGCGGCCGATCGTCTCGGCGCGGTCCGCGGTCGTCCTGGCGTGGGGCGCGGTCGTCCTGGCGTGGGGCGCGGTCGTCCTGGCGCGGGCGATCGTCGCGCGGCGGGCTCGTCGGAAGCGGGGACGCCGCGGCAGCCTCACGTTTCGGGGCAGCACCTCCCAGCGCCGTGCGCGGCGCGGCCACGATCCGGGCCGGCTCCGCGCCCATCCCCAGGACGCCACGACTGCCGGGCGTCAGGATCTCGAAGTCCAGGTCGTTGAGCTCGGCTCCGAACGCCTCGCGTGCGAGGCGCAGGGCCTCTTCGACGGACTTGCCGGTGAACTCGCGGTACTCGCTCATGTCAGCGTCGTCTCCCTCGTCGGCCCTGACGGCCCCGCTCTCGGGGGCGGATCGTCGATGCGGCCGTGGTCTTCTTCTCAGCGTCGGTCAGGATGGCCGCACGCTTGCTTGGGTCGGGTGGCGGTGGCATCGCCACCGGGAAGCGCGGGGTATGGCCGGTCGCGAAGCGTGGCGTCCAGCCGAACAGCGGGAACATACCGCCCCAGCCCACGATGAGGTACTGCTGGGCGATCGAGAAGATCGTGGCGGTGATCCAGTAGATGAACAGGCCGGCCGGCAGGAACCCGCCGTACGCGATGGAGATGAACGGCAGGAACAGCATCGTCTGGCGCATGACCTTGGTATTCGGATCGTCCTCGTTCGTGCTGACCGGCAGCATCATCCGGGACTGGACCAGCTGCAGGAGGGCCGAGATGATGGCGAGGATGCTGAGACCCAGGACGAAGCCGGCGATGGTGACCGAGAAGAACGTCCACGGCTGGCTGACATCGATCGAGGTCCCGAGGAACGAGATGACCGTATCGATGCACGGGCCGCGCGCTGCGTCGGGCACGCCCGCGGCGTTGAGGTTGGTGCATTGGAGGGGCACCACCTGGACCCGGAAGACGGTCAGCATCGCCGTCGGGTTCACGTTGGTCAGCCCGTTCTGGATGACCGTGTACATGATGAACAGGAGCGGCATCTGGAGGAGGAGGGGCAGGCAGCCGGCCAGCGGGCTGACGCCGCGCTCCTTGAACAGTTCCTGCTGGGCAAGGCGGGCCTTCATGGCGTCGCCCTTGTAACGCCGCTGCATCTCCTTGATCTCCGGCTGCAGGAGCTGCATCCGGCGCATCGACACGAGCTGCCTGCGGTAGAGCGGGATGACGATGGCCCGGACCAGGAGGGTCAGGGCCGCGATCGCCCAGCCGATCGCTGCGGGCACGCCGAGGTTCTGCAGGAAGCCGTAGACCGCGACGAGGACGATGAACATCGCCTGGAAGATGGGCGTGAACGCCCACGCCAGGAGGCTGACCGGGTCGGCGCCCGGCTGGGACGGGCTCAACGGCGGTTGGTGCGTCGGGGATGCCGCTGCCGCTCCGGACGCTCCGGGCGCCCCGTTCGAGGCGCACGCGGCCGCCACCAGCACGACCAGGACGAGGAGCAGGATCTGGCCGAACCTGTCCCGGTGGAAGCGATGGAGTGTCACGAGCCTGAGCGCCTCGCTAACGGACCGGGTCATACCCGCCGGGGTTCCAGGGGTGGCAGCGGGCGATCCGCTTGGCACCCATCCAGCTTCCCTTGAGCAGACCGTGTCTCTGGATGGCCTGCTCCGTGTAGTGGGAGCAGGTGGGTTCGAACCGACAGCTGGGCGGCAGCCAGGCGAAGACGATCCGATAAAGCTTGATGAACCCGATACCGATGCGCTTCAACCCGTGGACCCTCCGAGCGCGCCGCCCTTGACGAGGGTTCGGCGCACAGCCCCGACCAGCGTGTCGTAGTCCGCCGCGACGATCGCGGGCCGGGCGATGATGAGGACGTCCCAGCCGGGCTGGAACGAGGGCGCCATCGCCCTGAGCGTCTCGCGAAGGCGGCGACGGACTCGATTGCGAACCACCGCCCCGCCGAGCGATCGGCCGGTCGACAGCCCGAAGCGGGTCGTCTCGAGATCGGTCCGCCGGAATCGCGCGGTGAGAAGCGGGTGGGACCGTGTGGTCCCGCCTCCCTGGAACGCCGCGAAGTCCCGCGGTCGGGAGAGCATCACGAGCCGCGGCCTGTCTGCGCCGGGCCCGATCGTCAGGCCGTCAGCCGTTTGCGACCGCGAGCTCGACGGGCCGCCATGATCCGCCGGCCACCGGCCGACTTCATCCGGGCGCGGAAGCCGTGCTCCTTGGCGCGGTGGCGCTTCTTTGGCTGAAAGGTCTGCTTCATCTGGACTGTCCGGGATCCTCTCCATCCGGCCTCGGGGACGGTCTGTCACTACCCCCTGAAGGCACGCAAACGCACCTGGCGCCCGAAAGCGCGCGACGCGTCGTCGTCCGGCGGATGATATGCCCGGCTCCGGAAGAGTGTCAAACCTCGTTGGGACGTCCTGTTGATGGACGACGCTCCGGTCACCCTGGTTCCCGATGAGCAGCGCCGGCTCGACGTGTTGAGCGAGCTGCTAGCAGGCCACCTGACGACGACCGAGACGGCGCTCACGCTCGACCTGCCAATCCGGCACCTGAAGCGTCTGGGGGGCCGTGACCGGCCGCCGGGCTCAACCACGATCCCGGGCTCAACCGCCACCACCTGGCGGACCGGCCCGCCGACCGGCTCGCCGAGGTGGCCGGCGATGCATCGGCGGAGTCGGACGGCAGATCGTGCCCCAACCCCGGCAGGCCATGCACCCGCGGACTACTACGGCCGGTGATGGCGCGTCATGGGCCATCGAGCGACCGAATCACCCGCGCTGCGGGCCTGCAGCTGCACGATCCACGCTCAGTCACGCGCCGTCGGCAGCCCGACCCGGCAGAGGTTCGGCCGTAGTAGTCCGTGGGCGACTGTTTCGCCGCGTAACCCGGTGGGACCGTGGGCCGCGGGCCGCCGTCACCGCTGGTTCGGGCCCGAGCTTCCCTTCGCCACGCTCAGTGGGGCGATCGACCGCCACGGGATCTTCACGAAGCTGGCCTCGGAGCGCCTGACGCTCGAGGAGGGGCTGACCGGGACTCGCCTGCCGACCCAGATCGGGCGAGCCCTGGTGAGCTCGATCTCGAGCGGATTTGACGACCGCGCGCACGCGCGAGGTCCTCCGCTGGGCGGTCTGGTGGCTCCGGTAGCGACACGCTCGGATACCCCATGGGGGTATCTCAGAATCGCCTTGCGGGCCGCGTTCCGCCGGTGTTATCCTCTCCGAGCCCTCGGCGCCGGAGTCGTACGCGAGAGGCCGTGGAACCCCCGGACGGGATCCTCGGAACGCATCGAGCCGGGCGCCGCGAGCGGCGTTCCGAGCACGCGTGAACGCGGCCCGATCATTCCATTCCCTGGTCAAACCTACCCATCGACAGCCCCACAGCAGGCAGGGTCCGATCGATATATGGACGCAAAGCAGGTCTGGCGCGCCGCTCTGGGTGAGCTACAGGTTTCGCTCTCCCCTGCCAATTTCGAGACGTGGCTGCGCGACACCCTGCTCGTCGACGTCGACGAGCAGCGGTTCCGGATCGCCGTCCCGAACGGCTTCGCCAAGGACTGGCTCGAGTCTCGCTATCGCTCCCTGATCAGCCAGACCCTGGCCCGTATCGTCGGCTACAGCGTCCAGGTGGAGTTCGTCATCGGTCCCACGCCCGACGCGCCGGAGGAGCGCTCGCTGCGTCCGGCGGTCGGAGCCCCGCCGAATGTGGCACAGCAGGTCCGGGTGGAGCCCACGCGCATCGGCGGCGAAGGCGGCACGACCTTCCTGAACTCCCGCTACACGTTCTCGAACTTCATCGTCGGCTCGGCCAACCGGCTCGCCCATGCGGCCAGCCTGTCGGTCGCCGAGCGGCCGGGCCATGCCTACAACCCGCTTTTTTTGTACGGCGGGGTCGGCCTTGGCAAGACCCATCTGATGCATGCCATCGGCAACCAGGTCATCGCCAAGTTCCCGCGAAAGCGAGTCGTCTACGCGACGAGTGAGAAGTTCACCAACGAGTTCATCACCTCGATCCAGCAGGGCAAGATCGACGAGTTCCGAGCCCGTTACCGACGGATCGATCTCCTGCTCATCGACGACATCCAGTTCATCGCCGACAAGGAGCGAACGCAGGAAGAGTTCTTCCATACGTTCAACGCGATCCACGAGGACGGCAAGCAGATCGTGCTGTCGTCGGACCGGCCACCGAAGGGGATCCTGACGCTCGAAGAGCGGCTACGCAGCCGGTTCGAGTGGGGCCTGATCGCCGACCTCACCGCGCCCGACCTGGAGACGCGCATCGCCATCCTCCGCGCGAAGGCGGAGGAGGGCGCAGTCCCGATCACCTCCGACGTCGTCGAGTTCATCGCCCGGAAGGTCGTCAGCAATATCCGGGAGCTGGAGGGCGCACTCAACCGGATCGTCGCCTATGCGAGCATGGGGGTGATGCCCATCGGCATCGAGCTCGCCCAAGCTGTCCTCTCGAACGTCCTCTACAACCCCAAGAAGCGCCAGGTGACGCCGGAGCGGGTCGCCAGGGTCGTGTCGGAGTACTACAGCGTGCCGATGGACGTCCTGCAGGGCCAGAAGCGCGACAAGGCCATCGTGGTTCCCCGCCAGATCGCGATGTTCCTGATGCGCCAGGAGACCGACGTCTCGCTCCTGCGCATCGGTGCGGAGCTTGGCGGACGCGACCATTCGACGGTCCTGCACGCGTGCGCCAAGATCAACCGCGAGGTGGGCGTCAACGACGAGCTGCGCCGGGAGATCGCCGCGGTCCGGGAGCTGATCTACGCCGACTGACCCGCGCTGCGAGACGCCGCGCCGAGGTCGATCCGTTGCCGCTTGGGCCTCGTCGAGTCCCCTTCCTGTGGATAAGCGCCCGGAATCGGTGGGAAACCCCTCTCCGCTGTGGACATCGCTGTCGTCAGGCGGGCCCTTATCGGCATCGCTCCGTGGAGATCCAGCGACGACTCCGATACAGCGCGCGAGTCGACGCGAAGCTATCCACATCCTGTCCGCTGACAAACTCGCGTCGGAGGCCCGTCCATCCACGGGATGGTGACCCTCGTCCACCGTCGAAGGGAGCGTGCCTGAGCACGTCTGTCCACTGAGTGCACACCATGATGATGGTGATGATGAGATGAGAAGATAGAGAGAAGATACCCACGGCCCACCGGTCTCGGATCGGCAGAGCGACGATCTACCGATCCGACCCCTGGCCGCGGCCCAGATACAGCGTCATAGTGGAGTGAGTCCGACGTGAAACTTTCGGTCATGCAGGAGAACCTGGCGCGCGGCCTTTCGGTCGTCAGTCGTGCCGTTTCGAACCGGAGCACCCTGCCCGTCCTCGCCAACGTCCTGCTCAAGACGGAGGACGCGGGGCTCAAGTTGACCGCTACGAACCTCGAGATCGGCATAACCTATTGGGTGCCGGGCAAGATCGAGTCGGATGGCGCAACGACCGTCCCAGCCAAGTTGCTGACGGATCTGGTTAACTCACTGCCGTCCGGCGATCGCGTCGACCTCACCCTCCAGGCGGCCGATACGTTACATCTGCGATGCGGGCGATTCGAGTCGCACATCAAGGGGATCGATGCCGACGAATTCCCCGCCATCGGTGCTGTCGGCGAGCGACCTACGACCAGGATCGCCCAGAACGTCCTGCGCAGGGCCTTGGCTGAGATCGTCTTCGCCGCTGCCAGCGACGAGGCCCGGCCGATCCTGACCGGGGTCCTCGCCAAGTTCGAGGGCGACCGGTTGACGCTCGCTGCGGCCGATAACTACCGCATCGCCGTCAAGACCATCCCGATCCTGGACGCCGTCCCTGAGACGAGCGTGGTCATCCCGGCCCGCGCTCTGAACGAGCTGGCGCGGATCCTCGCTGACGTCGACGACCCGGTCGAAGTCGTGCTGGCCGGCGGCCGCAATCAGGTCCTCTTCCATCTCGACGGCGTCGACCTCGTCAGTCGGCTCATCGACGGCCAATTCCCGAACTACCAGCAGGTCGTCCCACAGAGCCATACGACCCGGGCCATCTTCGATCGCGAAGAGCTTCTCCGGGCTGTCCGGCCGGCGGCGCTCATCGCCCACGAATCGGCCAACATCGTCAAGCTCCAGATCAGCTCGGACGGCGAGCCCGGGATCACGGTCAGCGCCAACGCTGAGGTGGGCGACCATGTCGGGCAGGTCGCAGCCACCGTCGAGGGTGACGGGACGACCATCGCGTTCAACGCTCGCTACCTCGCCGATGTCCTGACCAACGTGACCGCCGACCAGTTCGCCCTCGAGCTCAACGGTCCGCTGTCACCGGGCGTTTTCAAGCCCGTCGGTGACGACCAGTACATCCACGTGGTCATGCCCGTGCGAACCACGTCCTAGCCTGCGTATCCGGAGGCGGGACCCGGCAGGCCCGGGCTCGGACGACCCTGCTTGAGACGATACGCCTGCTCGACTTCCGGGGCTATGCGTCACTTGACGCGACGTTCGGTCCGGGTCCTCAGCTTATCTGGGGGCCCAACGCGGCCGGCAAGACGAGCCTGCTGGAAGCCATGGTCCTCCTCGCCTGGGGCCGTTCGCACCGGACGAGCTCCGACGGCGAGCTGATCCGCTGGGGAACGGATCTCGCCCGAGTCGAGGGCCGGGTCGGTACCAACACGATCGAGGTCGCTGTCGTCCGCGCCGGAGCCGGGGGCGAGGCCGGCCGCAAGCGGATCCGGGTCAACGGCCTCGGTCGCCGAGCGGCCGGCCTCGCCGGGCTCCTCCGGGTCGTTGTCTTCGCGCCGGAGGAGATGCTCCTCATCGTCGGCTCGCCCTCGCTCCGCCGGGCAGTCATAGACCAGCTGGCCGCGTCTGGCTCGCCGGCCTACGCCGACGCCCTCGCGACGTATGGCCGTACGCTCCAGCAACGCAACAGCCTGCTCCGCGCGATCCGCGAGGAGGGTGCGTCACGTGACGAGCTGCGCTTCTGGGACGGGGCCTTCCTCGATGCGGGCGGGGCCATCGTGGCCGAACGCCGGCGACTGCTCGAGGTCCTGGCCGACCCGCTGGCCGCAGCCCACGCAGAGATCGCCCCGGCCGAGGCCGCGACTGCTCGGCTGGCCCTTCGCTACGCGACCAACGCCCCACCACTCCCCGGCGAGGCGCCTCGTGGCGCGCTCGCCCGGCGTCTGGCCGAGACGGCCGACAAGGAGGTCTGGAACGGCTCCACGCTGATCGGGCCGCATCGCGACGACCTCGTCTTCGAACTCGACGGTCGTGACATCGCTGGTTTCGCGTCACGTGGCCAGCAGCGAACCGCGATCCTCGCCCTGAAGCTCGCCGAGCTCGACGTCCTGACCGCGATCGACGGGCGCCCGCCCCTGCTCCTGCTCGACGACGTCTTCTCAGAGCTCGATCCGGAGCGGCGGTCGCACCTGGTCCGCCGGATCGCGGCGCTGCCCCAGGCGTTCGTGACGACGACGACGCTCGACGACCTCGATCCGGAGCTCCGCGCCATCGCCGCCGCCTGGGAGGTGCGGACAGGCCCGGACGGAGCCTGGCTCGTGGCGACGGCCCGGCCGGGGCCCACGCCGGACCGCGCCCACGCGCCCACGCCGGACGTCGGGGAGGCCGCTGGGTGAGCGTCCGACGCCGGCCGATGGTCCGCCTTGGCGACCTCATCCCGGACGCGGCACGGGCCCTTGGCCTGGAGGACGAGCTGCGCCTGTCGCGCGCCATGGCGACCTTCGAGGCGCTCGTCGCCGAACGCGTCCCGGCGGCCGCGGGCGCCTGCCGCGTGGTCCGCCTGGAAGGGTTCGGCATGGATGTGGAGGCCGACATGCCGATCGTCGCCCAGGAGCTGCGCCTGCGCGCCATCGAGCTGCTGGCGGCCTTCGCGGCGGCGCCCGGTGGTGTGGGCGTCCGTGAATTGCGAGTGCACGTCCGACGCAATGGTCCGCGCGTATAATCCGCGACACCCGTCAGCCATCTCCGGGGCAGGCGATCGCGGCCAAAGCCCGTAGCAAGCCCAGATCGACCTCGCCTGCCCGTCCCGCCACACCCCGGACTTCCGGGGCGCGCCGTCATAAGAGGCCCGGATGGCCGTCCGTCTTCAGATGAAACTCGGCGTCGTCGCCGAACATGACCGACTCCCCGACTCGCCGGACACACTTGTCGTGGTCGAGCCGAGTGTCGGTTCTGTCGCGCGCTC
This sequence comes from Candidatus Limnocylindrales bacterium, assembly GCA_038915165.1. Taxonomy (GTDB): domain Bacteria; phylum Chloroflexota; class Limnocylindria; order Limnocylindrales; family CSP1-4; genus SPCO01. The sequence goes on from JBCLDE010000001.1 coordinate 15,221, forward strand.
CAAGGGCCACCTCTACCTCCTGGTGACCTCGCGGATCTCCACGCGCCACGCCCTCGAGGCCACCCGGCTGACGGCGGAGACGATCCGCAACGAGTACTACTACGACGAGTCGGCGGGCATCCGGGTCTGCCTCCAGAAGGCGATCGCGACCGCCAACAAACGGCTCGTTCATCAGGCAGACCGGCTCGGCCTGAAGACCGCGGACGACAACGGCCCGATCGGGATCGGCGTGGCCGTCGTGCGCGGCAGCGAGCTGTATGTCGCTACGGTCGGACCGGCCGAGGCCTACCTCATCCGCCAGGCCCGCCTGTCGACGTTGCTGGATCCCCACCGAGAACGCGGCCTTCCGTCAAGCGCCCTGCAACCGGACGTCTGGCGCGGCGAGATCTCGGTCGGGGACTCGCTCGTGCTCATCTCTCCCAACGTCATCGCCAAGATCGGCTTGGATGAGCTCAAGGACGCGATGCTGACGCTTCACCCGCAATCGGCGATGGAGCACCTGCACCACCGCTTCGCGGCGTCCGACGGGTCCGGCAGCGACGGGGCCATCGCCTTCGAGGCGACGGAGGTCTCGTCCACCAGTCGCTCACGAACGCTGGTCCCGGTCCGACCAGCCCAGCCGCTCGCCGGCGCTCCGGATCGGTCGCCGATCCCGCTGGCCGATAACGTCCAGGCGGCCGGCATCGCGGTCAGCGCCGCGGCCGGGAACGCCCGGACCGCTGCCGGCGGCGCACTGGAGCGGGTCGTGGCCAAGGTCCAGGACCTCATGCCGCGACGAAAACCGGCTTACCGCAGGATCACCCCCCTGGCGTCGCGCCGTGAAACCCAGCGAAGGGCGGCACTGGCCCTGCTGGCCCTCATCGTCGTCGTCGGCGGACTGGGACTCGCCGTCTACATGTTCGGAGGCACCTCGCCCAAGGAGGCGATCAGCTCCGTGAACGTCGGGCAGAAGGCGCTCGATGCCGCGAAGGCGGATCTGGCAAAGGTCACGGGCGCCGGCATCGACCTCGTGAGCGACGACCCCAAGCAAGCATTGGAGCTGCTGACCGATGCGCACACGCAGCTCGACATCGCCCAGTCCGCCAATGTCAGTCCGACGGTCATCGCACCGCTGCGCGCCCAGGCGGTCGCCGGGCTCGATCGCCTGTATGGCGTCGTGCCGGTCGACGCGACGAGACTGTTCACATTCACGCCGGCCGAGGGCGCCGACCCCATCGACCTGCGGGCGATCGTCCGCGGCCCCGACGGCGCCCCGTACGTCCTGGATCGAACCACCAAGACCGTCTATCGGATCGATCTCAAGAACCAGAAGGCGACCGCAGTCGCGCGACTTGGCACGAAGGCGGCAGGTGGGACAGTGGCGACCCCGCGCTACCTGTCGGTCGGCGGTCCGGACCTGCTGATCCTCGACAGCAAGAACGTCCTGTGGCGCTGGCGACCGGCCGACGACACGGGCAAGGGGACGCTCACGAAGATCATCGTCCAGGGCGCCGCCTCGTGGGGCAACGACATCGTGGGCATCGACACGTTCCTGCGGGATGGGTCGCGCGGCCTCTACAACCTGTACGTCGTCGACCCGTCCGAAAAGCAGATCCGGGCCTATTCTCCGGCCGCCGACGGCAGCGGCTTCCCGGACGAGTCGACCGACTGGCTGGCCACCGCACGCGAGATGGCGGCGACGACCTCCACGTACGTCAACGGCGACCTGTACGCGGTCGACGGGGGCGAGCTGCTTCGCTTCGTGTCCGGCAAGAGCGAAGGCTGGGACGCGAAGGCCCCGCCAGATGGCCAGCTGCGGCCGGCACCCAGATACGCCTTCGTGTCCGGGGAAGTGCCGTTCGTCAAGGAGCTGCGCCGGACGGGCGAGATCTACGCCTTCGACAAGACGAACAGCCGGCTCATCGCGCTCGACAAGGTCGACGGCACGTACCGCGCCCAGTACCGCCTGGCGGGCGGGGTCAGGGATTGGTCCGACCTGCGCGGGATGTACATCATCCCAGGCGTCCAGGACGCACCGGCCACGCTCGTCTGGCTGTCGCGCGACGGCGTCCACCAGTCCGTTCTGGAGGCGGTACCAGACGTCGCGCCGAAACCGAGCGCCAGCCCGGCGACGAGCCCGGCGACGAGCCCAAGCGGGCCGGTGAAGGCGACCCCGAAGCCCACCAAGAAGCCCTGACCGGCCGGCGTCCGTGATCCCGCTTCGGGATGCCAATCCGACGCGCCGGACACCGCTGGTCACGCTGGCCATCGCCGTCGCGTGCTTCGTCGCCTTTGCCTGGGAACTCGGCCTGCTGGCCAGTGGCGGCGAGGTCGCGCTGGACGCCTTCGTGACGAGCTGGGGCGTCGTGCCGGCCGACCTGACCGCCGCCTGGTCGCGCGGCGACGTCCTGTCGCGTGAGACCGCCACGCTCATCGCCAGCCAGTTCCTCCACGGCAGCTGGCTGCATCTGCTCGGCAACATGCTCTATCTGTGGATCTTCGGCAACAACGTCGAGGACCGGCTGGGCCGCGTGGTCTTTGTGGCGTTCTACCTGACCGGTGGAGTGCTGGCCGGTTTGAGCCAGGTCGCCATCGATCCGTCGTCGTCGGTCCCGACGATCGGCGCCTCCGGGGCGATCGCGGCAACCCTCGGGGCGTACCTCGTGCTCTTTCCGCGAGCACGGATCACCTCGCTCGTCTTCCTCGGGTTCTTCTACCAGCTCATCAACGTCCCGGCGATCATCGTCCTCGGTTTCTGGTTCGTCCTGCAGGTCGTCGATGGCATCGCCTCGCTCGGCGTGACGACGGTCGGTGGTGTCGCCGTCTTCGCCCACATCGGCGGTTTCGTGGCGGGGGCGCTGGCGGCCCGGCTGCTGTTCGTCCGTGCCGGGCGGCGCGGGCGGTCGACGGCCCCGCCTGCCGTGGGATAATCGCCGCATGGACGACGGGCTGGTCGAAATGGTCGTCGAGAGCGTCCGGGTCCACATGCTCTCCAGCCGCCACGTGGTCATCCTCAAGGAGGCGGCCCGCGATCGTTACCTGCCGATCTGGATCGGCCCGTGGGAGGCGAGCGCGATCGCGATGAAACTGCAGGGCCTGACCCCTCAGCGGCCGCTTACCCACGACCTGTTCGCGACGATGCTGAATGAGCTGGGCGCTCGTATCCTCCGGGTCGTCATCACCGAGCTGGCCGACGAGACGTTCCATGCCAGGATCCTGCTCGAACGGGATGGCCGGATCATCGAGGTCGACGCCCGACCCTCCGACGCCCTCGCCCTGGCCGTTCGCTCCGATGTCAAGATCTTCGCTGCGAGCGCGGTCCTGGAGCAGGTCGCGTTAGGCGGCAACGCCGATCTCGGGGGCGCGGAGGGCGGCCTTGGATCGACCCATGAGGCGACCGGCGAGCAGCTCGTCGACCCACGCCTGGACGTCTTCCGCGATTTCGTGAATTCGCTCGATGCCGACGCTGAGGGCGGCAGCCGCTCCAGTTAGATGGCCGGTGGCGCTGCCGGGCCCAGGATCGGCGCCCCGCGGCGCAACGCCCGGGCCTTGTTGACCCACATGTGCAGGCGGAGTCGCCAGAAATCGCGCACCGCGTGGAGGATGACGATGGGCTTCGCCCCGGTGGCCGATCCGGCCGTGCGCGGGTAGTGAGGGACGCCAACCTCGGCCACGGAACGCCCGGCCGCCTGTAGCTTGATGAGCAGCTCGGCGGAGAAGAAGGCGCCCTGCGACTCGATCGCGATCCCTTCGAGCGCCTCCCGGCGGAAGAGCTTGCAGGCGCCGTCGACATCGGTCACCCTCAGGCCGAAGAAGATGCGATTGGCCAGCCGGTACGCGCGGGCGTAGACAGTCCGCAGGAGTGGATCGGCACGCTTGATCCGGAGACCCGCCACGACGTCGGGTGCGTCCGGCGCAGCCAGGCGGGCCGTCAGGCGGCCGATGTCGACGACCCGGAACTGGCGGTCGCCGTCGGTGAAGGCGATGAGCTCGTAGCGGGCGGCCCCGAACCCCGACAGCAGTGCGGCCCCGTAGCCGCGGTTGACCGGGTGATGGACGACGCGCACGACGTCCGGGTGGCGGGCGGCGAGCGCGTCGGCGAGATCCGGCGTCCCGTCGCGGGAGCCGTCGTCGACGGCGATGATCTCGAACGTATGGGCCAGGCTCGGCAGCGTGGCGAGGGCCTCATCGACCAGCGCTTCGAGGTTGGCCTCCTCGTCATGTGCCGGGAAGAAATAGGAGAGACGGGCCACCCGGTCGGGCATGGGGAAACGGTTCGCGTCGATCACGTTGGCGAGTTCTCCCAAGTATCCGTCGAGTCGGGTGTGCTCATCGGGCAACGGTAACCCCCGTCGGACAGATAGGCCATCATCGCGTCGATGGAACGCGGCGCGGACACCGCCGGCCGGTTCAACCGGACTGCTCCCTGGCTCGTCGCCGGCTTCGCGTTCGTCATCTACGTCCGCACGCTCCTGCCGTCGGTCGCGTTCGGCGACTGGGGCGAGATGCAGACGGTCCCGCACGTCCTGGGAATCGCCCATCCTACCGGCTACCCGACGTACGTGATGCTCGCGTGGCTGGCGGAGCTTGCACCTATCGGCTCGGTGGCGTTCCGGGCGAACCTGCTCTCGGCGGTCTTCGTGGCTGGGGCGCTGGCCACGTTCACGCTCATCTGCCTGCGCCTTGGCGTCCGACCGGTCCTGGCCATCGCGGCAGGGCTGGTCCTGGGCGTGGTCGGGACGGTCTGGGCGGCGGCGACGGTCGCCGAGGTGAACTCGCTCCACCTGCTGTTCGCCGCGCTCATCCTTCACCGAGCGCTCGTATGGGATGCCCGGCGGTCGCCGTCCGACTTGGCGCTGGGTGGGTTGCTCATAGGCCTCTCGGTCGGCAACCACCTGCTCACGCTGTTCATAGCGCCGCTTGTCGCGCTCCACGTCCTGTGGGTCGGGCGGCGCGAGATCCGGGCACGGCCGTGGATCCTCGCCCTGCCGGTCTCCGGCGCCCTGGTCGGGCTCCTCGTCTACCTGTATATCCCGATCGCGGCGAGCTTCTCGCCGCCGCTCGGCTACAACCACCCGGTCACACTGGACGGCTTCTTCCTCGTGACGGGGGAGCAGTTCCGAGGCCAGTTCGATTTCCTGTCGGCCGCGGGGCCGAGCGAGTTCGTGCGCTACCTGCCGGACCTGTGGGGCGTTCTCGTGTCGCGGGGCACGGCGGTCATGCCGGTCCTGGGCTTCGCCGGGCTGCTTGTGCTCGTGCTCCGGCGACCCGCGTTCGGGCTGTTGTGCTCGGCCGTGCTCGTCACCGGGCTTTACCTCTGGGCAAACTACCTGCGGCTTGAGCACTACCTGCTCGTGCCGTGGCTGCTGCTCGCGATCGGGATGGCGGTCGCGCGCGTGCTCGATGGCGCCATCGCGCGCGTGGTCGGGCGTGCTGGCGGCGGCCTTGCGGCGTCAGTCGCAGCCCTCGCCCTCGTCGTTGGCGTGCTGAACTGGCCCGCCTCCGACCGCAGTGGCGACCGATCCGCAAGCGAGTACGCCGACGCGGTCTTCTCGGCGCTCCCGCAGAACGCCGCGATCCTCGTCTGGTGGGACGCAGCGTCGCCGCTGTGGTACGGCCGTTATATCGAGGGGCGTCGGCCGGACGTGCTCATCGTGGACGACACGAATATCGTGTATGAGGGGTGGGGCACGCGGGAGGCTCGGATCGCATCGCTGATCTGCCAGCGACCGGTCTATATCATCCGGCCCGCCGACGTCGAACTGATCCCGACGGCCGCGAGGTACCGGCTCGAACCGATCCTCACGGTCTCGGTGGCGATCGGGACCCCCACCGCCGGCGAAACCCGGCGGATCTATCGCGTGCATGCTCTCGATTCGAAGGCCTGCGGCGGGTAGCCGGCCGGGTGGGCCGTACCTACAGGCGAGTGAGCGTCACCATCCCAGCAACCGACTCCACAGCACCCCCCACAGGTTGATCGCGACCGACAGCACGATGAGGCCGATAGCGAGCGGCATGCCCCACGAGCGCCGGTCGGCGAGCCGCTGGAACCCGAGCGCGACCAGGAGCAGGGCGAACGGCGCCGCGTCGTTGCTGAACCGATACCCGAATTGGACCCAGCCCTGGCTGAAGTGCATGAGGTTGACGAACGCGATGGCCACGACCGCCACGGTCGCACCGCTCACCAGGCGACCGCGGCCATAGCGGCCGAGGACCACGATCGCGAGCAGGTAGGCCGGGCTCGTCAGGATGACGCTCATCCCGGTGTCGCGCGGGACGGCGAGCGGGCAGGCCAGGTCGAATAGGCTACGGACGGCCCCCGGCTCCGTACACACGGGTTGCGGGGCGATGGCCAGGCTGTCCGGCAGGGCGGCCGGGAAGATGTCGGGCAACCCGAACAGCGCGATGCCGAGGTTCTGGGGCAGGTAGCGCGGGTCCTCCACCGCCCAATCCGGATGGTAGCCGAGGCTGGGGTAGCCGTAGCTTTCCAGCTGGTAGAGGTAGTCGTAGGCCGGATGGAAGACGTGGCCGGTCGTCACCACGTTGTAGGCGATCAAGGCGAGGACCGGCAGTGCCGCCCCGAGGCCGGCTGACCAGGTCCGCCGACGCCAGTCGCCACCGCCCCCGACGAGCGCGAAGAACGGTGCCCCGAAGATAACGGTCAAGCGGGCGGTGCAGGCCAGCCCGAACAGGAACCCGGCCACGAACTGGCGCGGATCGACCGCCAGCCTGCCGCCGAGGCGCCGACCAGCACGACCGGCGGCGGACTCCGGGTCGGCGCCGAGGGCGATCCCGATGGCCAGGAAGGTCAGCCCCACGGCCGCGATGTGGGCCTGGTACCAGGTCGTCGAGAGCTGGGCGCTATACCAGAAGACGGTGCCGAAGGCGAAGAACAGGGTGGTGCACAGCCGGACCGCCGGCCGCACCGGGAGGCGACCCAGCACCCACCAGCAGAGCGCGACGTCAGTCGCGGCCAGGATGGTGAAGATGGTCTGATCGTCCGTGGCGAGGCCCCACAAGGCCACGAACGGGAGAAGCACGATGGCGGGCAGCGGCGGGAAGGGGAGCAGGCCACGCGGCACGCCGTTCGCCTTCACGATCGGCAGGACGTCCTGGAAATAGTCGTTCCCGGGCGCTCCGCCGACGCTGAGGACCGGGTAGCGGATCGCGGCTTGACCCTCGAGGAACGCGGCCGCCTGCCAGACGAAGTGGTCGTAATAGCGGTCCGCCGCGGTCGCCAGGTACACGGCCGATGACCCGAACACGAGTAACAGCCCGACCACGATGGCCAGCCCTCGGGCGTAGCGCGCGTCGGGCCAGGATGCCGTGTCGGGGTCTGCCAGGCGACCCTGTGCTACGCTCCGATCCACCTTTCCACGCTCGTGCAGGAGCCGATTCCCGGTGACTGGCCCCGCATCAGGTGGGACCGAGCAAGGCACACGAGCGCCGTCGCGGCTGACCGGGACGCAGGGAGCCGTCGGCGCGGTCCTCGTGGTCCTCGCGCTCGGTCTCGCCCTTCGATTCATCATCGCATACCTGCTGCCAGGGTCTGGATTCGGAGTGGATCTGGGCGCGTTCCGGTTCTGGGCGCACGACCTCGCGACGAACGGCCCAGCGGGCTTCTACGAGCGAGACTTCTTCCACGACTACACGCCCGGCTACCTCTACGTCCTGTGGCTGGTCGGCATCGTCGGCAACGTCGTGGGTGGCGTCGGCGACCTCATCAAGGTGCCGGCGATCCTGGCCGACCTGGCCATCGGCTGGCTGGTCTGGTCGATGATCCTGGAGCTCGGAGGTCGCCGCAGCCTGGCGCTTGGGGCCGCTCTCGTCGCGGTCGCGAACCCGATCAGCTGGTTCGACAGCGTCGTCTGGGGCCAGGTCGATTCGGTGGGCGTCGTCTTCCTGCTGCTCGGCCTCCGCGAACTCTGGCGCGACCGCCCGGAGAGGGCCGCGATCTTCACCGTGATCGCCGCCCTGATCAAGCCGCAACTCGGGATCCTCATCCCGATCCTCGCGCTGGTGACGATCCGCCGCGCGTTCTGGCCCGTCCGCGATCCGGTGGTCGCGATCCAGCCCGAGTCGACCGCGGTCGCCGGCATCTGGGCCCGCTTCCTCGCCTGGGAGCGCCGGACGGACCACCCGTTCCGGATCGTCACGACCGGACTGGTGGCCCTGCTCACGACCGTCCTGCTGTGCCTGCCGTTCGGGCTCTCCGTCCTGGAGTTCAGCCCCGAGGCGCCGTACCTTAAGTCCGGCCTGATCGCCCAGATCTTCGCCACGGCGTCCGGCTATCCGTATCTGACGGTCAACGCCTTCAACCCTTGGGCCCTCCTTGCGGGCGACACGGGCTACAGCCTCGCCAACGCCGGACTGTGGGTCTGCGACGGTCCATGGGGGCCCGACAAGTGCGGCTCGGGGGTCGCGTTCCTCGGCACCATCCCGGCGGTCCTGGTCGGGAGCCTGCTGATGATGATCGTGACGGTCGTCATCTCGTTCGTGGCCGCGCGGCGCCCGGACCGCCTCACGATCCTCCTCAGCCTGACCCTGCTCGCACTGGCCTTCTACGTCGTTCCCACCCGCGTCCACGAGCGCTACGCCTACCCGTTCTTCGCGCTTGCGATCATGCTCGCGGTCATCGCCTGCCGCTGGCGGATGGCCTATCTCGTCCTGTCAGTGACGATCCTGCTGAACATGTACGCGGTCCTGACAAACCCGTTCTACGCGAACCCGGGAATCAGCGACTGGCTTGGCATCGGACCGCTGATCCGGTCTGAACCGGGCGTCGCGGTCATCGCGCTGATCAATGGCGCGGTCTTCCTGTGGGCATTCGCCCAGCTTCGTGCCGGGGCGCGCAACAGTTTGGCGAAGGGCCTGGCAACCGAGGAGGCGCGCGCACTGGCGGAGGACGAGCCGCTTGCCCATCGCGCCGGCGTTGTGCGCGACCCCCCACCGCCTTCTCCGGCCGTTCGTGAGGCGACCGCGGCGGCGGCAGACGATCACGGGAGCGCCACGGCTGGATCGACCGGTCCCGCGATCACCGCGATCACCGCGGCGCTCCCGACCTGGACGCCGCGCCCCACCTACGCGGAGATCGGTGTCCTCGGCTGGTTCAAGGCACGCCTGCGCGAGGCGCCCATCCGGCCGGACCGCAGCGCAGCGCTTCGATCCGAACGTCGCGGCCGTCTCGATCGGCTCGACCTATGGCTCCTCGTCGTGCTCGTCGTCGCGGCGATGTTCCTGCGCACCTTCCGGCTGGCCGAGCCGCACCAGATGCACTTCGACGAGGTCTACCACGCCCGGACTGCGACCGAGTTCCTGCAGGCCTGGCGCTACGGCCTGTCGCACGACATCTACGAGTGGACCCATCCGCATCTCGCCAAGTACGCGATGGCCGGTGGCCTGGTCCTGTGGGGCCAGGATCAGGCTAAAGCCACCAGCGACCTCGGCGTCTCGGTCAAGGCGTCCGTCGTCGAACCGCGCCGGGACGACCCGCTCTCGCCCGGAGGCCGAAGCGGCGAGCGGCTGCACGTCGCTACCGGCTCTGAGGTCCGGACCTACGACCTGCGCACGCGGCGGCTCGTCTCGGTCGTGCAGGCTGCGGGAGCGTCTGCGCTGGCGATCGACAAAACCGGCAACCGGCTCATCGTCGGGAACGAGGCGGGCCAGATCTCGACCATCGATCTGTCCGTGCTGGGGAGCGCCGGCGTCGATCCGGGCGGCGAGGCGTTCCCGTTGGCGACCGTCGACCACCCGGTCGCGAACCTGCTGGTGACCGCTGACGGCGCTTCCATCGTGGCGGCCTCAGCCGACCGCCTGTCAGTCGTGGATCTGGCCACGGGCGACGTTCGAGGCAGTCTGGCCCTGCCCGGCATCGCCGACCTGGCGCCCGGCGGCAGTGGTTCTGCGCTGGTGGCAAGGGTCGACGAGGCCAGCGATCCGGCGGCGCTCGCCAGCACCCTGGCGGAGCTGTTGTCGGGGGACGCGTCCGACTATGAGGCGCGTCTCGCCAAGGGATCGCCGGGCAGCACCGTCGTCCTCGGCAGCCCTGGGACCGGCGACGCGCGCAAGGCCCTCGACACGGCGCTCGCCGATGGCCGCCTGCCGGGCGTCAGCATCGACGACGTCGCCCGGGTGGCCGTCGCGACCAGCGAAGGTGTCACGTTCATCGATCCGGCCCGCGTTTCGAAGGTCAGCACCACCACGCTCAGTGGCGGCGCCCACGGCCTGGCGTTCGTCACCGGCCTCGCCGACCCCAGGCTCTACGTCACGACCGGCGCGGACTCGGATCCCGGGTACCAGGTCATCGCGGTCGGGGGCGACAGCGCCAAGGCCGGGCCGGCGGACCTTGGTCGGCACCCGCTCCCGGCGCCTGGCACCCGGGTCGTCTACGATCGGGCCAGCCAGCAGATCCACATCCTGGGGCTTGTGCCGGGCAGCTTGTCCGCGTCGCCGTCGGGCACGACGACAGCGCCTGGCTGGACCGTCTACGTCGTGGAACCGCACGGCAACGCCGTCTACGCTGACGCCCGCCTGCCCGACGGATTCGTGCCCAGCGCCTGGGCCGCGGACATCGAACCGGACTATCCGGCCGAGGATCGCCAGCGGCTGCTGGTCTTCGCGGGGGGTGGCGCATCGGCCTCGATCGACGTCGGGTCCCATGCCTTCGCGTGGCGGCTCCCCGGCGTCATCGCCGGTGCTCTGACGGCCGGGCTGCTCTACCTGCTCGCCCGGATCCTCTTCCGGCGCCGCCTGGTGGCCGGCCTGTTGGCGCTCTTCGTCCTCGCCGACGGGATGTTCTTCGTCCAGTCGCGGATCGGTATGAACGACGTCTACGTCGGGCTGTTCATCGTCGCCGCATACACGCTGTTCGCCGCTCTGTGGACGGGCTGGTGGCGGGGACGGGCCGCCTTCTGGCTGGCGATGCCGGTGATCGGCGTGCTGCTGGGCCTCGCCCTGGCCAGCAAGTGGGTGGCGGCCTACGCCATCGGCGCGCTCGTCCTGTTGATCCTGGTCCGCAGCGCGCTCGGACGGGTCCTGTCGATCATCGGCCTCATCGGTATCACCGGCGTCCTAGGCTACATGGCCATCAGCGTCCCGGAAGGGTCGGGGTTCGGGAACTTCACGTTCCTGCTTATCATGGTCGCGCTCACCCTGATCGCCGTCGTCGTCGCGGTCGTCCACCCGATCGCCTGGACCGACGAGGAACTCCGCTTCGCGGTCGGCGCCCCGGTCGTCCTCGGGACGCTGGTCTTCTTCGGTGCCCTCGCTGCCGGCCGGCTCGACACCTCGATCGTGCTTGGGCCCGTCGCCGTCACGCCGCTGCTCGTGGCGATCGCCCTGGCCAGCGGGTCGCTCATCGTGGCCGGGCTGTTCTGGCTGGGCGGTCGGTTCGGCTTCGGGCCGCTGGCTGCGCCGCCCGGTCCCGACGATCCGATGCGCCTGCTGGAGGCCCCCGGCGAGCCACCCGAGGGCTGGCTCCGGCCGGGCTGGCAGCTGGGCCTGCCGGTCGTGTTCGCTGCGCTGTGCCTCGTGGCGATCCCGATCGCCGTCTACGTCGCCACCTATATCCCGTGGGCGATGATCGAGAATCATCAGCTCGTGCCCGGCTGGCCGGTCGGCCACACCGGCCAGACCCTGGCTGACCTGACCGCCCAGATGTACCGCTACCACACCGGCCTGACCGCGGCCCACCCGGCGTCATCGCCCTGGTGGGCGTGGCCGCTGAACCTCAAGCCCGTCTGGTTCCATCAGGAGTCGCTCGGGGGCGGGACGACGGCCGCCCTGTACGACGCGGGCAACCTGGTCATCTGGTGGCTGGGCATCCCGGCCATGGCCTTCGTCGCGTGGATGGCGTTCAAGCGCCGGAGCCTTGCCCTGACCCTCATCGCGGTCGGTTTCGCGGCCCAATGGATCCCTTGGGCGCGGATCGATCGAGCGGCCTTCCAGTACCACTACTACACGGCTCTGCCGTTCGTGGTCCTGTCCCTTGCCTACTTCGCCGCCGAGCTGTGGCACGGCGCGTCCCGCCACACGTGGCAGTTGGCGCGCCTGGCCGGCGCGGCCGCGATCGTGGCCCCGGCCATCATGTGGCTACTGGACCGGCCGCTCTGCGCGTTCGTCGGGGTCGAGTCGGTCAATCCGGGTTCTCAGGCCTGTCCGGCCGTGATCCCGCAGTTCGTCCTGACCGCACGGTCCGCCGGGCTGGTCGGCGTCCTGGGGGTGGGCCTCGTCGTCATCGTGCTGCGCTTTCTGGCGTTCGATTCGCGTGACCGTCATGCGACCGGCCGGAACCAGCTGACCGACGCGTTCCGCTCGCTGATCGGGACCGGCCTCGTCGTGGTCGCGGCGCTCGTCGTCGTGGCCTTCCTGCCCGACACGCCGATCCTCACCCTCACCAACGTGTCGGTGGAACCGATCGCGTTCCTCGGGGCCATCCCGCTCGGCTATCTCGCGCTGCAGGTCATCGGCTCGCGCGACGCCCGCCGGTTCACGGTCGGCCTTGTCGTGGCCGCGGTCGGCTGGTTTGCCATCCTCTACCCGAATATCAGCGCTCTGCCGCTGCCGTCCGCCGTCGTCAACGCCTACCAGGGCATCCTGCCGACCCACCTGTACGCGTTCCAGTTCCCGATCAGCACGGTCGATCGAAACAAGGAGATGCCGCTCCTGACGCCGATGCTGGGCGTCCTGCTTCTCGCGCTCGTCGCGACCTGCCTGGTCGTCGCCTACTCAGCCTGGGTCTGGCGACTGACGCTTGCCGAAGAGGCCGCCGCGGCGAGGGCCTCCGCGGCGTCGGACGAGACCGAGGGCCTGGCCCGGACCGGCGGCGCCTGAGGGATCGGCGCCCGGAAGTCGGTCGGCAGCGAACCGCTGGCGGCCAGCCGCCGGATGACGAAGCCGTAGTAGTCCTCCACCCTGGCGGTGACGCGCGGCCAGCTGAAGTCCTCGGCCCGAGCCCGTCCGGCCTCGCTCATCCTCGCCCGCAGCTCGGGCTCGGAGAGGAGGCGGCCGATCGCCTGGGCCAGCTCCTTGGGCTTGCGAGGCGGGACGAGCAGGCCTTCGCGACCGCGCCGGACGACCCCCTTGTAGCCGTGGATGTCCGAAGCCACGATGGGCGCTCCGGCGGCCATCGCCTCCAGCAGGACGATGCCGAACGATTCGCCACCGGTAGCCGGCGACGTGAACACATCGGCCGTCCGAAACAGCTGCGCTTTCTCCGCATCGGAGACCCGGCCAAGGAATTCGACCGCCTGGAGGCCGCGTGTCGCCACGTAGCGGCGCGCCTCGCGCTCCTGCGGCCCCGAACCAACGACCAGGAGCCGGTTGCCGTAGCCGGTCTTGCGCAGGATCCGATGCGCCTTCAGCAGGTCAAGCAGCCCCTTGCGCGGCTCGTGCCTGCCGACGAAGAGGACGTTCGGGGTGCCATCCTGCCAGCGCGCCACCGGGACCGCGCCGGCGAATCGCGGGATGTCGACGCCGTTGGGGATGACCTTGTAGTCGCCCGGAAAGAAGCGGTCGATGAAGTGGCGGGCCGCGGCGCTGACGGCGATCCGGCCGTGCAGTCGGGCAGCGTGGCCTCGCATCACGCGGCTGCCGATCTCGTAGGACGGGGAGAAGCCCGCGTAGGCATGGAACGTGGCGATGTTGACGCTGCGCGATTCGCGCAGCAGGAAGAGGGACAGGAACGGCACGAACGGCTCGTGGAAGTGGAGCACGTCGAAGCGCTCGCGGGCGATCACGGCGCGGACCTGGCTGATGTAGCGCGGCGAGAACGTGAGCGTCCCGACGGAGCCGTTGGTCGGCATGCTGAAGCCGACGCCGATGCGCAGGACGTCGCCCTCGGAGGCGCGCTGCGGGCCGTGGCTGGCGGTGATGATCCGGACGTCATGGCCACGCAACCGCAGGTTCGCGTACAGGAACTGGATGTGCTGGGCGACCCCGCCCGACTCGGGGTAGATGTACGGGCAGACCAGACCGATCTTCATCGGGGTCCGCGCTCGCCGGAATCGAAGCGCGGCGGCCGTAGCCGTCCACCCGGATAGCCGTGGTCGCGGCCCGTGCCGTCGCGGCGCAGGCGACCAGCCACCTCCGCGCGGGCGTCTCGGCCTCGCTTGCGCAGCTGCTGGCCGAACGTGCCGAGCTGGCCGGCCAGCTCGTGGAACGAGCCGCCGTGATCGGTCGTGCGCCCGACGATGGCCCGGTGGAGGTCCGCCGCGTCGCTCCCCGGGAAGGTCGTCCAGCCAGTCCCGATGGCGTCGAGGGTATGCGCATCGCTGTTGCCCAGGCGAGCCAGACCGTGGACATCGGCGAACTGGACGACGCGGCGATGCCAGGGCCGCCCGAGGGCCGTCGGGTTGAACGTTTCGAGGCCGTCGGGGTGGACCGCCGGGTTCGGGTCGTCCAGGAGTCGACGCAGGACCCAACCCTGGGCGCACAGCGGGAACGGAACGAGCGGATGGGCCGGGATGGCCAGGCCGCCGGCGTCGTGGACCGCGAGGATCGTCTCGCGCAGCGAGCGCAGCGGACGGATGGGCCGCTCCACGAAGAGCGCCAGGAGGTGCCCGCCGAGCGTGGTGACCTCCTCGCCCACGACGACCTCGACACGCAGGCCGCGGTCGCGTGCCATGGATCGAGCCGCGAGCGCGGCATCGACCCGTCCGTGGTCCGCGATGGCGATGATGTTGAGGTCGGTCCGTCCCTCGACGTGGGTCAGGATGGCGTCGATGCTCGCGGTCCCATCGCTGGCGAGCGTATGGATGTGGAGATCGGCACGGCCGCGTCGCTCGACGCCATCCGCCATGCCTTGGTGGGCCACCGGCTGCGTCATGCCGCGGCCTCCTGTTTGGCCCCGGCCTCCCGTGCTGCGTCGGCCTCGAGGTCCGGCCAGATCGGGAAGAAGACGGCCCACCATTGCTCCGGAGCGTCGGCGATGAGCTCCTCGAAGGCGGCGGCCAGGGCGGTCATCGTCGACGTGACACGCTCCCGTCGTGAGCCGTCTGCGGGGACGTCGATCGGGATGAGGCGGGCGCGGAAGCGGCCCTTGCCGGCGCGCCGGACGCCCATCGCGTAGGTCGGCACGCCACTTTCGACAGCGAGCATGGCGGGCCCCATGGGCAGCACGGACGGAGCGCCGAAGAGCGGGATGGGTGTTCCGCCGCCGGTCAGGTCCCGGTCGCCGACGAGGCCGACCGGGATGCCCTCGCGGAGTGCGGTCAGCAGGGCGCGACGCGCCTTGCGCAGGCCGACGAGGCGGATCCCGGCCACGCCGCGCGTCCGCTCGAAGTAGGCCTGCAGGCCCGGGTCGTCGATGGTCTCCATCGGCGTCACCGTGCTCCCGACCCGAAAGGCGAGGAAGACGACGGCCAGCTCGAGGGAGCCGAAGTGCAGGCCGACGAACAGGACGGCCTTGCCCGGCACGACGGCCTGGGCGATGAGTTCCGGCGTATCGAGGATCAGTCGCTCGTCCACGAATCCGCGGGTGACTGCCGGCGTTCGGGCGACCTCGATGTAGTAGCGAGCGGCATGCCGGTAGGCGCTGCGGACCAGTCGCTCCAGGGCGACAGGGTCCGTGGCGGCCGCGCGAACGGCCGGGCTGCCACGCCCCGAGGCGTGCAGCGACTGGGCAACCCGGCGGAGGTTGCGGCGGGCCTGGGCCGCGCGGTCCGGGGTCGTCCGGTGCCACAGGTCGCCGGCCAGTTCGGCGGCTCGGAAGAGCGGGCCTTCCGGCAGTCGGCAAGCGAGCCAGGACGCCCCGATGAGCGCCCGGCCGCGAAGTCGCGAGCCGAGGCCCACGCGCCGGACGGTGTCGGCGCCGTCGCTCACGGGGCGTCGTCCACGTGTGTGCCGTGGCCGTCCTCGGATCCGAGCGCCGGGCCAGGGTCCCGCTGCCCGGCCTGCATCGTCCGTGCGCGCCGCTCGAGGTCCGCAGCCTCCTCGGCGGTCTCTGGCCAGATCGGCTTGAAGCTGTACCACTGCTCGGGGGCCGGCCGGATGGTGTCGGCCAGGGCGTCGGCGACCGCCTGGGTAGCCCGCTGGAGCTCAGCCGGATCCGAGGACGTGACTGTGATCGGATCCCCCCAGCCCACGTGGAGACGGCCGCCGGGCTGGCGGGTCGTCACGATCGGCAGGATGCGCGAGTGGGTCTTGGCCGCCAACGTCGCCGGTCCCGCGGGCAGCGTGGTCCATGCACCGAACAGCTGCACCGGGATGCCGTCACTGCGGTAGCCCCAGTCGACGAGAAGCCCCAGCATCTCGCGCCGTCGAAGGACCCCAAAGATCGCCCGCAGGTTGCGCCATGGGATGAGCGTCGCGTTCCACTGCTCGCGTTGGCGCTTGAGCAGGTCGAACAGTTCAGGGAACGATGAATCGTCAGCGACGACGCTGAGCGGCAGGCCGAGATCGGCGATCGCCGCCCCGATGACGTCGTTGTTGCCCACGTGGCCGACGGTCAGGATGAGTCCGCCATCCGATGATGCCCCCAGGATCCGCCGCGCCTCCGCACCATCGATGGGATCGACGAGTTTGACGATCTCGTCGGGCTGCATGAACGGCACACGCATGAGCTCGACGAGGTAGTCGCCATACGCTCGGTAGGCGCGCAGGGCCATGGCACGGACCCGGGGATCGCCCGGCGGCAGACCCAGGACATGCCCGAAATTGCGGTTTGACCACGCACGTTTCGTCGGCCAGAGAAGATACGAGGCCTGGGCGCCAAGTCCCAACAGGGCTCCGGCCGGCCGAGCCGGCACGGTACGCAGGACCCATGCGGCGGCGCGGTAGGCCAGCACGACGGACCGTTCCAGGATCCGTGATCGTGCCCCACCGCGCCGGTGCGGCGCCTCGAGTCGACGCTCGCTCGAGTTCACTTGGCGGCGGCTACCTTGGCCTTCGATCCGGCGAGCTTGCGCAGCGTGCGCTTGGGCGGTGCCTCCGTCCCGACGAGGGTCTCGTTGTCTTCGCCCCGGATGAATGCCTCGACGCGGTTGAACGCGATGTCGTCGTGGATCTGGTGCGGCGGGCTCTTCATGAAGTAGCTCGACGGGGCGACCAGCGTTCCGGCCAGGCCGCGGTCCAGGCCCAGCTTCAGGCAGCGGATGGCGTCGGTGATGACGCCGGCGCTGTTCGGGCTGTCCCAGACCTCCAGCTTGAGCTCCACATTGAGCGGGACATCGCCGAAGGTCGTGCCCTCCATCCGGATGTAGCACCACTTGCGGTCCAGGAGCCACGGCACGTGGTCGCTTGGGCCGACATGGATGTCGTCGGGGTCGAGCTCATAGTCGAGCATGGACGTCACGGCGTTCGTCTTCGAGATCTTCTTCGACTCGAGGCGCTCGCGCTCCAGCATGTTGAGGAAGTCCGTGTTGCCGCCGAAGTTGAGCTGGTAGGTGCGGTCCAGGCGGACGCCGCGGTCCATGAACAGGCGAGTCAGGACGCGGTGGGTGATCGTTGCACCGACCTGGCTCTTGATGTCGTCGCCGATGACAGGCAGGCCGGCCTCTGCAAAGCGACGCTGCCAGTACGGCTCGCGACCGATGAACACCGGGATGGCGTTGATGAAGCCGACACCGGCTCGGAGCGCCTGCTCGACATACCACTTGGTCGCCTCTTCCGAACCGACTGGCAGGTACGAGACCATCACATCGACTTCGCGCTCCTTGAGGATGCCCACGATGTCGGCCGTGGGGCCGGGCGCCTTCTCGATGATCTGGCTGAGGTACTTGCCCAGGCCGTCGTGGGTCATGCCGCGCTCGACGGTGACGCCGGTGTGGGCCACCTGCTGGAAGACGATCGTGTTGTTCGGCTTCGTGTAGATCGCCTCGGACAGGTCCTTGCCGACCTTGTTCTTGTCGATGTCGAACGCCGCCACGAACTCGATGTCGCGGACGTGGTATCCGCCCAGGTCGACATGCATCAGGCCCGGGACGAAGTCGTCCTTCTTGGCCTCCTCGTAGTAATAGCGACCCTGGACCAGACTGCTGGCGCAGTTGCCGACGCCGACGATCGCGACGCGGATCTTGCCGTCGCCACGGCGCCCGGCGCCCGCCCAGGTGTTGGTCGGCATCGCGCCGCTCTTGCCGCTCTTGCCGCTCTTGCCGTTGGTGCTCACGTCGGTCTCTGTACTCCTACTGCGACTGGGTCGACTGGTGATGGGCCTGGCTGCGGACATGGAGGATCCGCTGGATGACGGTGATGGTGGCACCCACGGCGATGACGGCGAGGGCCGCCGTCAGGGTCCCGCCCTGCGGGTCGCAGGGACCAGCGCACGCGGTGCCCGCCGGGACGGCTTCGTAGATCGGCACCGGGGCAAGGATCAGCCCCAGGCAGAGGATGACCAGGCGAACCTCGCGCGGCATGACGCCCACGGCGGCCATCCCGGTCCCGGCGGTGAACCCGAGCCCCTCCGACTTGGCGCGCGTGTAGCTGACCATGAACGCCGCGCCCATCGCCGCCGCGGCGAGGATGGCTCCCTCAACGAAGCCGGCGAAGGCACAGCCGGCGATGATCCCGACGTAGACCAGCATCTCGCCCCAACGATCGAAGATAGAGTCCATGAACGCGCCGAGCCTGCTGACCTTGCCGATCGCTCGGGCCAGGGTCCCATCGAACATATCGAAGACGCCGCCGATCAAGACGACGAGGCCGCCGACGAGCCAGAGCTGCTGCGATACAAGGACGGCCCCGACCGCGGTGATCGCGAAGCCGATGAGCGTCAGGGCGTCAGGCGTCAGGCCGAGCCGACCCATGCCGAGCGCGATCGGCTCGAAGGCCTTCTTGACGCGTGTGCGGGAGTCGTTGGAGATCGTCATCGGCTAGATGGCGAAGCCGAGGACGGCCCGTTCGCGAGCGGCGAACTCGGCGAAGGCCTCTCCGCGCAGGCGACAGACCGTTTCGCGGCCCTGACGGCGAGTCTCGACGACGCCGGCTGCCCGCAGGCGACCGAGGTGCCACGAGACGAGCGGCTGGGAGAGCCCGACGTGGGCCGTGAGCTCTGCGACAGTGGCCTCGCCACCGGCCAGGCTACGCACGATGCGCAGCCGATTGACGTCGGCCATCACCTTGTGGAAGAACCGAAGTTGGCGCAGGTCTTCCGGTTGGACGACGGCCGCGGCGATCGTGCCACGGACTCGTGCTCGCGAGGGGGACAGGGCAGTCAGGCTCCGATGGTGGTGGTCGCATCAACCACGATTTATATCAATCGCCGTTGATGCTAAGACGTCCCGCCACCGGATGTCAAGCGATGGACGCCCGACAGTCATGGACGCCCGCGGTCGGACAGTCGATACACTCCCCGGATGGACCGTCGTTCGGCGCTCGTGCTGCTCGTCGTCTTCGGGACAGGCGTGTTTCTGGCGGGCCTCGAGTTGATGGTCACCGCCGTCGCGCTGCCGTCCATCCTGGCCGACCTTGCCGATCCGAGCGGCACCTCGGCGTGGGTCGAGCTGCGCAAGGCCAGCTGGATCATCAATGGCTACCTCCTGGTCTACATCCTGACGATGCCGCTCGCGGGCCGGCTGGCCGACCTGTGGGGTGCGCGCCGGCTGTTCATGGGGGCGCTCGTCGTGTTCACCGTCGGTTCGGCGCTTGCCGGCGCCGCGCAGACCCTCGACCAGCTGATCGCCGCCCGGCTGGTCCAGGCGGTCGGAGGCGGGGTGCTGGTCCCGGTCGGTACGGCGGCCGCGTCGCACTTGTTCGAGGGCGCGGCGCGTCCCCGGGCGCTCGGTGTCATCGGCGCCCTGACCTTCCTCGGGATGGCCGCGGGGCCGGTCGTCGGTGCGGCGATCCTGGCGTCCGTCCACGCCGAGGGTGCCCTCGCGGCCGCCGATAGCAACGGCTCGCTCGCCGCGATCCTTGCGCCCGCGTGGCGGTGGGTCTTCTACGTGAACATCCCGATCGGGATCGTCGCGTTGACCCTGGCCTGGGCCGCCTCGCCCGATTGGGAGACGCCGCGCCGTCCCGGGCGGGTGGATCTTGTGGGCGCCGCCCTGTTCGGGCTCGCTCTCCTTGTCGGCCTGCTGGGGTTGACCCTGCTTGGCAGCACGGAGGTGGCCGGTACTGCTGTCGAGCCCGCAGTCGTGACCGTCGGACTCCTCGGCGTGGCGGCGGTCGCCTCGATCAGTGCCGTCGTGCGCGGGCTGCGCGTTGACGATCCCTTCCTGGACCCGCGGCTTTTCCGGAGCGTGCCGTTCAGTTCCGCGGCCCTCGTCTCGCTGCTGACCGGGTACGCCTTCGCGACCGCCATCATCGGAGGCGCCGTCTTCGTCGATCGCGTCCTTTACGGTGGGCCGGACGAGCAACGGTTGGCACTCGGCGCACTGGCCGGGGCGACCGCACTCGGCGCGCTTCTCTCGGGCTTCATCGTGCGGGTCGTACCGCTCCAGCTGGTCACGCTGGCCGGCCTGGCCCTGAGCGTCGGCGGGCTGCTGGCGATGGCTACCTGGACGTCGGGCGTCGGGGTGCAGACGGTCGCACTAGCGCTCGGTGTGTTCGGCTTCGGATTCGGGCTGACCGTGACCCCGCGGTCCACGGCTGCCGTCGAGGCCGCCGGTCGGCGATCGTTCGGCGTCGCCTCGGCCGTCGTGACGGTCGCCCGGATGATCGGCATGGCGAGCGGCCTCGCCATCCTGACCGCCTACGGCTCGACGACGATCGACCGCCTGGCGGCCCAGGTCTACGCGACGCCCGACGCCTACCTCCAGTTCATCCCCGAGTCACTGCGCGATCGACCGCTGCGCGACCCGTTGGTCGTCGGTGCCCTCGAGGAGTGGGCGTCGCGCGAGGCGGCCGAGATCATGGTCGGGTTGTTCGTGGTCGCCGCCATCGTGACGGCAGCGGCCGTGCCGCCGGGCCTCGCGCTTGGCGGCAGGCGCGGGAACCGGGCGGGTATGCTGCGCGATGGACCGGCCGCGACGGACGCGGCGGAGGGGACCACCGCGAGAGGACCGGACGCCGATGGCCGCGACTCATCCGAACCCGGGTCTCGCGCTCTGATGCGCGGGTCGCCCCCCAGGGTGAGCCCGTGACGCCCCAGGGTGAGCCCGTGACGAGGCAGCGGGCCCCCTCCCGGAGCGGCCAGCCTGGAACGATCCGGATCGCGGCGTTTGAGGGCGACAGCATCCTCGAATACGAAGGCCCGACGGCGCTGGCGCGCCTTCCGGATCTGCTCCGCCAGCCCGACGCCTCGATCTGGGTCGACCTCACGGCGCCGAACGAAGACCAGGTCCAGCAGATCGGTGTGGCCCTCGCCCTCCATCCACTCATCATCGAAGACGTCCTCGAGGGTAACCAGCGGGCGAAGATCGAGGCCACCGACGGCGTCATCCACATCGTCCTGTTCACGCTGACCTCGGGCGACCAGGTCCTGGCGTCCGAACTGGACATCGTCCTTGGACTCGGCTTCCTGCTGACTGTTCACGACGGGCCGTGGGATCCTCGGGCGACCCACCACCTCCACGGCGGGGTCGCTCCGCTCCTCAAGCGGGGGCCGGACCACCTGCTCTGGGCGCTGGCCGACGACATCGTGGACGGTTACTTCCCATTCGCCGACGCCATCGGCGACGCCATCGACGACGTACAGGACGAGGTGGTCCGAAAGGCGACCCGAGACACGCTGGAACGCCTCTTCACGCTCAAGCGCGAGCTCATCCAGGTGCGCCGGGCCATCAGCCCTGTTCGCGAGGTCTTCAACCAGCTGACCAACCGCGACGAGGCGCTCATCGATGCGAATGAGGTCATCTATTTCCGCGACATCTACGACCACATCATCCGCTTGACCGATGAGCTCGACAATTACCGGGAGCTGGCCTCCGCGACGCTCGACGTCTACCTGACGCAGGTCAACAACAACCTTTCGGTGATCATGAAACGCCTCACCGGGGTGACCGTCATCGTCGCCGGCATCGGCGCGATCGCCGGCATCTTCGGGATGAGCGAGGCCGGGTCGGCCATCGCCGGCGGCGCGGCCGTCGGGTTCTGGGCCGTCACTGTGTTGACCGTCGCGCTGGCCGTCGGAGCCGTGATCGTCCTGCGCAGGATCGACTGGATCTGACGCACTGCACAGCCGGCGCGAACCGCCGCCACTATCCCCGGTCCGCCGCCACGTGCTCCATCGCCGTGGCCAGTGCCGACAGGGCCCGGGCGGCCTCCCGGGGTGAACCAAGGTGCACGTCGGCCGCGCTGCGCACCTCATCCGGCATGCCGTGGGGCCCGGTGACCGCAACGGCCAGTCCGCCCATCCTGCCCGCCGCGCGCGCCGCCCGGAGTGCGACGAACGCGTCCGCATCGCTCACGTCATCGCCGAAGGCGACCACCGTGGCGGGCCGAAGTTCGGTCAGCAGGAGCTCGAGCGCCTCGCGTTTGCCGCCGGCCGTACGGGGACGGAGGTCGACGACGAGCCGCCCGCGGTAGTGGACCAGGTCGTGCGGTGGCAGGTCCCTGTCGACCGTCTCGATGGCGGCCTGGACCTGGGCGCGTGCGGTCGCGGAATCAGGCGCCTGGCGCACGTGGAATGCGACGGACGGCCCCTTGCGCTCCACGAAGAGCCAGGCCGGACGGCCCAATAGCTCTGGCACGCGAGTGGCGAGCGCCGCCGCCGTGTCTACGGACGCCGCATGGCCGGTCCGGACCGTCGTCACGATCCCGTTCGCTCGCCCACCGCGTGGGTAGGTGCCCGACTGCAGGCCGTGGTCGCCGAGGTAGGTGATGCCGCCCACCCTGACCCGCGCCGCGACGTCCGCCACCGTCCGGCCGGTCAGGATGGCGATCGTCAGGTGTTCGGGGCGGGAGTCGGCGATGCGGGCCAGGCGTCGCAAGGCCCGCTGGGCCAGCGGCACGATGACCGCCGCCCCGGGGTCGCGCGAACCCACGGCGAGGGTCCCGTCGAAGTCGGCCACGACGAGCAGGCGCCCCGGCCGGTCGGCAAGCCCGGCGATGCCGGCCAGCGTCGTTGCGCGGCGGGTCAAGGCGTGACGTCGATCCCCGGCATGATCGTGCGCAGTCCGGCGGCCATGACGTCCGGCCCGATGCCCCCGAGTGCCCCGTCCCGGACGATCCCCTCGGCATCGATCCAGAAGTGGATCGGCAGGGCGATGGCGTCCCACCTTTTCGACACCTGTCCGTCCACGTCGAGGCCCATCGGGAAGGTGACGTTGAGTTTCTGGGCAAAGGTCGCGACCGTGCCTTCTTCCTCCTTGACGTCGACCGCGATGACGACCAGCCCGTGGTCCGCGTAGCGAACGGCGAAGCCGTTCATCAGTGGGAACTCGTCCTGGCACGACGGGCACCAGGTCGCCATGAAGTTGATCCAGACCGGCTTGCCCCGGAGCGCGGCGAGGTCGATCGTGCCGCCCCCGACCTGCGGCACGACGAGGGCGGGCGCCGGCTCACCGACATGGAAGAGCCCGGCCCTGCCGCTCGGTGCGCTCGGTGCGGGCGATGCGCTCGATGGCACGGAGGGTGCCGCGGTTGATCCTCCCGGTGTCGAGCCGGCTGGAGCGAGGGAGAAGGACGACGGTGCGTTCGAGGGTACCGGCGGCTCCGGGGCGAACGCCAGGATGCCAACGAGGATCCCGAACGCGACGGCGACACCGACGACGAGGCCGGCGACGATAGAGAGACGAGGCCACATGTCCCGGAGCGTACCAGTACCTGTGGCCGACGGCCTTCGCGTGCGGCCGCTGCTACGATGCCGCTCCCATGGGCGACCTCGCGGAGCGGATGCGTACCAGACTCCTTCCGGCGATCGTGACCGCGCTGGGTGTCGTACTCCTTGCGGGTGGCCTGCTGTCCATCGCCGCGCCGGTGACGGCCGATCCGTTGTCGAGCCCGGCGCCCACCGCCGTCGCGCTCGTGCCGTCCGAGCGCCCGCGCATCACGCTCCCACCGCCGTCATCCGCGGGACCGGTCGCCAGTCCGTCGATCCCGGCCGACCGTGTCGCGACCCGCGTCCGGATCTGGGAGCTCGGGATCGACCTGCCGGTCTTGCCGCCGGGCGGCCCGGACGATTACCCGCTGTGTGACGTCGCGCAGTACTTCCGCCACCCCAGTCTCGGGCAACCGGGGATGGGTCGGGCGACCTATCTGTACGCCCATGCCCGCGATGGGATGTTCGGGCCGATCCTCGAAGCCTCGAAGGTCCAGGACGGCAACAAGATGCGCGGGATGGTCGTCGAGGTCTGGACGAGCGACGACCAGCGCTTCCTGTACGAGATCACGGAGGTCCGCCGCCACGTTCCCTTCGACGACGTGTGGTTCGACGATCCGATGGCCGCGCCCGAGGAGGAGCTCTGGCTGCAGACCTCGGAAGGCCCCGCGGTCCCGAAGGGCCAGCCACCGAATCCGAAGCTCCAGGTTGTGGCGATGCCGCTCTCACAGGAGCCCGCTGACCACGCGGACGCCCACCCGGTCGCGAAACCGGTGGACTGCGGCTAGGTCCCGCTCACGGTCGTGATGGCCGCGGCCGCTGTCGCGGCCGCGTCGAGCAGGCCACCGGGGAACAGACCCAGCACGATCGTCAGCACGGCCGCCGCGGCGAGCCCGCCCCACATCAACGCGCCGTGCTTCGGCGCCGGCGCATCGCTGGCCGAATCGCGCATGAACATGTAGACGATGACCCGCAGGTAGTAGAACGCGGCGATCGCCGCATTGAGGACGACGATGACGGCCAGGATCGTCAGCGGGCCCCCGACCTGCACGGCCGCCAGGATGATGTTGGCCTTGGCGAAGAAGCCGGCCGTCGGCGGTATCCCGGTCAGTGACAACAGGAAGAGTGTCATGAGCACGCCCAACCACGGTTCGCGCCGGCCGAGCCCAGCGAACGTGGTCAGGCCGGAAGTGACGCCGACCCGCTTCTGGAGTGCGGCGATGACCGCGAACGCGCCGAGGTTCATGAACGCGTAGGCGACACCGTAGAAGAGCAGCGCCTCGATGCCCGCGGACTGCTCCGGTGGGCCGGCGGCCCAGGCCGCCAGGCCGACCAGCATGTAGCCGGTATGGGCGATGGAGCTGTAGGCCAGCATCCGCTTGACGTTGTCCTGGGTCAGGGCGACGAGATTGCCGAGGGTCATCGTCACCGTCGCAAGCACGATCATGACCGGTAGCCAGAACTCGGCCAGCGGCCCCAGCGCCCCCACGAACAGGCGCAGGATCAGGGCGAAGGCGCCGACCTTGGGCAAGACCGACAGGTAGCCGGTGATGGGCGTCGGCGAGCCCTGGTAGGCGTCTGGCGTCCAGTAATGGAACGGCACGGCGGCGATCTTGAATGCGACGCCCGTCGTCAGGAAGGCGAGGCCCATCGCGAGGCCGGGCGAGAGCGGCGCCGTACCGGCGACCACCGCGGCCAGCGCCTGGGCGATGCCGTCGACGCGCGTCGTGCCGGTCAGGCCCCAGACGAAGGCGAGGCCGAACAGGAAGATCGCGGAGCTGAAGGAACCCAGCAGGAAGTACTTGATCGCGCCCTCGGTCGAATACGAGTCGGTCTTGTGGAAGCCGGCCAACAGGTAGCCGGGCAACACCATCAACTCCAGTCCGAGGAACAGCAGCAACAGGTCTGTCGAGCCGGCGATGAGCATCGCGCCGGTCATCGCGAAGACGAGGAGGGCCGCGAACTCGGCCACCGGCAGCCCACGCGGCAGCAGGTAGTCCGGTCCGAATACGATGGTCATCGCGATGATGACGATGAACAGGACGTCGAGGAACGTCGTCAGCGCGTCGGCTCTGTAGACGCCATCGAACGCCGTCCCGCTGACCATGATGGTCAGGCCCGCGGTGATGGCCAGGCCGATGAGCGAGGTGCCCACCGCCAGCGTGCTGGAGCCGGGCCGGATCATATCGACGATGAGGATCGCGGCTGCCGTGAGGACGCCCGCGATGAGCGGGCTGATGACGACCAGGTCCTGCCAGCTCAATGTGCGGCCCCGCCTTCCGGCTGGAGCACAGGGCGGGACGGCTTGAGCAGGACCCAGCCCGTGCGCGCCACGATCCCGGCCAGGAGCAGGACGATCCCGCCGATGACGGCTGCGTCGGGGATCGCGATGGGTGCCGCCGGTGCGACCGCGTCGAGAGTCTCCGTGACGGTGCCCGAGAACAGGTTCAGGAGCAGGCCCGGCTGGACGCCGAAGATGACGACCAGCGTCGCGAGCGGGACGAGCGTCAGGATCTCCACAGCGGTCATGTCGGTCAGGCGGTTGCCGAGCCCGGTCAGGAAGTCGGACAGCTCACCGAACACCATCCGCCCGTACATGTACAGGAGGTAGCCGGCCGCCAGGATCATCACGAACGTCGCCACGGCAGCCGCCCCGGGGTTGGCCTGGAACGTGCCGACGAGGACCAGGAACTCACCGACGAAGCCGGACAGGCCGGGCAGGCCGACGGAGGCGAAGACGAAGAACCCGAAGACAGCCGCCCAGACCGGGGTCCGACCGGCGAGGCCACCCATCCTGGCGATCGTCCGGTCATGCGTGCGTTCGTAGATGACGCCGACCAGCAGGAAGAGGGCGCCGGTGATGAGGCCGTGGTTGATCATCTGGAGGATCGCGCCCTGGAGGCCCTGCTGGGTGAACACGAAGATGCCCAGCGTCACGAAGCCCATGTGGCTGACCGACGAGTACGCGACCAGCCGTTTGAGGTCTGGCTGGACCAGCGCCACGATCGCGCCGTAGATGATCGCGATGAGCGACAGCACGATGATGACCGGCGCAAACGTTGCGGCAGCATCGGGATAGAGCGGCAGGGCGAACCGGATGAAGCCGTACGCGCCGAGCTTGAGCATGACTGCGGCCAGGATGACCGAGCCTGCCGTGGGGGCTTCCGTGTGGGCATCGGGAAGCCAAGTATGGAACGGGAACATCGGGACCTTGATCGCGAAGGCCAGGAAGAAGGCCCCGAAGGCGGCCAGTTGAAGGCC
This sequence comes from Candidatus Limnocylindrales bacterium, assembly GCA_038915165.1. Taxonomy (GTDB): domain Bacteria; phylum Chloroflexota; class Limnocylindria; order Limnocylindrales; family CSP1-4; genus SPCO01. Next base: position 42,096 of record JBCLDE010000001.1, read on the forward strand.
GTCGGCGAAGCCGGGTGACGTCGCGTAGGCCCGCAGCATCTCGAAGTCGAAGGCACCGATCCATGATCCGGCGTGGTCGGCCTGGTAGGCGTACGCGGTCGCCAGGATCGCGACCAGCATCAGCAGCGACCCGACCAGCGTGTAGAGCACGAACTTGATCGTGGCGTAGATCCGGTTGGCCCCGCCCCAGATCCCGATGATCAGGTACATCGGGACCAGGACGATCTCCCAGAAGATGTAGAACAGGAACGTGTCCAGGGCCAGGAAGACGCCGATCATCCCGACCTCCAGCACGAGGAAGGAGATCATGTATTCCTTGATCCGCGTCTGGATCGGCTTGAAGCTGGCCAGGATCGCGATCGCGGACAGGGTCGTGGTCAGGACCACCAGTGCGACCGAGATACCGTCCGCGCCAAGCTTGTAGCCGATGCCGAAGGCCGGGATCCACGAGTGGCTCTCGACGTACTGGAAGCCGGGCCGGCCGGGCAGGTAGCCGATGAGCAGGAAGAGCGACGCGATGAGTGCGAGCACGGCAAAGCCGAGCGCGACCCCCCGCGCCATCGTCGCCGGCAGGATGGCCACGGCCAGTGCGCCGACCAGTGGCAGGAAGGTGATGATCGAGAGGAGCGGCAGGCCGGTCATGTCCACGCTCAGCGTCCCGCCAGCAGGAGATACGAGCCGGCCATCACGATGAGCCCGATGGCGATGCCCAGCGCGTAGTTCTGGACGCGGCCGGTCTGCACGAGGCGAAGCCCACGCCCAGCGCCCAGGGTCGCCGTGCCGACGGCATTGACGGTGCCGTCCACCACCTCGCGGTCGAACCACCACATGGCAGCCGCGATGCGCCCTCCGATGACCATGAACAGCAGGTGATTGAGATCGTCGAACCACCACTTGTTGAGCGACGCGCGATACAGGAATGGCACCCTGGCACTCAGCTCACGCACACGCTCCGGTCGCGACGGCAGGCGGATCCGGCCGATGTCCACCCCGAACAGCCGCCAGCCGATGGCCAGGCCGACGACGGCGATCGTCACGCTGGCCAGGATGAGCACGCCATCGATGCCGAACAGCTGATACGCCGGCTCCGCCTCGCCGTGCAGGATATGGAGGCCCTCGGCGAAGACCGGTTCCAGCCAGTGGGCGATTCGGCTGTCGCCGAGCGGCAGGCCGAGGAACAGGCCCAGCAACACCGTCGGGATGGCGAGCAGGATCAGTGGGATGGTCATGACCGACGGCGATTCGTGGATCTTGTCCCAGACGGACTTCGGGCCACGGAAAGTGCCCCAGAAGGTCATGCCCACCAGCCGGAACATGTAGAACGCGGTCAGGCCGGCGACGATGAAGCCCACCGCCCAGACCCAGATGAAGCCGAGCTTGAGCGACTCGCCCAGGATCTCGTCCTTGGAGAAGAAGCCGGCCAGGGGTGGGATCCCGGCCATCGCCAGCGAGCCGATGAGCATCGTGGCGTAAGTGATCGGGATCTTGCGCGCCAGGCCGCCCATCTTGCGCATGTCCTGTTCCTCGTGGACGGCGTGGATGACCGAGCCCGAACCCAGGAACAGCAGGCCTTTCGTGAAGCCCTGGGCGAGGAGGTGGAAGATCGCGGCGGTCCACGCCCCGACCCCGAACGCCGCGAACATGTAGCCCAGCTGGCTCAGCGTCGAGTAGGCCAGGACCCGCTTGATGTCGGTCTGGGTCATCGCGATCGAGGCTGCCAGGATCGCCGTGAAGATGCCGATCGCGGCCACCACGACCATCGCTTCGGGAGCGTGGGCGAAGATCGGGTTGCTGCGCGCCATCAGGTAGACCCCGGCGTTGACCATCGTCGCCGCGTGGATCAGGGCGGACACCGGAGTGGGGCCCTCCATCGCGTCCGGCAACCAGACGTGGAGCGGGAACTGGGCGCTCTTGCCCACCGCCCCGGCGAAGATGAGCAGGCTGATGACCACGATCGTCGTCTGTGGCAGCGTCCCGACGCGGTGGATCACGTCCTGGATGTTCAGCGTCTGAAGGCTGACGAAGATGAGCATGATGCCCAGCGCGAAGCCCACGTCGCCGACCCGGTTGACGATGAACGCCTTCTTGGCGGCGAGCGCCGCCGAGCGCTTGCGATACCAGAAGCCGATGAGCAGGTAGCTCGACAGGCCGACCAGCTCCCAGGCCACGAACACGACCAGGAAGTCGCTGGCCAGGACGAGCAGCAGCATGGAGAACATGAACAGGTTGAGGTAGGCGAAGAAGCGCCAGTAGCCCGGGTCATGGCGCATGTAGCCGATCGAATAGACATGGACGAGCAGGCCGACCGTCGTGACGACGATGAGCAGGGACGCGGTCAGGTTGTCGACGAAGAACCCGACGTCGACGACGAAAGCGCCGGCCGGGATCCAGGTGAACAGCGTCGCCCCGTAGCCGTGCTCGCCGAACGGCTCGGCGCCGGTCAGGCTGTTGTACGCAGTCGCCATCGCGATGAGCCAGACCGCGAAGACGGCCAGGACCGGGATCCAGTGGGCCTGCTTGCCGAGTCGTCGGCCGATGAGGGCCGTGATCGCGAAGCCGCCCAGCGGCAGGATCGCGATGAGCGGGATGAGCCGGTCCCAGTCCATCACCGGCTCATCGCATCGTACTCGTCGACCAGCGGCGTCTTCTTGTTGCGGTAGATGGCGATGACGATGGCCAGCCCGACCGTCGCTTCGGCCGCGGCCACGGCCATGACCATGAGCGCGATGACCGAGCCCTGGGCGGACAACGGCTGCGCGCCGGCGGGAGTGACCCCGAACGCACCGAACGCGACGATGGCGAGGTTGACGCCGTTGAGCATCAGCTCGATGGACATCAGCATGCTGATCGCGTTGCGCCGGGCCAGGAACCCGAACGATCCGATGGAGAACAGGAGGCTGGCCAGGATGAGGTAGGCGTCGAGGGAGTCGCTCACGACGGCCCACCTGGTTCGCGCTTGGCCAGGAAGACGCCGCCGACGACCGCGGCCAGGAGCAGCACGCTGACAACCTCGAACGGCAGGACGAAGTCGCTGAACAGCACGCTCGACATGGCGTCCGTCGCCAGGCGGACCCGCTCCGGCAGCTCGCCCCAGTCCGTGGCGGCGATGGCCAGGGCGACGACGACGGCGATGACGGTGGAGGCGATCGCGGCCGGCACAGCCTGAGTCTGGAAGACCAGCCGGCTCGGCGCGTCCTTGGTCTGGGTCAGCATGATCGCGAACAGGATGAGGACGCTGATCGCGCCGATGTAGATGATGACCTGGGCGGCCGCCAGGAGCGGCGCACCGATCAGGACGTAGATGCCGGCCAGGGCACCGAAGCAGACGATCATGGCCAGGCCGCAGCGGATGATGTCGCGCATCGTCACGACGAGCAGGCCGGCCCCGATCATGACCGCGGCGAGGAGCCAGAACAGGGCGTCCGCCCAGTCCTGGCCGAGGAAGACCAGCATGATCGCCGCGACGCCCATGACCAGGCCGACGACGGCGAGCGCCAGGATGATCGGGATCGATCGCTGCAGCACGTCCCGTCGTCTACTCGGGATGGATCGGTGCGATGGCGGCTCCATGCCCGTTGCCATTGGCGGGGACGCCCCCGATGGTCGGCGGGAGCATGGGCAGCATCCGCGTCGGGTCGATGATGCGTCCTTCCGCGGCCGCTGTGGACGCCCAATCGCGCTCGCGCCGGATGTAGGTGACTTCAGTCTCGCGGTCGATCGCCGCGATGGCCATCAGATCGATCATCGGGTTCGCGCGGCTCGTGTCGGCGAGCTCGATGTCCGGACCATGGCGCAGTGCGTCGTATGGGCAGGCGTCCACGCAGATACCGCACAGGATACAGCGGCTCTCGTCGACCTCGAACTTCTGGAGGATGCGCGGCTTGAGCATCAGGGCGCCGGTCGGGCAGGTCTCGGCGCACCGTCCGCACGAGACGCACGGGGTGTCGTTGAGGCTCATGTCCAGCGGCGTCGTGACGAGCGTGTCGAAGCCGATCCGCATGAAGTCGTAACAGGCCGCCCCGACGACCTCGGCGCACACGGTCGCGCAGCGGCCGCAGTCGATGCAGCGTGACGGCTCGCGCAGGATGAAGGCGTGCGAATCGTCCCGGATGTAGTCGTGGTTGGTGCCGGTGAAGCGGTTCTCGGTGACGCTCCGGTAGCCGGCCCCGGCGTTGTGCTGCGGTTCGAGGGTCTGGAGCGTGGTCCCGTACTCGATCCCAAGGCGACGCAGGTCGCAGAAGCCGATCGCCTCGCAGGTGCACTGCAGGCAGCGGGTCGACTCGGCGACCGCTTCCTCGCGGGTATATGGCAGTTCGTACTCGATAAAGCTGTTTCTGCGTTCCTCCGCCTCCAGCACCTTCATCCGGTAGCGCGGTTCCTTGGCCTCCATGGTGAACGGTACGATGGACAGGAACTCGGGCTGCGGCTCGGCCAGTGTCTGGCGGGTCCGGATGGCGCTCAGGTCGAGGCCCTTCATGTGGGCGTCGACAGCGTACGCCGCGCGGCGGCCCTCGGCGCAGGCCTGCACGACGGTCGCGGACCCGATCCGCACGTCGCCGGCCCCGAACACGCCCGGGCGGCCGGTCTCGAAGGTCACCGCGTCCGCCCTGAGCCGGTGCAGTATCGTCTTCTCCGGTCCCTCGTTGCCGGGCTGTCCCAGCCAGTCGAGCTCCGGCCCCTGGCCGATGGCCAGCAGGACACGGTCGCATGGGATGATGAATTCGGTGCCAGGGGCCGGTTCGGGCCGGCGGCGGCCGGACGCATCCGGTGCACCCAGGACCATCCGGATGAACTCGACGCCCGTGACGTTGCGGGCTTCGTCGGCGATGACACGGACCGGACCGGCCTGGAAGATGGCGGTGACGCCCTCCTCGATCGCCTCGTGGACCTCGTTGGAAGCCGGCATGTCCTTCATGTCGCGGCGATAGACCAGCGTTACTGCCTTGGCGCCCTGGCGGACGGAGATCCGCGAGCAGTCCATGGAGGTGAACCCACCACCGATGACCACGACCCGCTTGCCGGCGTGGTCCGGGTAGGGCAGGCCGAGGGTCGCCGTGCGCAGGTACTCCAGGCCCTCGATACATTCGGGCGCGTCGTCGTCCGGGATGCCCAGCTTGTTCGTGTCGTAGCAGCCGATCGCAATGAGGACGGAATCGAAGCCCTGGAAGGTCAGGTCATCCAGCGTGAAGTCGCGGCCGAAGCCGGTATTGCAGACGATCTTGCCGCCGAGACGCGTGATCGATTCGTACTCCGCTTCGAGGACTTCGACCTTCGGCAGGCGGTATTGCGGGATGCCGTACCGGAGCATGCCGCCCGGCGCCGGGTCGCGCTCGAAGACCGTCACATCGTGGCCGGCCAGGAGCAGGTAGAACGCGGCGCTCATGCCGGCCGGCCCCGAGCCGATGATCGCGGCTCGTCGTCCCGAGGGTGCCTGGCGCTCGAACGGCAGTGGTGGGTCCACCCCGTCGTCGAGCATCGACTTCAGGACCTGGTCGCCGGCGTAGCGGTGGCTGTCGCGGATGGCGATCGCCTCGTCGACCTCGTCGCGTCGGCAGTGATCCTCACACGGCGCCGGGCAGACCCGCCCGAGGATGCTCGGGAACGGGATCGTCCGCTTGAAGATCCGCGCCGACTCGCGCCAATCGGCCTGTGCGTTGGCCTTCAGGAAGCCCGGGATGTCGATGGAGCTGGGGCACTTGTTCTGGCAGGGCGGCAGGCAATAGGCGTTGTGGTCGGAGAAGATCAGCTCCAGGTTCGTCCGGCGCAGGCGGCGCACCTCTTCGGTCTGGGTCTGGACCTTCATCTCCGGCGCGCACACGCGCGCGCACGAGATCGGCGGGTGCTCCTCGCCCTCGACCTCGACGACACACATCCGGCAGGCCCCGAAGCCGGGCAGCTTCGGCTCGTAGCACAGGGTCGGGATCTCGATGCCGTTGGCGCGGCACACCTCGAGGATCGTCTGGCCCTCGAACCCTTCGAGGATGCGGCCGTCGACCTCGATGCGGATGCGCGGGGTCGACTGCGGGCGCTGCGGCGCCTGAGCCTCCAGCAGTCGCTCGGCGAGCGACTGCTGGTCCAGTGCGGGGCGGCTTTGGGGGCGCGTGATCAGGTCGGCCATGGTCGCCTTAGTGCCGCGCCGACATCGGCCACAAACTCACCGGGATCCTCCTGCCACACCGGGGGTGCCGGCCAGCTGCGCGTCGCGGTACGACTCCTTGTAGAGCCGGCCGTCACTCGAGATCTCCTGGAGCTCGAACCGCTCCATCGTAATGGCGTCGAACGGGCAGCGCTTGACGCACAGCGCGCAGCGGATGCAGCTCTCCTCGTCGATGATCATCGCCCCGCCGTTGTCCCAGCCGTAGGCCTCCTCGAGCTCGGGCAGCGGCCCCTCGGATTTGAGCTGGTTGATGTCGACCAGGTGGATGACGCCGACGGGGCAGACATCGGCACAGGCGCCGCACAGGACGCAGCGGAACGGGTCGAACCAGATGTTGTAATTGCACATGAGACAGCGGATCGACTCGGCGACGGCGGCATTGGCGTCGTAGCCAAGCTCAACCGGCGTGTTGAAGTTGACGACCGGTTCGGTCGATGGCATCCGCGCGGTCACCGGCAGCATCGGGATGTGCTGGCGCGGCAGGACGTCGTAGAACTCGGGCATGTCGTGGCGCCACGAGCTGGTGATCTTGACGTTGGCGCTGACCGAGACGTCGGTCCGGCCGGCCAGGTAGCGATCGATGGCGTAGGCGCACTTCTTGCCGTGGCCGGCCGCCTCGACCAGGGTCGTCGGGCCGGTCACGAAGTCGCCGCAGGCGAAGACGCCCCGGACGTTGGAGGCGTACGTGGCGGGGTCCACCTTGACCCGGCCGCGGTTGATCTGGAACTTCGCCTCGATCGGCAGGAAGGTCAGGTCGGCCGCCTGTGAGACGGCGGGGATGACGGTCTTGGCCGGGATGACGAACTCGGAGCCCGCGATCGGCACCGGGGAACGGCGGCCGGACGCGTCCGGCTCACCCAACCGGTTACGGATGAACTTGACGCCGCTGACCTTGCCGTCCTCGCCCAGGATCTCGATCGGGCTGGCCAGGAACTCCAGGCGCACGCCTTCACGCTCGGTCTCGCCCAGCTCCTCTTCGTCGACGACGAGCTCCGAGCGGGTGCGCCGGTAGACGATCGAGACGCGCTCGGCGCCGTGGCGCAGGCTGGTGCGCGAGCAGTCCATCGCGGTGTAGCCGCCACCGATGACCACGATGTCGGTCCCGACCTCCAGGGGCTGGCCGAGGTTGGCCTGCTTCATGAAATCGACGCCGTACTGGACACCCTCGAGATCGGCGCCGGGGATGTCCAGGGCCACCGCGTCCATGGCGCCGGCGGTGATCGCGATCGCGTCGAAGTCCCGCTGGAGTTGCTCGAACGTGATGTCCACCCCGATCGTCGTGTCATACACGAACCGGACGCCCAGCCGCTCGATCAGGCGCACGTCGTTCTCGATCGCCTCACGCGGCAGGCGGAAGGCCGGCACGCCGATGAGCATCGTCCCGCCACCGTACGGCAGGCTGTCGAAGACGGTGCACTGGTAGCCCGCGGTGGCGAGCTCGCGGGCGACGCTCAGACCGGCCGGTCCGGCACCGACGATCGCCACGCGCTCGTCGCGCGGCGTGATCTGGGGCATCACGTCCGGGATGCCCGACGCCTCATGCCATTCGACGAGGAAGCGCTTCATCGCCCGGATCGCCAGTGGCCGATCGATGTCGCCACGACGACAGGCCCGCTCGCACGGCGCCGAGCAGACATACGAACACATCGCGGCGACCGGGTTCGTCTCGCGCGCCAGGATGTAGCCCTCCTCGAACCGGCCTTCGGCGGCAAGGTTGAGGTAGCCACGGCAATTCGTCCCGACCGGGCACGCTTCCTGGCACTCGATGTTGCACTGGAGCCAGGAGGCGTCGACGGGCTGGACGAGGAATTCCTGGGGCTGCTCGATGGCCAAGCGGGGCGTGCCTTTCCCTGGTTCTCGGGGCTCGGGTGCGAACGGACGATCGGCGCAGCGGCCGATGCGGCCGATGCGGCCGATGCGCCGAATCTACCATCCGTCCCGTCAGGACGTGCACGGCAGGGGGATCCGGCGGGCATTGCGGGCGAGAGGAGAAGTCAGCAGACGCCCCGTCGGAGGCAGTTCCGGATGGACCAGCCGAGCCGGGTGATCGTCATGAAGGTCGGCGTTCACCTAGCCTGGATCCACCGGTAGCAGGGACTGATTCGTCGCTGGCCTGGGTGGCGGGCTCACTGTCGAACCGCGTCCGGTTTCGCGCAGCTTTGCCCCTCTCTATCTCTCATCCCGACCCGTCGCTTGACACTTCGGCGCGTAATCCCGACAATCTGACTCGGAATTAGAAACAAGCCTCGACCAGGCCGGGCCGCGGCGCCTCGGGTGCCGCTACACAGCACGGGAGATCTCATGACAGCGACCACAGCAACCCGCGAGATCGTCACCGACCAGCGCGACCAGTTCGCCTTCCACGACGACATCACCTACCTCGTCGAGACGAAACGCGGCTTGACGCGCGAGACGGTCGAGGAGATCAGCGGCTTCAAGAACGAGCCGGACTGGATGCTCCAGTTCCGCCTGCGCGCCTATGAGCACTTCCTCAAGCGCCCGATGCCGGCGTGGGGCGGCGACCTGTCGAAGATCGACTTCGGCAACATCGTCTACTACCGCAAGCCGTCGGCGCGCGAAGAGAAGTCGTGGGACGACGTGCCGGAAAAGATCAAGGCCACCTTCGAGCGGCTGGGCATCCCCGAGGCGGAGCGCAAGTTCCTGGCCGGCGTGGGCGCGCAGTACGACAGCGAGGTCGTCTATCACTCCGTCAAGGAAGAACTGACCAAGATCGGCGTCGTGTTCATGGGCACGGATCAGGCGCTCATCGACTACCCGGAGCTCTTCCGCAAGTACTTCGCCACGGTCGTCCCGGCGGAGGACAACAAGTTCGCGGCGCTCAACGCCGCGGTCTGGTCGGGCGGCTCGTTCGTCTATGTGCCGAAGGGTGTCGAGGTCCCGCTCCCGCTGCAAGCCTACTTCCGCATCAACGGCGAGAACACCGGCCAGTTCGAGCGGACGCTGATCATCGTCGACGAGGGCGCCAAGGTCCACTACATCGAGGGCTGCACCGCGCCGGTCTATGCGACCGAGTCGCTCCATGTCGCCGTCGTCGAAGTCGTCGCGCTGGCCGGCTCCAAGGTCCGCTACACGACGATCCAGAACTGGTCGAACGACGTCTACAACCTGGTCACCAAGCGCGCCCACGCCCACGCCAACAGCAACGTGGAGTGGATCGACGCGAATACCGGCTCGCGCCTCACCATGAAGTACCCGGCCATCTACCTGCGCGGCGAGGGCGCCACGGCCGACATCATCAGCGTCGCCGTCGCGGGCAAGGGCCAGCATCAGGACACCGGGGCCAAGGCTGTCCACCTGGCACCCAACACCCGCTCGCGGATCGTGAGCAAGTCCGTCTCCAAGGATGGCGGCCGGTCGACCTACCGCGGCTCGCTCAAGGTGTTGCCGGGGGCCACGAATGTCGTCGCCAGCGTGCGTTGCGACGCGCTCATGCTCGACGACATCAGCCGCAGCGACACCTACCCGTACATCGACATCCAGGAAGACGACACGACGATGACCCACGAGGCCACGGTCGGCAAGGTCAGCGCCGACCAGGTCTTCTACCTGATGAGTCGCGGCCTGACGGAGAACGAGGCGACGAACCTCATCGTCCAGGGCTTCCTGGAGGTCTTCACGAAGGAACTGCCGATGGAGTACGCCATCGAGTTCAACCGGCTCGTGAAGCTCGAGATGGAGGGGTCGCTCGGATGACGACTGAGGCGGCGGACGTCGCCGACGCCTCGCACTCGTCGCCGAAACCCGGACCCCGTCCGGTCCGGCGGGCGCCCACCGACCTCTTCCGGTAGGCGCCTACCGACCTCCCGTTCTCCTTCGCCGACCGGGCGCTCATCGAGCGTCTCGGGACGGAACGCGGTGAGCCCGCCTGGTTGCGTGCCGAGCGCACGGCCGCCGCTGACGCGTTCGAGGCGTTGCCCCTTGAGCCGAACCGTCTCTACACGACCTATCTCGACCTGCGTCTCGTGGACGTGATGACGGTCGTGCCCGCCGCACGCGAGTTGCGGCGAACTACGTAGCCTGTGCAACTTTCGCTTGGAGCCGAGGTTCAGCTGGGCCGTTACCGCGAGCGGTACTCTGACCCTACGAGAAGCCGCTTATGAGGAACCGATTCAAGGGGAGACAGGGAGATGCAGACACTAACGCAGATGAAGTGCGTCGCGTGCCGCAAGGACGCACCGACCGTGACGGATGCCGAGATCGCCGAATTTCATTGCCAAGTCTCTGGTTGGGACATCGTTGAGCTCGATGGACTCAAACGCCTGAGACGCGTCTTTTCAGTGGACGATTTTGCGCAGGCGTTGGAATTCACGAAGAAGGTTGGCGCGCTTGCAGAGGCAGAGGGGCATCACCCTGCGCTGCTGACCGAATGGGGTAGGACGACGGTCACATGGTGGACGCACAAAATCAAGGGCCTGCATCGCAACGATTTCATCATGGCGGCGAAAACGGACGAGCTGTATCAGCCATGACTCGATCCGTCAGACGGGGCCCGGCCTCGATGCCGGGGAGACGGCGAGGTCGTGACTTCTGGTTGCAAGGAGCACAACCTGGAGTTTACGCATCCCACACGGTCTGGCTACCCAGCGAGAAGACAGGCGCGACGTTCCCCACATCGTGCGTGACGAGCCTGGACGACCTGTAGCTAGCCGGCTCTGAACCGTGCGGCCTCGTCCGACCCGCGCGTCGCGTCGCCCGCGCTGTAGGAGTGCGCTCCGGCTCCGGCGAGCTTGCCGCCGTCGACGATCAGGTACTCCTCGCGGATCGGGCGGTTGTCAAACCAGCACTCCAGGATCTCCCGGACACCGGCCGCGTAGCGAGCCTGCGCCGAGAGCGTGGTGCCGGACGTGTGCGGGGTCATCGCGTGATTGGGCATCGTCCGCCAGGGATGATCCTGTGGCGCGGGCTGGGGGAACCAGACATCGCCGGCATAGCCCGCCAGCTGGCCGCTCTCGAGCGCCCGCACCACGGCGTCGCGGTCGCAGATCTTGCCGCGCGCCGTGTTGACGAGGTAGGCGCCGCGCTTCATCTGCCCGATAAGATCGTCATCGAAGAGGTGCTCGGTCTCGGGATGCAGCGGCGTGTTGATCGTCACGACGTCACACACACGCACGAGCGACTCGACGTCCGGGTGATACGTGACGTCGAGGGCCTGCTCGAGGGCGGGAACACGGTGGCGGTCAGTGTAATGCAGCCCGACCTCGAACGGCTTCAGCCGTCGCAGTACCGCGGAGCCGATCCGCCCGGCCCCGACGGTGCCAACCTGCATCCCCTCCAGGTCGTAGGCGCGGGACACGCAGTCCGCGATATGCCAGCCGCCGGCGACGACCCGCTGGTAGGACGGGATGTAGTTGCGGACGAGCGACAGGATCAGCATCACGACGTGCTCGGAGACGCTGATGCTGTTCGAGTACGTCACCTCGGCGACGGTGATGCCCCGGTCGATCGCGGCCTGGAGATCGACGTGGTCCGAGCCGATCCCGGCCGTCACTGCGAGCTTCAGCCGCGGCGCCTTGGCGATCCGCTCCGCCGTCAGGTAGGCGGGCCAGAACGGCTGCGAGATCACGATCTCCGCCTCGGGCAGCTCGCGCTCGAAGACGGAGTCCGGCCCGTCCTTGTCAGAGGTCACGATCAGCCGGTGCCCGCGCTCCTCGAGGAACCGCCGCAGCCCGAGCTCGCCCGACACGCTCCCGAGCAGCTCGCCCGGCGTGAAGTCGATGCGCTCCGGCGAGGGCGTGGCCTGACCATCGGGGTAGCGCTCGATCCTCGGGATCGCGTCACGGGCGTACGATGTCGGGTAGCCTGCCACGGGGTCGTCGTAGAGAATGCACAGGATAGTAGCCATCTGGATGCCCCTTGCCTATCACCGAGTCGAACGCGATCGCCATCATACGCCGCTGTTGCCGTCTGGGCCGGCGGATGCAGGCGACGCACACGAATTCGTGGGTAGGCATGGCGGGGACCCTGATGACCGGTGTGATGCCGCGCAGGCGACGTCGGCCAGAATATGAGCTAGCGGCTCGAGCGCCCACCCCATCACGCGAGCCCACGGAGGTCAAGGCATCATGCTTGCCGAGCCCACGGTCCTGATCGGTATCGGGGGAATCCTGGGAGCCAATGCCCGTTATCTCGAGGGCCACCGTGGGCAGCGCCCTGACCACCCGTTCAAGCACGAGACAAGGGTGTGGCTCGGGCGGTAGGACTCGGGAGCCCTCGATGGGTCACCCTACTGCTCGTCTCACTCCGCACGGATAGGGCGGCTCTGCCCGGCGAAGCAGGAAGCCCAACGGGGACTTCGACCGTCCCGGGCGGCACAAGTCTGCGGGCGCGGCGGGCAGAGCCAGGCTCTGAGCCGGGCGGCCTTACTTCTTGGCAGCCGTGTAGTACGGGTTCTCGCCGGAGGCGTGATCGGTCGTGTCGACGATCGCGATGATCTCGGGCACGGCCTGCCTGATCGAGACCTCGACGCCCTGGCGAAGCGTGACGTCCACCTGGGCGCAGCCGACGCAGCCGCCGCCCATCGAGATGAAGGCGGTTCCGTCACGGACCTCGAGCAGGTCGATATAGCCGCCGTGGGCCGCGACGCCCGGGTTCACCTGGGTGTCGAGCACGAACTGAACGCGTGCCGCGAGCGGATCGGCCCAGCCGGCGTTCGGGTTGTCGATCGCGATGGCGCCGCCGACCGTGGACGCGTCCAGTCCGATCGTGGCGCCGCGCAGCTGGTCGGCGTCGGCGGCCGGCACGTACACCACGCCCTGGGGCGTTTGGACCACGAGGTCGGTCGGGTCGACCTCGTTGGGCGAAACGAGGGAGAAGCTGTAGGTGAAGCTCGGCCCGCGGTGCCCGGTGATCGCCACGCGCAGTCGCGCGTCCGGGTGGCCGGCGCTTTTCGCGGCGGCCGCGATCTTGGCCTGGGCTTCGGGGGTGATGAGCAGGAGTGGCACGTCCACAGGCGGCATCCTACGCCAGTTGCCTCCCGAGGTCGAGCGCGGGATCCCCGGTCGCGCGAGGTCGTGGGCGCCGGCTGGCGCTGGTGATCTGGCCGCGCGAGGCGCAGAATCGAGACGATGACCCGGATCCTGCTGCTCCTGCCGACGCGCACCTACCGGACCGCCGACTTTCTAGCCGCGGCGGATCGGTTGGGCCTGGAGGTCGTGGTCGGGTCGGAGCGGCGGAATGCGCTCGAAGCACTGACCGGCGGCGGGACGCTCCGGGTCCAGCTGGGCGACCCGGCGCGTGGCGCTGCGACGATCGAGCGGTACGCCGCGGACCGTCCGCTCGATGCCGTGATCGGCGTCGACGACGGATCGACGCTGGTCGCCGCCATGGCGGCCGAGCGGCTGGGCCTGCCGCACAACCCGGTCGCAGCAGTCGAACGAAGCCGGGACAAGGCACGGGCACGCCAGACCTTCGCGGCGGCCGGCCTGCCGACACCCGGCTTCGCAACGCATCCTCGTCGGTGACAGCGAGTCCGAGATCAGGATGGTAGCGGTCGGCACCGTGCAGCGATAGGCTGGTGCCATGCTCACGCGGATCGACCACCTCGTCATCGCCTGCGCAGACCCTGATGCGGCGGCCGCCGACCTCGAACGCACGGTCGGGCTGGCTCCCGGCGGTGGCGGACGCCACGACGCGCTCGGGACGTACAACCGGCTCGTCTGGCTAGGGGATTCCTACCTCGAGCTGATCGGGGTGTTCGACCGCGACCTAGCCGCCCGATCGTGGATCGGCGCGCCATCGCTCCGTGCACTCGACGGGGGAGGTGGGCTCGCGACGTGGGCCGTTGCCACAGACGCGATCGATGAGGACGTCGCCCGGCTGAACGCCCGGGGCGCGAACCTGGCAGCGCCGATCGACGGCGAGCGCCGACGGCCCGACGGCGCGGTCGTACGCTGGCGGCTCGCCGCGCCTCGGGAGCTCGGACCGGCAACCCCGCCGTTTCTCATCGAACACGACCCGACGGCCGCCGAGTGGACGGCGCCAGAGCGTGCCGCCCGAGCCGCCCAGACCCACCCACTCGGGGCGTCCATCCGGCTCGAGACGCTCGAGATCGACGTACCCGATATCGCTCGAACGAGCGGCGCGCTCTTTCGGACCGTCGGGATCGGGCCGTTCCGTCCATCGCTGTCCGGCCGTCGCACCCGCGACGCGCCCATCGGCCGGCAGACGGTCCGGCTCCGGGCCGCGATGGGGCTCGTCACCGTGGCGACATGGCCCGTTGCCACGATCCATCTGCGGGCTGTGCCCGTGGACTTCACCGCCACACCGGTCGAGCCACGCACGGTCGAGTTCCTGGGGTGTCGGTTCATCGTCGCGCCGTGAGGCCCGCCTAGCTTGCACCCCGTCTCCGCGACCACGCCTTGGCACTCGGCTCGCTGCTGCTGGGCGGCACACCCATCCGCCTCACGGGCCAGGACACCCTGCTCGTCACGTTCGCCAGCGCCACCTCGTGTTGCGCGATGTGACGAATGGCAGGGCGCATGCGCCGATCCAGCATCTGGCCGAGGCGAAGGCACCGCTGGAGCTGCGCGAGACGTCCCGCTGTCGGAGTACGGCTGTCTCGGCTTCGAATACGGGTACGCGGTCGAGGCGCCGGAGACGCCCGTACTGTGGGTGGCCCAATACGGCGACTTCGTCAAAGGCGCCGAGGTGATCATCGACCAGTTCCTCATCGCCGGCTTCGCCAAGTGGGGCCAGACCTCCCGCCTCACGCTGTTCCTGCCGCACGGCTACGAAGGCCAGCGGCCCGAGCACTCGAGTGCCAGCCTCGGCTCGTTTTGTGCAGCGGGCGGGTCTACTACGACCTGATCCTCTCTTCCCTTCGTGGCCTGGGCAGATCGCGTGGCCATCGCCCGCGTGGAGTGGCCATCGCCCGCGTGGAGCTGCCCTATCCCTTCCCGGGCCTCGAGAGCGTCGTCTGGGCGCAGGAAGGGCCACGCAAGATGCGCCTATCGTCCAAGCTCTCAGCTAAGATACATTCAAGAGGCACGCCATAGGCCAGAACGTCACCCAGAAGCTCATCGCATCCCACCTGGTCTCCGGCGACCTCACCATCGGGAGCGAGATCGGCCTGCGCATCGACCAGACGCTCACCCAGGACGCCACCGGGACGATGGTCATGCTCGAGCTCGATGCGCTCGGCCTCGACCGGGCGCGAACCGAGGTGTCGGTGCAGTACGTCGACCACAACCTCCTGCAGACCGACAACAAGAACGCCGAGGACCACGAGTTTCTGCGCTCGGGCTGTAAACGCTTCGGACTCTGGTACTCGAAGGCCGGCAACGGCATCTCCCACCCCACTCACATGCAGCGCTTCGGCATCCCAGGCAAGACGCTGGTCGGCTCGGACAGCCACACCCCTGCTGCCGGCTCGCTGGGCATGCTGGCGATCGGGCTCGGCGGCGTCGAGGTGGCGATGGCGATCGCCGGCGAACCCGTCTACCTGCGGATGCCCGAGATCTGGGGGGTCCGCCTGACTGGCGAGCTGCCGGCCTGGGTCAGCGCCAAGGACGTCATCCTCGAGATGCTCCGCCGGCACGGCGTCAAGGGCGGCGTCAACCGGATCATCGAGTACCACGGTCCTGGTCTGGCGCACCTCGCGGCGATGGACCGGCACGTGATCGCGAATATGGGGGCTGAGCTGGGCGCCACGAGCACGGTCTTCCCGGCCGATGACCAGGTCCGGACGTTCCTTCGTGCCGAGCAGCGCGAGGCCGATTTCGTCGAGCTCCTCGCCGACGTCGACGCGACGTACGACGTGACCGAGGAGATCGATCTGTCCACCCTCGAGCCGCTGATCGCGCTGCCAAGCTCACCAGGCAACGTCGTCCCGGTCCGCGAGGTAGCCGGCCGAGAGGTCGCGCAGGTCGTCGTCGGCTCGTCGGCCAACCCCGGGCTGCGCGACTTCGCTGTCGTCGCCGCGATTGTTCTCGGGAGGCAGACCCATCCCCGCGTCTCCTTCGACGTCAACCCCTCGTCGCGGGAGATCCTGCAGGACCTCACGGACATGGGTGCGACGCTCGGTTTGATCGCGGCCGGCGCGCGGCTCCACCAGTCCGGCTGCATGGGCTGTATCGGTATGGGCCAGGCGCCGGCGACCGGGCGGAACAGCCTGCGGACGTTCCCACGCAACTTCCCGGGCCGGTCCGGGACGAGGGAGGACTCGGTCTACCTCTGCTCCCCGGAGACCGCCGCCGCGGCCGCGCTGACGGGCGAGATCACCGATCCACGCGATCTGCCGCGGCTGCTCGGCATCGACTACCCGCATGTCGAGCTGCCGGCCCGCTCCAGCGTGAACCTCGCGATGTTCGAGCCGCCGCTGCCGACGAAGGAGGCCCGGCGGGTTGAGCTGGTCATCGGGTCGAACATCTCCGCGCTGCCCGACTTCGACCCGCTGCCCGAGCGAATCGAGGCCCCCGTCGCACTCAAGGTCGGCGATGACGTGTCGACCGACGAGATCCTGCCGGCCGGCGAGCGGGTGCTGCCCTACCGTAGCAACATCCCCAGGCTGGCCGAGTTCGCCTTCCTGCCGATCGACGAGAGCTACCCGGCTCGGGCACTCGCCACCAGGGAAGGCAGCGGCCACATCGTGGTCGGCGGCGCCAACTACGGACAGGGATCCTCGCGAGAGCATGCCGTGATCGCGCCGCGCTACCTCGGCCTACGCGCGGTCCTCGCCGTCTCCTTCGCCCGCATCCACTGGCAGAACCTGGCGAGTTTCGGGGTGCTGGCGCTGGAGTTCGTTGACCCCGAGGACTATGAGCGAGTCGTGCGGGATGACGTCCTCGTCATCGAGGGCATTCGGGATGCGATCGCCTCGGGCACCGAGGTCAAGGTCCGCAACGCCACCCGCGGCGAGGTATTCGTTACCCAGCACCGACTGTCCGGTCGGCAGGTCTCCCTGTTGCTGGCCGGTGGACTGATCCCGTGGCTCCGCGGGCGGGCGAGCGGGCCGACGGCTTGAGGAGATCGTCGGCGAGACGACGACGTCAGCTCGACCGCCGATCCACTGCCGGGGACGGCGAGCCGATGGTGCCCGCGCTTCACTTCGCAGCAGCCAAAATCCACTTTTGATCAAACCCGCAGCGGTGAAGCGATGGCTCGCTCCCGTCGACGGCCGGGGCCGCAATCAACTCGATCAATCGCGCTCTCGCCCTCGCGACACCGCTGGCCGAAGCCCGGGACTCGATGCCGGTGAGTCCACGAGACGTTCGCCGAGGGGACCTGCTCGGCGGGCTGATCCACGAGCACCGCGGAGCGGCCGCGTGATCGAATCTGGATTTCCGAACCCCACGGGTGCACCATGAGTCTGTGCACCGAACCGAGACCTCCAACGTCCTCGTCATCGGCACCGGCGCGGCCGGCTACCGCGCCGCCATCGCTGCCACACAGGCGGGCGTTCAGGTGCTCATGCTCGGGAAGCGCGCGCGGCTGGACGCACACACTGTGCTGGCCTCCGGCGGCATCAACGCGGCGCTCGGGACGCGCGACCCGGAGGACTCCTGGGAGCAGCACTTCGCCGACACCGTGCGCGAGGGCTACTTCCTCGGACATCCTCGGCCGGTCGAGATCATGGCGCGTGAGTCGCCGGACGCCGTGCTCGAGCTCGCCGCCTGGGGGTGCGAGTTCGCGCGCACAGAGGACGGCGAACTGGACCAGCGCTTCTTCGGCGCCCACCGCTGGCGGCGAACTTGCTACGCCGGCGACTTCACCGGACGCGCGATCCTGCGCACCGTTGCTGCGAAGGCCGCCGAGCTCGGCATCCGTGTCGAGGAGGACCAGTACGTCTCTCGGCTGCTCGTCGCCGACGGAACGTGCTTTGGCGCGCTCGCGTTCGACCTGCACACTGGCGAGCGGACCGTTCACCTCGCCGACGCGGTCATCCTCGCGACGGGCGGTCACACGCGCATCTGGCGACGGAGCTCCTCGCGTCGCGACGAGAACTATGGTGACGGTATGCGCCTGGCGCTCGACGCGGGCTGCCGGCTCATGGACATGGAGCTGGTCCAGTTCCACCCGACCGGCATGGTGTTCCCCGAGGAGGCGGCGGGGACCCTTGTCACGGAAGCCGTCCGCGGCGAGGGCGGGCGCCTGTACAACGCGGTCGGCGAGCGGTACATGGAGCGTTATGACCCTGTCCGGCTCGAGCTCAGCTCGCGTGACCGCGTGGCGCTGGCGAACTACACCGAGATCGTCCAGGGACGAGGCGGCCCGCACGGCGGCGTGTTCCTCGACATCACCCACCGTGGCAAGGACTACATCTGCGAGAAGCTGCCGCGCATGTACCGTCAGTTCGTCGAGTGGCAGATGCTTGACATCTCACGCGAGCCGATGGAGGTTGCCCCGACCGCGCACTACACGATGGGCGGGATCGTCGTCGATCCGGAGACGCACGCGACAGACGTGCCGGGTCTCTATGCCGCCGGCGAGTGCGTCGGCGGACTGCATGGCGCGAACCGGCTCGGCGGGAACTCACTCGGCGAGGCGCTGATCTCCGGACGCCGCGCCGGCGAGGCGGCGGCGGCCTTCGCGCTCGAAGCCGAGGCCTTCATACGGTCGCGGCGTGCGATCAACGAGGGGCTCGACGAGCTGGACGCGTTGACTCGACCCGGCGCCGAGCTTGCCCGTCCGCTCCAGCGCCGCCTGCGCGACGTGATGTGGGAGCGGTGCGGGGTCGTCCGCGACGAGAACGGCCTGCGGGAGGGCCTGAGGGAGATCGAGGTTCTACGCGAGACCGCCGCCGACGTCGACGTTCGGCCGGGCGCCGAAGGCTGGACGGACCTCGCGCACGCGCTCGACCTGCGCGCCGGACTCACGGTCGCCGAGGCCACCCTGCGCGGCGCCATCGAGCGGCGCGAGACGCGCGGGGCGCACAACCGTACCGACTTTCCCGATCTCGACCCGACGCTCCAGGTGAACTTCTACGTCGACGCCCGGATGGACCCGTGGAGCGAGCCCGTTCCGGGCGTGCCGGATGAGCTCCGCGAATGGACCGAACGTCCCGTCGAACTCGGCGCCGAGCGGCTGCTCGAATGACGTCGATCGGTGTACGGTGGAACCGCACGGAGGTGTCGCATGTCCGCCGGACACGACCCGGCCGAGGCGATCGGCCAGGTGACCCACTACTTCAGCCATCGCTCGGTTGCCGCAGTCCGCTTGAGCGCGCCGCTCGCCCTGGGCGACAAGATCCACATTCGCGGTCACACCACCGACCTCGTCCAGAACGTCGCGTCGATGGAGGTCGAGCGCGCGAAGGTCGACCGGGCAGGCCCCGGGGACGACGTTGCCCTCGAGGTCGACGATCACGTCCGGGACCGCGACCTGATCTTCCACGAGGCGTAGAGGCGGCCGGCGCGCCGGGATGCGTCTCACGATCGCGCTGGGCGGCGATGCAAAGCCCGGTCCCGGCGTCGCAGGAACGACCTGGGGGTCGTAGTTCTCCTGTGCCCCGGTGAGCGACGCGAACTGCCCGGGGCCAGGACCACGCGGCCATCGTCGAGCGGATCACCGCGGCCAGCCGCATGTTCGACACGGATCTCCGGCGCGAAGCCTCGATCCGAAATAGATCTGCCCCACACGATGCAGGAACATGTGGGACTCGTTGGGATAGGTGACAAGTGTGGCGTCCCGGAACCAGGACGCTGAACCCGCTGCGGGTGTCCTGGCGACCGTCGGCCTGAGCCGCGCTAGGGTGGCCCTGCCGCCGCCGGGCGCTCCACTGGTCGTAATGCGCGAAATCGCGAGCGCAACGAGGGCGCCGAGGACCCCGACCGCGATGAGCAGACCGCGAACTTCCGCCGAGTAGGACAGCCCAAGCGCCGCATCGAGCGACGCCGACCCAGATCCCGTACCGGCCAGGGCCACGACCCCCGCCGCGAGGCTGAGCGGGAACTCGACGCCGCCGTTGGCGTTCCAGAAGCCCTTTTGCAAGTTTACGAGCGCGACGATCACGACCGACTGGGCGATGAGTGCCGCGGTCGCCAGGGGCGTCAGGAGACCCACGGCGAGCAGGACCCCGCCCCCGAGTTGGGCCGCCGTCGAGACGAGGGCCCAGAAGCCTACCGGACGGAGCCCCATGTGCTCGACCCCGGCGCGCCAGCCGGCATACCCCGGACCCGACCACCATCCAAATACCTTCTGCGCGCCGTGGGCGGCGAAGGTCAGGCCGATCATGAGACGCAGGATGAGTAGACCGAGATCGCCGGGTGTCATTGCCGTGACTCCAGCTCTACTCTACGATTCTGTTGCGAGCGCAACCAAGGTGAGGCAGGGGCCCGGGCTGGTCAAACCGCGTGGATGCTTCTTGATGCTCTGTCGGGTGGATGCTCGCACATCCACGCGCCGAGCGGACAAGTCGTGCGCGATGGGGCCGATGGGGCTACCGTAAATGGCGACCGTGAGCAATTCCATGACTGGTTCGAACGAGGCCCGCGACGCGGTCCGCGCCGTGCCGATTCCGATCCAGGGGATTGGCGCGCGCCTCGTCGCCAACATGACCCAGAGCCTCACCGTCCCCACCGCAACCTCGTTCCGCGACATGCCGGTCGATGTCATGGTTGCGCTGCGGCGCCAACTCAACGCGGCCTTGGCCCCGTTCCGCCTGTCGTTCACCCACCTGATCGCGTATGCCATCGCCCAGGCGGGAGCAGTCCACCCGACGCTCGCTGCCCACTTCGTGGAGATCGACGGGCGGCCGCATCGGGTCGACGCGAGCGCGATCAATCTCGGGCTGGCCGTGGACGTCCGGACCCGCGACGGTCAGCCATTTCTGGTCGTCCCTGTGGTCCGGGGTGCCGACGAGCTCGACTTCGCGGCCTTCGTGGCCGCCTACGACGATCTGGTGGGGCGGGCAAGAGACAGCCGCCTCTCGGCCGACGACCTCGTGGGCGCCGGCATCACGCTCACCAACCCGGGGACGGTGGGCACGACCGCGTCCATCCCTCGCCTGATGCCGGGCCAGGGCGCGATCGTCGCCACCGGTGCGATCCACAAGGTCGCCGGCGGGAGCGTGATGACGGTCAGCAGCACCTACGACCATCGGATCATCCAGGGTGCCGAATCGGGCCGCTTCCTGGCCACGGTGGAAGAACTGCTCGGAGGCGCGGACGACTTCTACGGCTACGTCGCGGATTGCCTGGAGATCCCGCGGTCGGTGGTCTCAGTGACGACCACGACGGTCGCGCCCGCGACCGTCGGCGTGGCGTCTCCCGCCGCGACCAGCGGCCTGGCCGAAATCGCCGCCGGTGTGGCCCTCGTCCACTCCTATCGCCAATTCGGCCACCGGGCCGCCGCTCTCGACCCTCTCGGCAGCACCCCGCCCGGCGAGCCGGCCCTGGAACCGGAGGCCTGGGGCCTCACTCCGGAGGAGCTGGCGTGTGTCCCGGCCGACCTGCTGCGTGTCGACCTGCCGGGAGCCAACCTGGCGGATGTCCTGCCGGAGCTGCGTCGCACCTACTGCGGAACCATCGCCTACGAGATCGAGCACATCAACAGCCACGACGAGCGGACGTGGCTGCGGAAGACGATCGAGACGGGAACGCATCGGGTCCCCCTTACCGCGGACGACAAGCGGAAACTTCTCACCCGGCTGACGGCCGTGGAGGCCTTCGAGCACTTTCTCCAGCGTGCGTACCTGGGCCAGAAGCGGTTCTCGATCGAGGGCCTCGATGTCCTCGTCCCGATGCTGCACCAGATCATCGAGCTGGTCGGACGGGCCGGCGCCAGGACGGTCAAGCTCGGAATGGCCCATCGGGGTCGCCTGAACGTCCTCGTCCAGGTGGTGGGCGTCCCCGACGCCGTGATCCTCGACGAGTTCGAGCGCAGCCACTCAACGGCCGAGGCCGACCTCCCGCCCGAGGGTGAGACGAGCGACGTCAAGTACCACCGCGGCGCGGACGGCGTCCATCAGACCGCGAGTGGCCCGATCCTGGTGACGCTCTCGTCCAACCCGAGCCACCTCGAGGCAGTCGACCCCGTGGTCGAGGGCCGGGCACGCGCCGAGCAAAGCGATCGCAAGGGACCTACGGTGAGCCGGGACGTCCGCCTCGCGGTGCCCGTGCTGATCCATGGAGACGCCGGGTTTGCTGCGCAGGGCGTGGTCGCCGAGACGTTTAACCTCGCGCGTCTCGCCGGCTACACGACCGGCGGGACGACCCACCTCATCGCCGACAATCAGCTCGGCTTCACGGTCGAGCCGAGTGACGGCCGCTCGACCGACTACGCCAGTGATCTTGCCAAGGGCTTCGACGTGCCGATCGTCCACGTCAACGCCGACGATCCGGAGGCCTGCCTGGCGGCGGTAGAGCTCGCCGTCGCCTACCGCGAACGGTTTCATGGCGACTTCGTCATCCACGTCGTGGGCTACCGTCGCCACGGCCACAACGAGGAGGACGAGCCGGCCTATACACAACCGCTGATGTACGCTCGGGTCGCCGAGCACCCGACGGTCCGCGAGCTCTACCTGCGGCGCCTGGTCGAGGAGGGCACCCTCGAGCTCAGCGCCGGAGAGGCGATGCTCAGTGCTGCGGAGGCACGCCTGGCGGAGATCCAGGAGTCGGTGGCGAGCAGGGTGACGGACGGCGAGCTGGAGGCCGTCGCGGAACCTGGGGCGACCGAGCCCCGGCCGGCGGCGAATCTGGTCGGTCCGCGACGCAGGACCCGCGGCTCGACGGAGGTTCCCGCAACGGCGGTCCGCGCAAGCCGCCTGCGAACCATCAACGACGAGCTCCTCCGCTGGCCCGAGGACTTCACCGTTCATCCCAAGTTGATCCGCCAGCTCGACCGGCGGCGCGCGGCGCTCGGCCCGGACGGCAGGATCCTGTGGGCGCAGGCGGAAGCCCTCGCGCTGGGGTCACTCCTGCTCGACGGCACGCCGATTCGCCTGACCGGCCAGGACACCGAACGAGGGACGTTCAGCCAGCGCCATCTCGTGCTCCACGATGCCGGGGACGGGCGGCAGTTCACGCCGATCCAGCATCTGTCCGGCGCTCGGGCCTCATTCGAGCTGCACAACAGCCCCCTCTCGGAGCTGGCCTGCCTCGGGTTCGAGTACGGCTATGCCGTGGAGGCGCCAGAGACCCTCGTCCTCTGGGAGGCGCAGTACGGGGACTTTGCCAACGGCGGCGAGGTCGTGATCGACCAGTTCATCATCGCGGGCCTAGCGAAGTGGGGCGAGACCTCTCGGCTGACCCTCCTGCTACCGCACGGCTACGAGGGCCAAGGACCGGAGCACTCGAGCGCGCGTCTTGAGCGCTACCTGTCCCTAGGAGCAGAGGACAACATTCGGGTCGCGAACTGCACGACGCCCGCCCAGTACTTTCACCTGCTGCGCGACCAGGGCCTCCGCCCGATCGTCCGACCGCTGGTGCTGATGACGCCCAAGAGCCTGCTGAGGCTTCCGGCCGCGACCTCCAGCGTCGACGAGTTGACCGCCGGCCGGTTCGAGGCCGTCCTCGACGATCCGGACCGCGCGGCATCACGCAGCGACGTCCGCCGGCTTGTGCTGTGCAGCGGCCGTCTCTACTACGACCTGCTGCTCTCGCCGATGCGCGCAGAGGCACACGACGTGGCCATCGGTCGAGTCGAGCTTCTCTATCCGTTTCCCGGCGAGGAGGTGCGGCGGCTGGTCGCCCGCTACCCGTCCCTCGAGACGGTGGTCTGGGCCCAGGAGGAGCCGCGCAACATGGGTGCCCGCAAGTTCGTGCTGCCCAAGCTTCTCGAACTTGTCCCCGGGAACGTCCCGATCGTCGACGTCTCGCGACCCGAGCGATCGAGCCCGGCCGAGGGGTACCACGCCGCGCACCGGACCCAGCAGCAATCGATCGTCGAGGAGGCATTCGGAGAGCTGTCCCTCCGGTCGCCGGCCCGCGGCCACGGGGGTCGCGGCCGTGCACGGACGTCCCGAAAGGCATCGGTGGCATGATCGAGACCCGTCACGATCGCAACGTTCACGACATCCACAGTTCGCCTCCACCTTAGTATGCGGGCACCGGCCCGCGCGCACGAAGGGCTGCTCACGCCCGCTTGGCACAGGTGATCGGCGACGCCGAGGGACGCGGCGGAGCGGCTGCGCGCGGTCGTTCGGCTGGCCGTGCCGGACGCGATCGAACGAGTGCGGTCAGGCTGGCACCTGATCGGCTACGAGGTTCCCGCTGGGCGCCGTTCGAGGTACTTCGCCTTCGTCGCGCCGGAGGTCGAGCACGTCCACCTCGGGTTCGAGTACGGAATCTGGATGTCCGATCCCGACGGTCTGCTCCGGGGCGCGCACCTGGGCCTCCGCAAGGTGCGCTTCGTGACGTACATGCCGGGCGATCCCATCCCGGAGCCGGCGCTCGTCGAGTTCACTCGCGAAGCCGCGTGGCTGGCCACGATGTCGCGCGACGAGCATCTGGTGCTCGAGCTGGACCGCGACTGAAGGCCGAGCGCCATGCTGTCGCGACGAATGACCAGGTTGATCGAAATCCGCTCGAATCGCCTTCGTCCGGGCTGGCGGTCCGAGTTCGAGCGGCACAGGGACTGGAAGCGTACGACGGGCTCTCAAGCCCTCTGCCGTCGAGACGGCAGAGGGCTGGCGCGACGAGACCACCCTATCCTGCTACTCGTCGCGTAGACTCCGGCCATGGCTGACGGCGACCGCTCTGGGCTGCATACGGGGATGGCAGGGCTTCCGAGTGGCGCACAAGCGGAGATCGAGTCACTCCGTGCAGTTCGTAGCCCAACTCGACGCGTAGTGGCCCCTGCACTCGAAGACATCCTGTACGAGCCGATTCCAGTGCTCGATCACGGGTTCATACGCGTGATCGACTACATGGGCGACGACTCCTCTGTCGTCCAAGCCGCCAGAGTCTCCTATGGACGTGGGACGACGAAGCAGCGCACCGATGCCGGGTTGATTGGCTACTTGATGCGCCATCGGCACACGTCGCCGTTCGAGATGTGCGAGATCAAGCTGCACGTGAAGCTGCCCATCTTCGTCGCCCGGCAGTGGATTCGCCACAGGACTGCGAGTGTGAACGAGTACTCGGGCCGATACTCCGTTCTCGACCGGGAATTCTACGTTCCGCGCATTGGCGACCTGGCTCCGCAATCGCAGACAGCCCGGCAGGGTCGTGCGGGAGTCTTGCCTCCCGAACGGGCGTCGAGAGTCCTCGACCTGCTAAGGCGCAACGCTGAAGCGGCATACGAAGGATATGAGACGCTGCTCGCGGACCCCTCGGAGACGCCTGATGGCTTAGGGCTTGCCCGCGAGCTGGCACGCATGAACTTGACCCTGAGTTACTACACTCAGTGGTACTGGAAGATTGACCTCCACAACCTTCTGCACTTCGTCGAGGTGAGGGCGTCTCCGGACGCACAGCTGGAAATCCGCGCCTACGCGTTGGTGTTGCTAGAGCTCCTGAGGGCCTGGGTCCCGCAGACGGCCGAGGCATTTCGCATTCACAGGCTCGAGGGTGTCAGCCTCTCCTCCAAGGCTATCCGCGTGATCCGCGCCGCCGTGCCGACGTCCAATCTCGTGAGGCCCGAAGACATGAGTGACGGCGAATGGCGCGAGCTACTCGCCGTCCTCGATCGAAATGAGGCCGTGGACCCTGATGCAAGTCGGTAGAGCTTTATCGAAAGGGACCAAACGGGCACCCGCGAAACCCGAAGTGCTCGTGCACCGATCAGGTGGCCGTCGGAGCAGGCTACGGGCGTATGCCGCTGGTTTCACCCGCCCGCGAACAACACCACCCACCTAGAGCACCCATGTCCGGCCAGATCCCGGCCTCGACGACGTGGATGAGGGCCCTACGCAGGGCAGCGGCGGCTGCCGCGAACTCGTCGAGGGCGGTCAGGCACCTGCCGCACGTACGACGCAGGTCTCCATCGTCCGATCGCCGACGGCGCGAAACTCGGCCCGCGGCCAGACGAGCATCCGCCGTCTCAGTCACACACGATTCACCTGTTGGTTATTTCCGAGCGCGGTAGTATGATTTAGCGATGATCAACGAGACAAGCATCGCCACCCCTGACGTCGCGCCGCCCGCCTTCAACGCCGAGCGCCGTGCCACGGAGCTCGCCATCCTCGACGCCCTGCGCTCCGTCGTGGACCCGGAGATCGGGATGAATGTCGTGGAACTGGCGCTCATCAAGCAGATCATCCTCGCCCCGGACTCGACCGAGGTGAGGATGATCCTGACCACGCCCTTCTGTCCGTACGCCGCCTCGATCCTCGCCCAGGTCAAGGAGCAGACCGAGACCGTGGTCGAGCACGACGTCACGGTCACCCTGCTGGCCGAGCCTTGGGACCCCAAGGAAGCCGGCATAATGTGGTGAGCGCGACGCGCACCTCCCGAGCCACCACGCCGAGCCGATGGGCTGGTATCGCCACCGTCGGCGAGGGGATCGAAGGGTAACCCGGGATTTAAGCGGGTTACTTGTCAAAACTCGTTACCGCACGTACGATATGGTGACTGGCCGGAATCGTCACCATTACCCGGACGCCATCACGGAACTTGACCCTTCAGAAGGAGGCCGCGGCAGATGCTTGAAGTCCAGTTGATCGAGGTCCAGCCGACCACGGTGCTCAATATGACCGACGCCGCCACCCTGAAGCTCCGTGAGATCGTGGCCCAAGGGACCAACCCAAACATCGGCCTGCGCGTCCACATCACCAGCGGCGGCTGCTCTGGCCACAAGTACGAGATGATGCTCGAGGACGCCCCAACCGCCCAGGACAAGGTCATCAAGGCCAACGGCGTCACCGTCTATGTCGATGGCAAGAGCATCCACCTGCTGAAGGGCGCCGAGATCGATTACGTCGATACGCTTATGGGCGCCGGCTTCACGGTCAACAACCCCAATGCCGTCGCGGCCTGCGGCTGCGGCACCAGCTTTCGCACCGCCGACGATGCCGGCTCAGCGAAAAGCTGCTCCAACTAGATCGGGAACCGTGGAGCGGTCGGTGGCTGGGTTCGGTGGCTTCACGGGCTCCGACGGTGGAACTACCGCTCTTTCCGCTGCACACCGTGCTCTGTCCAGAGACGGTGAGTGCGCAGGGACAGGACTCGAATGACCTATGTGATCGCCGAGGCGTGCATCGACGTGCTCGACCAGTCGTGCGTCTCGGTCTGTCCGGTTGACTGCATCCATTTCGACGAAGGTACGGATCGCAAGCTGTTCATCGATCCGAACGAGTGCATCGACTGCGGAGCCTGTGAGCCAGAATGTCCGGTGAATGCGATCTTCACCGAGGAGTCTCTGCCGCCGGAATGGGCGAACTACACAGCCATCGACGCCGTCTGGTTTACCGACAAGGCGGCTGCCCGAGCCGAGGTTGACGCGCTCATGCCGGTCTGACCGCCCGTCGGGCCTCGTCGAGCGGTCCCTCGCGGGCGGCGAGGCTCTGGTGGAAGCGATACGACAAGCCCGGAACTCGAGCAGGTGGCAGCGGTGGGCGATCACGTCGACGACCCGGCCATCGACCTCGATGCGGATGCGCGGAGTCCACTGCGGGGCGGCTTTGGGGGCGGGTGATCAGGTCCGGCCACGGTCGCCTTATGAGATCGCGCCGGCGGTCACCGCGATCGGGTGACAGACACCGGCCGGGCAGGAACTCTTGAGGAGATGATCGTCCAACTCGGAGCGGAAGTATCGCATCCCGCTCGTCAACGGGAGGGTCGTCAGGCGCTCGTGGTCGCACAGCGCGGAGGCCACGATGTCGGCCGAAAGGTCCTCCAGCAGGTTCGTATCAGTCGGGCGCGGCCGGCCCTCGGTGGCCCGATCGGCGATCTCTAGCAGGCGGCGGGTACCGATCCGGCAGGGGATCGTCTTGCCGCAGGCCTCGTTCGCGCAGAAGCGCGTCAGCAGGCGGGCCAGATCCACGACGCAGGTCCGATCGTCGGCGACGACCACGGAACCGGAGCCGACGTGGGCACCGGCGGCCCGCAGCGTGTCGAAGGTATACGGCGTGTCGAGCAGGTCGGCCGGCAGCAGGCCGCCGGACGGGCCGCCGACGAGGATGGCCTTGATGGACCGACCGGCCGGCAGCTTGCCACCGAGCGAGACGACGTCACGTAGCGGCGTGCCGAGCGGCACCTCCGCGATGCCCTCGCCGGCAGGCGTCCGGAGCTGGACCAGGATGGTGCCGGGGCTGTCTGCCGCGCCCGTCGCCGCGAAGGCCTCGGCGCCGTTGCGCACGATCCACGGCACGGTCGCCAGCGTCTGGACGTTATGGACCACGGTCGGCATCTGAAACAGGCCGCGCTCGGCCGGATGTGGCGGGCGCTGTTCCGGCTGCCCGCGCTTGCCCTCGAGGGCCTTGAGCAGGACGGTCTCCTCACCGAGCATGTAGGCGCCCTGGACCGGCCGGACGGTGATAGCGATGTCATGGCCGGAGCCCAGCACGTCGAAGCCGATGAAGCCCGCGTCCTCGGCGGCGCCGATGGCGGCCTCCAACACGCGGATCGTCTCGGTGGCCTCGGCCCGGACCGCGATGATCACCTCGCTCGCGCCGATCGCGAACGCCGCGATCACGGCGCCCTCGATGACGGCGAACGGGTCGTGCTCCAGCAGGTAGCGGTCGGTCCGGGTGGCCGGGTCCGCGCCGTAGCCATTGACCACCACGTAGCGGCGTGGTGCTTCCGTGGAGACGGCCGTCCGCCACTTCTCGGCGGCCGGGTACCCCGCACCGCCGCGGCCACGCAGCCCGGACGAGGCGATCATCGCGATCGTCGCGATGGCCCCGAGGTCGCGGATCGCGCGACGCAGCCCGCCGAATGTGCCGTCGCGCACGGCGGCGTCCAGATCGGTCGGATCGGCGACCTGCGCCCGCCCGAGCAGGATCGTCGGCCAGGCAGCGGGCGTCGTCAGGAGGTCGACCATCTCGTCAGGCCCGCGCCGGCATGCCGGGCTGCCCGGCGCCGCCGCCGAGCGCCGCGTCGAGGGCGGTCAGATAACTCGCCTCGGACGGCCGATGGGCATCCACCGCGGCCGCCTGGTGCACCGCTTCGGCGGGCTCGAAGCGCAGGTGGCTGTAGAAGCTGGCCGTGCCGTAGATCATCGCGTACCAGGCACCGGTCTTCTGGCTGATGTGCTTGAGCGCCGCCACCGGCAGGTAGCCATAGGCGGCCTGGGTCGCCTCCAGCATCGGCAGCATCTGCGCCGGATCATGGTCGAAGGTCTCGAGGATGGCGTCCAGTGGTGTCAGGTCGACCGCGCTGAATGGCACGAACGCGGCGTCGGGTACCGGCCGGCCGGATCGTCGTAACGCCGATTCTTCGCGTCGTTCGCCATAGGTCTCCGGGGGGCCCCAGTGGACGTGGAAGCGTTCAAGCGTATCCACCCCGCCCATGTCGATGCACTCGACCGGGCAGGCCTGGGCGCACTGGAAACACGTCTCGCACTTGAGCGAGCCCCACTCGTCGTAGAGCAGCTGGAGGCGGCCGCGGAACTTGGGTGCGACGTCCGGCGTGACCTCGGGATATCTGATGGTGACCTTGGGCTCGAAGAAGCGGCGCAGTGTGAGCGCCATCCCCTTGGCGATGCCGAGGCCGGGTAGCAGGCTCATCAGGAAGGCCTCAAGGTCTTGAAGACGACGATGGCGGCGGCGGTGATGAACAGGTTGAGCAGCGAGGCGGGCAGCAACCACTTCCAGGCGAAGTCCATCAGCTGGTCGATCCGGACGCGGGGCAGCGTGGCACGCATCCACACGAAGATGAACACGAAGGCGTACGTCTTGAGCATGAACCAGACGAGGCCGGCGACCCAGTCCAGGCCGATGTAGGCCCACGCACCGATGACCGCGACGATGAGGATGTTGGTCAGGACGAAGCCGGCCAGCAGGGCCTGCCAGCCCTTGATCCGGTTCGACGAGATCCAGATCGGCGCGGCGAAGGCCAGCGTCAGGATCAGCGGGACGATCGCTACGAGCAGCAGCAGAGCGATGCCCAGCGACCCCGGGTCGGCCGACAGCGCCACCGGCCACGGCCATGGGAACGGGGCGTTCCAGCCGCCGAAGAAGAGGGTCACGGTCAGGGCCGAGATGATGAATACGTTGACGTACTCGGCGAAGAAGAAGAAGCCGAAGCGCATCCCGGAGTACTCCGTCGCGAAGCCGGCCACGATCTCCGAGTCCGCCTCGGTCAGGTCGAACGGGGTGCGGTTCGCCTCGGCCGTCGCGGCGATGAAGAAGATCAGCACGCCCAGCGGCTGCTGGAAGACGTACCAGTCGGTGAACCAGCCGGCCTGCTGCATGACGATCGTGTTGAGATTCATCGTGCCGGCCAGCAGGATCAGGCCGACGACCGAGAGGGTCAGCGGGATCTCGTAGCTGACCACCTGGGCCGCCGCGCGCAGGCCGCCGAGCAATGAATACTTGTTGTAGCTGGACCAGCCGGCCATCAGGAGGCCCACCACGGACAGGCCGCCGATGGCGAAGAAGTAGAGCAGGCCGAGGTTGAGTTCCTGACCGAACAAGCCGGGCGCGAACGGGATGACCAGCAGCGTCAAGACGCTGGCGAGGTAGGTCACGACCGGCGCCCAGGTGAAGACCGTCGGGTCCGCCCCGGTCGGGGTGAAGTCCTCCTTCATGAGGACCTTGAGCCCGTGGACCACCGACAGGAGTGAGCCGTACGGGCCGACCCGGTCCGGGCCGATCCGCAGGTTCATCAGGGCGATGATCTTCATCTCCATGTAGATGATCAGGAAGGCCGTCGGGATGGTCATCAGGAGCACGATCGTCACGGCCACCACGAACCGGACGATCGGCAGGTTGGCGGCCAGGGTGGCGAGGATCGGGCCGCCCAGGATGGCGATCGCCGCGATCAGACCGGCCGTCAGCACGACGACCACCGGGATCGCCGTGAAGACGATCTTGCCGGGCAGGGTCAGGCGGTTCCAGGTCTTGCCGACGACCGTCATCGGGCGCTCATCACTTGTCGACGCCGCCCATGATCGGATCCAGCGAGGCCATGATGGCCATGGTGTCGGCGATGAGATGGCCCGGCATCATCAGTCCGATCGACTGCAGGTGGATGAACGACGGGTCGTGGATCCGCATTCGGAACGGCTGGTCCGTCCCATCGCTGATCGCGTAGGTGGAGTTCTGGCCGCGCGGCCCTTCGACCGCCGCGTAGGCCCGCCCGGGACGCGGCCGCAACAGCCTCGGCAGCTTGGCCATGATCGGTCCGTCGGGCATGTTGTGGAGGCACTGGTCGATGATCCGCAGGCTCTGCCTGATCTCGTCCATGCGCAGCAGGTAGCGGGCCAAACAGTCGCCCTCGGTCCGGGTCGGGATGTCGAACTCGAGCTCCGGGAAGACGCTGTAGGGATGGGCCCGGCGGATGTCGAACGGGACACCGGTCGCCCGCAGGTTGGGCCCGGTCATCACCATCCGCAGGGCCGTGGCGGTATCGATCGTGCCCAGACCGCGCATCCGACGGACGAAGATCTCGTTCTCGTTGAGCAGGGCGTTGCCGGAGTCGATCTGCTCGGTCGCCTTGCTCATCCAGTCCCCAAGGCGGCTCATGAAGTCGTGATTCAGGTCGCCGTTGACGCCACCGATCCGGAAGTAGTTGAAGAGCATCCGCGCGCCGGTCAACGCGGCGAGCATCTCGACGATCTCGTCGCGCTCGATGAACGACCACAGGATCGGCGTCAGGCCACCCAGATCCAGCGCCATCCAGCCCAGGAACAGGGCGTGGCTGGCGATCCGGTTGAGCTCCGACGAGAGGACCCGGATGTACTCCGCCCGGCGCGGCACCTGGACGTCCATCAGCTTCTCGAAGGCGAGGACGGGGGGCCACTCACAGAACAGCGAGCTGACGTACTCGAGCGGATCCGTGTAGCAGATGGCCTGGTGGTAGTCGGCGTTCTCGCACAGCTTCTCGACGCCGCGGTGGAGGTAGCCCAGGACGGGGTCGAGATCGACGACCTTTTCGCCGTCGAGCTTCAGGACGACACGCAGCACGCCGTGGGTCGACGGGTGCTGCGGGCCCATGTTGATGAACATCTGGCCGTCGCCCAGGGTGTAGAACTCGGCTTCGCGCTCCGTGCGCGGCGGGTACGGCGGGACGGGCTCGAAGACGCCCAGGGCGCGATCGAGGGTCACGCGCGGGTCGTCGGTCGACTGGTGGGCTTCGCTGACGGGCATCGGTCTCGCGGCTCCGGTCAGTCCGGCGCCCGGCGCACGAGCGCCGTCGTCGGAACGTTGGTGGGGGCATGGGTCCGTTCCATGGGGCGGACACCGCCACCCGGCGACCGGGCGGCGTCGTCGGCCAGATAGAAGTCCTTGCGCAGCGGGAAGCTCTGGTAGTCCGGGGGCATGTAGATGCGCCGAAGGTCACGATTACCCTCGAACGTGATCCCGAACATGTCGTAGGCCTCGCGCTCCATCCATTCGGCGCCCTTCCACAGGAAGGTGGCCGATGGGACCCGCGGGTCATCGCGCGACAGGCCGTCGGCGGTGACCCGCAGCCAGTCCGGTGTCGTTTCGCTCCACAGGTGATAGACGACCTGCATGACGACGCCGGTATCGACGCCCGCCAGGTCACTCAGGAATTCGAACCCGAACTCCGGCTCATCGTGGAGTGCGGTGAGGACGGGCACCACGTCCCCGGGCGCGATCCGCATCTCCGTCTCGTCGTGGCGTTGTCGGATGGGCCCCGTCAGCTGGTCGCCGAAGCGCTTCTCGAGGCGTGCCTTGAAGTGACGGTCCACGCTCAGACGTCCTCGGGAACGGTCGGACCGATCGCACGCTCCGGCCAGTGGCCGCGCCGATCCTTGACCAGCTGCTGGAGCTTCATCATCCCGTAGATGAGCCCCTCGGGCCGCGGCGGGCAACCCGGCACGTAGACGTCGACGGGCATGATCCGGTCGATCCCCTCGACTGTCGAGTAGCTCCGCTTGTAGCGGCCGCCGGAGCACGTGCAGTCGCCCATCGCGACGCACCACTTGGGCTCTGGCATCTGCTCCCAGAGGCGCACGAGCGGACCGGCCATCTTGGTCGTCAGGGTACCGGCGACGATGAGCACGTCCGCCTGGCGCGGGCTGGCGCGGAACGGGAACATGCCCCAGCGATCCATGTCGTTCTTGGAGGTCGCGGCCGACATCATCTCGATGGCGCAACAGGCCAGGCCAGACAGCAGCGGCCACAGGCTGTTCATGCGGATCAGGTCCAGGACGTAGTCCGCCTTGGTCGGGATGACCTCGAGGGCGCCGCCCCAGCGCGCGTCGTCGCGCCGCCCGAGACCGCTCGCCTCGAACTCGCGGAGGTGGGTGATGTCGCTCTCGCGACCGCCGTCGTAGGCCTCCGGGTCGACCGCCTGCCAGAGCGTGTTCGGCACGACGATGGGGGAAGCGAGGGCATCGATCGGACGGGTCGCCGGCAGGCTGGTCTGCGACGCTTGATCGGCGGCCCGCTCCGCCTCGTCCGTCGGGCCGGTTCCCAGCTGTCCCGTACCGGGGGTCAGCTCCATGACAGCGCCCCCTTTCGCCAGGCGTACGCCAGCCCAAGCAGGAGGATGGCCACGAAGATGACCATGCTGACGAGGCCGCCCAGCAGCAGGCTCTGGAAGGTGATGGCCCACAGGTAGATGAAGATCACCTCGATGTCGAAGGCCACGAACAGCAACGCGTAGATGTAGAACGACAGCCCGAAGCGACCGTGGGTGTCGCCGTACGTGTCGATGCCGGATTCATAGGGCAGACCCTTGTGCTCGTCACCACGATTGCGATGCGAGATGAGCCACGCCGCGCCGATGGTCAGGAAGACGAACGAGACACCCGCGAACGCGAAACCCAGGACGTACCAGATACCGGTCAACCGAACTCCCTTCGCGTGACGCGCGGATGGCGTCGCGAGGCCGAAGACCCTGTGGAGAGCGCAGACACACCCGGAGCGGGCGAGGCTGATCCGGGGCCGGGGCCGGGGCCGGGGCCATTCTAGCAGCGGGAGGCGGACTGGCGAAATGCTCGAACCGTACGCGAGGGCTCGCCCTGGGTCAGCGACGAAGCCGATAGGCGAAGCCGGCAAGCGGGCGGCCCGCCCGGCCAGTCGCGGCCGCGGCCCGAGCCGTGGGCGTTCCGCGCCGGCCCGCGCAGCGGGCTCCCCCGCGCGTTCCGCGGTCCCGTATGAACACCATTCCTAGCGCTGGGGCTCCATGGCGGACATCGGCATGTGATGGGGTTCGCCCACGCTCGATGATCGATGTCGTGAGCACGAGCGAGTCTCGCCAGACCACGTTACGGCCCATGCTAGCCAGGGGGTAGGAATCAGGTTCATAGCCGGGGGAGCATCGCGGATCGTCTGCGTCCGGTCCGACCGTGGCCCGGGTCGGTCGCGGCCCACCAGGCCAGATTGGGTTTCGCGAGTTTCAGCCCTATGGCGCCGAGCAGCGGCCGTAGGGCGCCGGCACCGCCGGCCGGCGTCGACACGTCGCCGCTGTCGGTCAGCGCCGAAGCCGATAGGCAAAGCCGGTGAGCGGCGGCCCGAGCGGCCAGTCGCGGCCGAAGCCCATGACCCGGAACCGGCCCATCGCTCCCGGATCCAGCATGCGCATGAGCGCGGACCGGACCACGAGGTAGTCCTCCAGCGTCGTGGCGGGGTCCGCCTGGATGCCCTGCAGCAGATCCTGGATGCCCAGCCCGACCAGGAACTCGGCCTGTGTCGTGGTGCCCAGGTGCATCAGGCCGGCGGCCGCGGCCACCCGTTCCACCGCGGTGACGTCCACGTGGGCCGTGAGGTCCTGGCGCCCGACGTGGATGTAGGGGTCGTCGTGTACGCGATGGCGCAAGTAGGCCCGGAGGGTCCCATCGCGGCGGCGGATCGGGTCGTACAGCTCGGTCGCCGGGTAGCCGTAGTCGATGAGGAGGAGGGCACCGCGACGGAGGCCGGCGGCCGCCTCCGCCATCCACACATCGACGGCCAGGCAGATCTCCGCGCGCTGACCCGTAGCCAGCGTGACGCCGGCGGCCGCCAGCCTCCCAGCCAGGGCGGGGGTCGATGGCTCCGACTCGACATCGATGAAGACGCCATCACGTGAGCCG
Organism: Candidatus Limnocylindrales bacterium; assembly: GCA_038915165.1. Taxonomy (GTDB): domain Bacteria; phylum Chloroflexota; class Limnocylindria; order Limnocylindrales; family CSP1-4; genus SPCO01. The sequence continues at coordinate 77,293 of JBCLDE010000001.1, forward strand.
ACCAGGACCTCGCGAAGGACCCCGTCGCGGACCACGACCCGATGGACCGGCAGCGCGTCAAGCACCTCGTTGCCCAGGACGAGGCCCTCGATCGGCTCGCGCCCGCCGGGATCGACCAGAACGCCAGCACGATCGGCCCCCTCGAAGCGGGCGGCGATCGCATCGACCCGGCGGGGTTCCACCTCCACGGGCTGATAGCGGAGCACCCGGGCGAGATCGGAGCCGGCGGCCTCCAGGCCGTCGAGGATGGCCACTGCCAGGGTCCCCGTTCCAGCGCCGTACTCACGCAGGACGAACGGATCTGGACGACCGAGGCGTAGCCAGACCTCCTCCACGGCGCGCGCCAGCGCCGCCCCGAAGATCGGGTGCGCCTCGGGCGCGGTCAGGAAGTCGCCGTCGCGCCCCGGCCGCGCGGCGTCGCCCCGGTAGTAGCCCCCATCGGGGTCGTACAGGGCGAGCTCCATGAACCGGGCGAACGGCATCGGGCCGCTGGCAGCGATCTCGGCGTGTATCCGGGCGACGAGCGCTGCATCCTCGCCGACCGAGTCGAGGTTTGGCGCCGGGTCGCGACGCAGGCCGGGGATCACCTCCATCGCGCGCCTGGAGCCCGTGTGCGGCCGCCGCCGAGGACCAGCCGGACGCCCGGTCCGACCAGAGTGTGGCCGCCGAGCAGGATCGGGATGGGCGCCGCAGCGGCCGACGCCGTCAGTTCGCGCAGCCACGGATCCGTGATCGCCTGGGGGAGCAGCAGGTCCGATGCGAAGCGGTCCTCCGCGACGGGCCATGCCGTCTCGTCCGGACCGAGTCGATGCGCGAGCAGGACGCGACTGTCCACGATCGCCGCGTCACAGAATCGGGCGATGTGATTCCCGAGCGACGCCGGGCCGTCGTGCTCCAGGAGCGCCCCGAGCACCGAGCCAGGCGGCCGCACGTCAAGCCCGGTCGCGTCACCGGACTGGGCCAGTCTGGAGGCCGCGCGCAGGCCACGCTCCTCCACCCAGGCCCGGACACGGGCGGCGGCGTTTCGCTCGAGCCAGGCCAGGGTCGCCGTGGATGTCCGGCCCGCGACCAGCAGCTCCCCTCGCCGGTCCTGGGCAACCCCACGGATGGCCACCTGCCGATCGAACACCGGCCTGAAGTCGATGCCGCGGGCGCCGCCGTCCTGCATGTCGGCGCGACGGCCCATCAGGACAAGATCCAGCGGGCCATCGATGTCGATCGCCAGCCGCCAGCGCCGCCGCAGGTCGTCCACGCGGTACCCCGCGGCCTCCTCCAGCCAGCGGGGCAGGGCGTTGTCGCCGGGCAGGTCTGGCACGTCCGCAAGCGTCTCCGCCTGGGCGACCGCCACGACATCGGCCGAGTAGCGGTTGTTGGCGAGCGCCAGGCGACGGACATCCCCGGCGGCGGCCACCAGGTCTCGCCGGTCACGGGTGGTGGCCAGAGGGATCGCTCCGGATCCCAGGACGATGAGGCCCGCCGGGCGGTCGGTGCGGACGATCGCCCGAAGGCGTGCCCCGAACGGTGTATCGTCGGGTGGCCCGCTGACGACCGACGCATCGATCGCCCCGGCGGCCAGGAAGGCGACCCGGTGGTCCTCGGCCAGGTGCCGGCGCACCTCAGCGACCCAGCGCTCCAGCGGGCCTGCGGCAGGGCCCGGTTCCGGGTGCAGGATTCGGACGCTGACCGGGCGCATATGAGCCGAGTCTAGCCGCCCGCCGATGAGGAGCCCGTGACAGACCGGCGAGTTCGCGCGTACATCGGTCTCGGCGCCAACGTGGGGACCGCAAGCGACACCCTGGCCGCCGCCGTGATGGCCCTGGCCGGGTTGCGAGGCGTCCGTCTTCGCAGCGTCTCGCGGCTGTACGCGACCGATCCGGTCGGCATCACCGACCAGCCGGAGTTCCGCAACGCCGTGGTCGCGCTGGATGTTTCCGCCGGCCCGGATCCAGCCACCGGCGCGCTCGAGCTCCTGGTCGCGCTCAAGGACCTGGAGCGGGTCTTCGGCAGGCAGCGCCGCCATCGCTGGGGTCCGCGCGAACTCGATCTCGATCTGCTGATCTTCGGTCGGGCGTGCCTGGTGATCGAGCGGCCGCCCGACGCGCGCTCCGTCGATGTCGCCAGCGACCCCGCGAAGGCCGCGAAGCTCCTCGAGGTCCCGCATCGCGAGGCGCCGGATCGGCTCTTCGTCCTCGCGCCGCTGGCCGATCTCGCGCCCCGGCTCGTGCCGCCCGGCTGGCCCGTCACGGTCGAGTCCGCCCGCCGCCGCCAGGCCGAAACGGAAGGCCCCGACGCGGTCCGGCCGATCGGGGAGTGGGACGCCGCGATGCGGACCTGGCGTCCGATTCAGCCGAGGTAGCGGGTCGGCAGTTCGGTCTCGATCGCCTCGTCGGCCGGGCCTCGCGCGACGCGGTAGGCCCTGGCGACCGGTCGTGACGCCACCACCTCGGCCAGCTCCGTGCCGCGGAAGACGAGCGCCGCGCCATCGTCCGCCGCATATCCGTCGGGCAGGAGCCCCCGCGCGATCAGGTCATGGTAGATCGGCCGCCGCTCGGCCTCCCCGTCGTAGTGCGGGGAGTGGCTGCCGGGCAGGAAGCCGAGCCCGCCGGCCAACCCCGCGAGCGCCCCGAACGAGTCGGTCGTTCCACTCTCGAACCAGCAGATCGAGCCGGCGGACAGGCCGGTCAGGACGATGCCCGCCTCCCACACCCGCCGCAGGGCGCGATCGACGCCGTGGATGCGCCAGATCGCCAGCATGTTCGCCGTGTTGCCGCCGCCGACGTAGATGGCGTCCTGCTCGAGGAGGAAGCGCTCGACGTCCGGCTCGGTCCGGATGAAGAGGCTCAGATGTGTCGCCTCCGCGCGGCGGGCGAACGCCGTGTAGAACTGCGCGAGGTACGCGTCCGAGTCGCCACTCGCGGTGGCCAGGAAGCAGACGCGCGGGCGGTCTCGGCCTCGCGAGACCCGAGCCAGCCCCAGCACGTGGTCGTCGAGGAGCGGGTTGTCCGGCTCCATGGAGAAGCCGCCGCCGCCCATCGCGACGATGATCCGCGGGTCGTCCATGTGCTGATGCTACCCTCCTTGGACCCATTCCCCGACCGAGTTGCTCGACTACTGCGTGGCGGCCGAATACGCCGGGTTCACGGCCGGGTTCATGGTCAGCGAGCATTTCCATCCGTGGACGCCACAGCAGGGCCAGAGCGCCTTCGCCTGGTCGTTCATGGGCGCGCTTGGGACGCGCACGAGCCTGCCCTTCGGGACGGCGGTGACGTGTCCCGGCTTCCGCTACCATCCGGCGGTCATCGCGCATGCGGCGGCGACGCTGGGGGCCATGTTCCCCGGTCGGTTCTGGCTGGGCCTCGGCTCGGGCGTGGCGCTCAATGAGCACATCATGGGCGGCGAGTGGCCGGAGGTCGGCGTCCGCAGCGCGATGATGTTCGAGGCTATCGAGATCATCAACAAGCTCTTCACGGGCGCGGTCACCAAGCACCGCGGCGAGCATTTCAAGCTCGAGAGCGCGAAGCTCTACACACGCCCCGACGAGCCGGTCAAGGTCTATGTCGCCACGGCCGGGCCGGTCAACGCCAAGAAGACCGGTCGGCTGGCCGACGGGATGATCACGGTCGGGGCGGCCGACGAGAAGATCGGCATGCTGTGGGGCAAGTTCGAAGAGGGCGCGCAGGAGGCGGGCAAGGACCCGGCCGGGATGCCGAAGCTCCTCCAGATCCACGTCTCGTGGGCGCCGACGGATGAGCAGGCGGTCGCGAATGCGATGACCGAATGGCCCAATGGCGGGATGCCCTTCGCCAAGCAGGACATCAAGAACCCCGAGGACTTCGCGGCGATGGCCAAGCTGGTACGCCCGGAGGACTTCAAGAACCGGGTCCTGATGACGAGCGATCTCGACGTCCACATCAAGAACATCCAGCACTACGTCGACATGGGCTTCGACGAGGTGCATATCCACAGCGCCGGGCGCAACCAGGCCGAGTTCATCGAGGTCTTTGGCCGCGAGGTCCTGCCGAACCTGCGACTTGGCTGAGGCCGACGCCCTCGCCCGCGACGGGGCTGACCCGCTCTCCGCGCTGCGCGACCGCTTCTTTCTCCCTGACGGGCTCGCTGGGCCAGGCGGGCCTCCGGCGATCTACCTGGCCGGCCAGTCCCTGGGACTCCAGCCGAGGTCCGCGCGCGCCGCTGTCGCGGCGGAGCTCGACCGTTGGGGGCGCCTCGGCATCGACGGCTTCTTCACCGCCGAGCGGCCGTGGTTCACCTACGACGATGCGCTGCGCGAGCCGATGGCCCAGGTCGTGGGTGCCCGCCCATCCGAGATCGCGATCCTCAACACGCTGACCGTCAACATCCATCTGTTGCTGACCTCGTTCTTCCGGCCAGCTGGCCGGCGCCGGCGCATCCTGACCGATGGGCCTCTCTTCCCGTCCGACCGGTATGCCCTGACCAGCCATCTCACGGCGCGCGGCCTGGACCCGGCGGCCGATCTCATCGTCGTGGGGCCGCGCAGCGGGGAGGCCACAGTCCGTACGTCCGACCTCGAGGGCTCGATCGCCGAGCACGCCGACGACCTGGCGATGGTCTTCCTGGCGGGGGTCAACTTCTCCAACGGCCAGGTGCTGGAGATCGAGAGCCTGACGGCGGCGGGTCATGCGGCCGGGGTCGCCGTCGGCTGGGACCTGGCCCATGCCGCGGGCAACATCGAGCTCGCCCTGCACGACTGGGGCGTCGACTTCGCCGCCTGGTGCACCTACAAGTACCTCAACGGCGGCCCGGGTGCGATCGGGTCGATCTTCGTCCACGAGCGCCACGGCCGGGACCCGGGTCTGCCACGCCTGGGGGGCTGGTGGGGCCTGGATCCGGAGCACCGCTTCGCGATGGACGGACCGTTCGTCCCCGCCGAGGGCGTCGCCGGCTGGAAGGCGTCGACCAATCCGATCCTCTCGCTCGCGCCGCTGGGCGCCTCGCTGGCCATCTTCGACGAGGTTGGGATGCCGGCCCTGCGCGCCCGGTCCGTCGAGATCCTCACCCCGCGCGAGCCGTCGGCGCGCGGCGCCCAGCTGTCACTCCGATTCGATGCCGCCGAGGCGGTCCTGGCTCAGCTCATCGCCCGCGGGGTCATCGCCGACTTCCGCGCGCCCGGACCTCGTCCGGGTCGCACCCGTACCGCTCTACAACACCTACCACGAGGTCTGGCGCCTGACCCAGCTGCTACACGAGCTGATCGCCTAGAGCCGCACGCGGGGCGGACTGTCGCGGTCGAACATGTGGACCGTGTCGACGAAACGGACCTGCTTCGTCTGGTAGGCCATCACGAGCGAATGCGTCCGGGCGCCACCACCGAAGTACCGGACGCCTTCGAGCAGATCGCCGGCGGTCACGCCGGTCGCGGCGAAGACCAGGTTCTCACCCGGGGCCAGGTCCTCCGTGGAGTAGACCCGATCCTCGTCGCCGTGGCCCATCCGGGCCCCGCGCGCGCGCTCCTCGTCGTTTCGATAGCGGAAGCGGGCCTGGATCTCCCCGCCCAGGCAGCGCATCGCGGCCGCCGTGATGACCCCTTCCGGCGCCCCGCCGATGCCCATGACCGCGTGCACGCCGGTACCGGATACCGCGCACGAGATCGCCGCCGACAGGTCGCCGTCACCGATGAGCTTGATCCGCGCCCCGGCCTGGCGGACCTCCGCGATGAGCGCGTCGTGGCGCGGCCGCTCCAGGATGACCACTGTGATATCGCCGACTCGCCGGCCGAGGGCCTCGGCGATCCGGCCGAGATTTTCCGTCGGGCTCTCGCGGATGTCGACCTTGCCCGCGACTACCGGCCCGACGCACAGCTTCTCCATGTAGGTGTCCGGAGCGTGGGTGAGCCCGCCCGCCTCCGATGCTGCGAGGACCGTGATAGCGCCGGCCTGTCCCTGGGCCACCAGGTTCGTACCCTCGAGCGGATCGACCGCGATGTCGATGGCCGGGACCTCCTGGCGGTCCGCGCCGGTCCGTCCGACCCGCTCACCGATGTAGAGCATCGGCGCCTCGTCCCGTTCGCCCTCGCCGATGACGATGCGGCCGGCGAAGTCGATCTCGTCCATGGTCCGGCGCATGGCCTCGGTCGCGGCGGCGTCGGCCTCGTTCCGTTCTCCACGGCCCATGAACCGACCGGCGGCGATGGCGGCCGCCTCCGTCACGCGGACCATGTGGAGCGCGAGCAGCTGTTCCATGGAGGGGTCTCCCTAGCTATGCAGTGATACCCAGGCACCGTCTGGTCAGTGACGGAAGTGGCGCCGACCCGTGAAGACCATCGCCACGTGGTGGCGATCGGCGACCTCGATGGCCATCTCGTCGCGGATGGAGCCACCGGGCTGGATGATCGCGGTCACACCGGCTCCCGCCGCGGCCTGGATCCCGTCCGGGAACGGGAAGTAGGCATCGGACGCCATGACAGAAAGTCTGGCCCGGTCGCCTGCGCGACGGAGGGCGATCTCGACCGACACCAGGCGGCTGGCCTGGCCGGCGCCGATACCGATCGTCGCACCGTTGCGTGCGAGGACGATCGCGTTCGAGCGGACGTGCCGGACGGCACGCCAGGCGAACAACATGTCGGTCAGCTCCTCAAGGGTCGGGCGGCGGCGGGTGACGACCTGGAGCCGCCCGCGATCCAGGCCGAGCTCGTCCTGGCTCTGGACCAGGAGGCCGCCGGCGACCCGCTTGAAATCGAGACTGGCGATGCCGTAGTCGCGCATGCCCTCGATCGGGTCGGGCGGGATGGCGAATAGCTCCAGGCCGGGCTTGCCGCGCAGGATGCCGATCGCGGACTGGCTGAAGCCGGGAGCAACGACCGCCTCGTACGAGTTGGCCGCGATCTCGCGCGCGGTCGCGCCGTCCAGTTCACGGTTGACCGCGACGATACCGCCGAAAGAGGCGACCGGGTCCGTCTCCAGCGCGTGCCGATAGGCCTCGACGAGTTCATCGTGCGAGGCCAGGCCCACCGGATCCGTGTGCTTGACGATGGCCACGGTCGGGGCCGTGTAGTCACGCGCGATGCGGTAGGCGGCGTCCAGGTCGAGCAGGTTGTTGAACGACGGGAAATCGCCTTGCAGGCGGGTCGCGTCGGCGAGTGTGCCGCTGCGATGGGTCGTCTCCCGGTAGAACGCAGCTCGCTGGTGCGGGTTCTCGCCGTAGCGCAGGTCGTCCACCTTCTCCAGGACGATCGCGAGCCGACTTGGGAAGATGTTGCCGGAGACCTGGTTGAGGTAGGCCGCGATCTCGGCGTGGTAGGCCGCGACCATGCTGAACGCTTCCGCAGCCAGCCGGGCGCGGGTCTCCGGGGTGATGCGCCCGTGTTCGCGGAGTTCGGCCGTGATCGTCGGGTAATGTGTCGGATCCGAGGCCGCCGTGACGCCGGTCGAGTTGCGCGCCGCCGCGCCGAGGAGTGCGGCTCCACCGACGTCGATCATCTCGATCGCCTCGTCCAGACCCACCAGCTTCGCGCCGATCGCCGGGGCGAACGGTTTGACGTTGACGACGACGAGGTCGATGAGGCCGATCCCCTGCTCGCGCAGCTCGTCCATCTGGGCCTGGACGTCCCGACGGGCGAGGATCCCCGCGTAGACCGCATGGTGGAAGGTCTTGACCTGGCCCCCGACGTGCGGCCCGCCCTCCGTCAGTTCCGCCACCGACCGGACGTCGACCCGCTCCGCCGCGAGGAAATCACGGGTCCCGTCGGTCGCGAAGATCTCCACGCCGAGGTCCAGCAGGTCGCGCGCAAGGACGACGATCCCGTCTCGGTTCGCCACTGACAGCAGGGCACGCACCCGGGGCATTCCTCCCGTTCCCGTGGGCCTTGGGACGCGTCTTCGGGGTGCGTCCACTGATCCCCGGACGGTTGCGGCGGCGCGGAACCGCTTCGCCCGAGTATACCGCGGGACATGGCATACTCCGCTAGCCCATCAACACGCGATCATGAGGTCGGAGCGTGACCCTCGCCCCCTGGGACTACCTGTTCACTTCGTTCAGCCACAAGAACTTCCCGGACCTGTTCCACCCGACGTGGATCGCGGCTGCCATCCTCCTGACCGTGCTGACTGTTCTCTATTACACGCGGACTAAGGCCCTCCACCGGCATCCGCCGTACCTGGAGATGTGGGAGTGGCTGTGGTGGACCGGACTCGTCACGTTCAGCCTGATCGTCATGCAATCGGTGTTCGTCTTCGACTTCTTACTGCTCTTGGTGACGGTGATCACTGGGCTCGCGACGCTCGTCTGGATCCGCTTCGTGCGCTTCCCGCCGATGCTGAACGCCTATCAGTCGCGTTTGGCTCGCGAGCGCTACTACTCCAAGCAGAAGTTCTCGGACCCGGAGTCGACGATCAAGCGTCGCGGCGGTCGTCGCCAGCAGCGACGCCGGCGCTAGGTCCCATCGGGCGATGCCCATCGAGATCCGTCGGTTCGGAGTCGGCCATCGCCGGCCGGACGGGCTGCTGGGCACGACCGGCCTGACCAGCCAGGTCATCCATTCCGACGGCCGGGGCGTAATCTCCGAGCTGGCCTTGGCGCGCAGCGCCCGCATCGAGCCGCATTCCAACCCGAATACGACGTACTTCATCGTCATCGAGGGTGGCGGCTGGGTCGGCGTCGGCGAGGAGCGGGCGCGGATCGCCGCGGGCGAGGCTGCGATCTGGCCGTCCGACGTCATCCACTCGGCCTGGACGGAGCACTCGGAGATGCGCGCCTTCGTCGTCGAGTTCGCCGGCGCGGACGACCGCGACTCGGTCATCGGCCAGGCGCGCGACGCCGCCCTGGCAGGTGATGTGCCGGTCGCGCGCGGAAACGGTCAGCTGACCGCGCGCCTCCCGGCACGGGCCGTGGAACGCGGCGCCGAACGGCTGGACTCGGGCGATTCGGTCGCGGCCGATCCACGCGATGGCGAGCCCGTCTGACGTTCGGCCTCCACCATTCGGTCTCCACGTGTCGACGTGGCGTCGCTCGGTTCGCGGCGTCGCTTCCCAGTCGACGAAACCCGCTCGACCCATCGCTGGTTGCAGTGAGACACGCCGGGTCGAGCCAGTGGTGCCGGATCCGTCGCCTCGTAGACGACGATCGAGGCGCCGTGGCGCATTTTGACGCCGGCCTCCGCCCAAGCGACTGT
>JBCLDE010000002.1:0-78997 GCA_038915165.1 Candidatus Limnocylindrales bacterium
CGCTCCTTTGGTCATTCGGGGCCGGGGGGGATCTAGCGGTAGTTCTCGAACTGGAGCGGCACGGTCTCGTCGAGTTCGCGAAGGCGGACCATGACCCGCTGCAGATCGTCTCGGCTCTTCCCGGATACGCGGACCGCGTCACCCTGGATCTGCGACTTGACCTTGGGGAACTCGTCGCGAATCAGCTTCGTGATCTTCTTGGCCACGTCATCGGGCAACCCGCGGCGCAGGCCGATGTGCTGGCGGACCTTGTTGCCCCCCGCCTCCTCCACTTTGCCCCAGTCCAGGATCTTGAGCGACAGGTTGCGACGGATCGCCTTCGATTCGATGAGGTCCTTGACGGCGGCCGCCCGATACTCGTCGTCCGTAAGGAGGACGAGTTCGTCCTTCGCCTGCGTGAGCTCGACGGTCACGCCCTTGAAGTCGAAGCGCGTCCCGACTTCGCGCCGGACCTGGTCGAGAGCGTTGCGCAGTTCCTGCTCGTCGAAGTCGCTGACGACGTCGAATGATTGGTCTCCGGCCATCGATCCTCCTGTCCTTACGCCGCCGAGTCGGGTGCGTACTGTGTCCATTCGCGGAAGCGGCGGATCCGGCCATCTGGCGCAAGCTCCGCCGTCAGGAAGCCGGCGATCCGAACGATCTGACCATCGGCGCGCCTGATGAACGAAGCGTGCCAGGCCGCCAGCACGGTCGTGCCGGAGACCCAATGACGCTCCACGGTGGAGTCGACATCCCGCTGGGACGCCGACGCGTCGAGCAAGTGCCTCCGCAGGGCATTGTGGCCGACCAGCGGCTCGCCGAACGGGTCTTCATGGTACTCGGCATCCTCGGTGAAGAGTGCGACCCAGGCGTCACCGTCAAAGGTCTGCCGTGCGCGCACATAGGCCTCGAGCAACTCGCCCGCCGTGGCGTAGTCGTTCATCGGCGTACCTGCAGTCGTTCCAGTAGCCGCTCGCCGATCCGATAGCTGCGTCCGCCGCCCATGACCAGGACCACATCGCCGGTCGTGACCTCCTCGGCGAGCCGGTCGGCGGTCAGCTCCACCGAACCCGGAGCGAGGACCGGGATCCCCGGCCGCCGCGCTGCGACGGCATCCGCCAGGCCACTGGCCGAGGCGATCGTCGTGTCCGAGTCGCGGCCCGCCCAGATGTCGGCGATGGCGACGGCATCGGCGCTCGCGAGCGCTTCGGCGAATGCCTCCAGCATGGCCGCCGTCCGATGGTAGGTCAGTGGCTCATAGACCGCCCAGACGCGGCGACCGGGCTCGCGCTGGCGGACCGCGCTGATGGTCTCGCGGATCGCCGTCGGGTGATGGCCATAGTCGTCGTAGACCACTACGCCGGCCACCGACCCCTTGCGCTCCAGGCGGCGCCCCACCCCAGCGAAGGATCCAAGGCCGGCGGCGATGACACCAGCCGGCAGGCCAAGGACGGACGCCGCCCCGGCGACAGCGAGGGCGTTGGCAGCGTTGTGGCGACCCGCCGTCCGGAGCCGGGCGGTCACAGGGCCAAGGAGCGGATCCAGCCCATGCAGCTCCAGGGTCGTCGACGCCGGGTCGGTCGCGGTCACGCGGCCCAGGAGCGGTGTCGCCGGGCCCGCCGCCGTGGTGAATCGCTCGGCGATGGCCCGCGCGTACCCGACCCGTCGCTGAGGAGCCTGGTCGACCAGCGCATACGCCACCACCCGGCCAGGCCAGTCCGCGAGGCGTGTCACGAGATCCTCCACGCCTGGGTCGCCGATGTTGGCCACGAGCGTGGCGTCATCGGGCGCCCGGCGCAGCCACGATTCGAATGTGGCCGTCACGGCAGCCCGGTCGGCGAAGACATCGGGATGATCCCAATCGGCGGAGGTGACGATCGCCAACTGCGGCCGGTACGCGTCGAAATTGCCCGCGTACTCGTCCGCCTCGACGACGAAGGCGGCTCCGCTGCCCCAGCGAGCCGTTGCCGGTGGTCCACCGGTGATCGCCGCCGGCAGGAGCGCCCCGACGAATGCCGATGGATCCGCGCCGGCCGCCACGAGGACGTGCACCAGCCAGCCTGAGGTCGTACTCTTGCCGTGGGTTCCCGCCACGCCGACCAGCGTGCGGCCGACGGCGGCGTCGGCAACGACCTGTTGCCACGGCTCGAGCGGGATGCCGGCGGCGCGCGCGGCGGCCAGCTCAGGCTGATCGGGATCGATCGCCGTCAACGCCTTGGTCACCGCGAGTCGATGGGGCGGCAGTGCGGTCTGCACATGCGTCGGCGAATGCTCACCGGCGATATGGATGCCGAGCGCGACGAGGGCCGGCGTGTACGGCGATGACCCGCCCGGATCGCACCCGGATACCTGCGCACCCGCGTGGGCACCCAGGAGTGCTGCGGCACTCGCCCCGGCACCGGCCGCGCCCACCACGTGGATGCGCTCACCAGGGCGGATGGATCGCGCCTGGCGGGCCGCCAGGAGACCGGAACCGATCCGGTCGGCAGAGGAGGTCACGGACGATCCCGGGGAGCGGTCTCAGGCCCGCCGGCCGCCTCGATTCGTTCCAGCAATAGCTCCAGCGCGGCGGAGGCGCTGAGGCGCTTGTTCTCCGATCGATCCCCGGACCAGAGGTGGCGCTTCACGGCGATGCCGGAAGCGTCGGCAACCGCCACATACGTCAGCCCCACCGGCTTGGGCGGACTGCCGCCATCGGGTCCGGCGATCCCCGTCACCGCGACCGCCAGATCGGCACCCGTCCGTTCCCGTCCGCCGGCCGCCATGGCTATGGCGGCCTGGGCGGAGACAGCGCCGTGGGCGACCAGGACGTCGTGCGGGACCCCGACCGCCGACTGCTTCAGTCCGTCGGAGTACGTCACGAATCCACCGCTGTAGTAGGCGCTCGATCCCGGGATCTCCGTGATCAGGTGGCCGACGAGACCACCTGTGCACGACTCCACCGTGGCGACGTGGAGGCCGAGCGCGCGACAGCGCTCACCTACCCGGGCGGCCAGGGCGACGAGCGTGTCGTCGGCCACGGCTACCGCCGTTGGGTCGCGACGGGCGCGTCGGGCGGGGCGAACAGCCAGGTCTCAGGGACGCCCGGCCGGCCGAGCGCACCAAGCGAGGTGCCGTTGAGCGTGAAATACGTCACGCCCGACGAGCCGCTGCGGACCTCGATGGACTGCTTGCCGGTGAACGTCAGGGTCTTGCCGCTGGCGATGACTGATCCGGCCGCGCCAAGCGTGGGATCGATCTTGCCGTCGACCCAGACCTTGATCCAGGCCCGGCCGCCCTTGATGCTCACGACGAGATTGACGCCCTTGTAATCCACCGTGACGTTGCGGCTCACAGACGCCTTCTTGCCCTCCGCGCTCGATGCGGTGACCGTCATCGTCCAGCGCCCCGCGGTCAGCTCGAACGGTGTGCTGAACGAGCCATCGTCGGCGACGTTGAGAGTCACCGGGGTGGGCACCGGTGGTGGGGCCGGTGAGGCCGTGCCGGCGGCCGGCGGCGGGCCGGACGAGCCGACCCACTCGGCACTCACGACGACGGAGCTGGCGTTCGTGGCCCGCCCGGCGACCGGGATCGCACCGTTCTCGAAGGAGGACCCCTCGGACGGCTGATCCACGGTCAGGGTCGGCGCCTCGATCACGAGGAACGGGACGGTGATGAACAGGCGGATCGTGTCCTCGGAACGCTTGCCGGTGTCCGGATCCACCGCATTCACATCGAACTGGTTGCGTCCGCGACGCAGCTCCACATCGGAGGTCCAATCGCCATCAGGCCCTGCGCTGACCTGGTACGGGTCACGGCCGGGCGTGGCGATCGAGACGGTCGCGCCCGGCAGGGTGATGCCGCGAAGCGTATAGGTGGTCGTCGAGTCGTCCACGCTGCTGACCGCCGTGGCGGGGTTCGTGACCGTGATGGTGGGAGGCTTGGCGAAGCGCAGGACCTGGACACTCAGGTAGGCACCGAAGGCGATGACGACGAGGGTCAGCAGCGCGGCGACGATGAGGCTCGGCGAGAAGGTGAGGCCCTTGCGTGGCGTCGCGATCGGCCGAGGCGCGATGATCCTGGGGGTCTGGTCCCTGGTATCGCCGCGCTCACGACGCCACTGGCCGAGGACTTCCTCCGGATCGAGTCCCAGGTACATGGCGTAGTTGCGCAGGAATCCTTTTGTGTAAACCGCGCCGGGCAGTTCCTTGTAGTCGCCCCGCTCCAGGGCTCCCAGGTAGCGCGCCCGGATCTTCGTGTCGCGCTCGGCCCGGTAGAGGTCCACGCCCTTGCGCTCGCGGGCGGCGTACAGGCGCTCAGGCAGGCTCGGCGCCGGATCCGCGGTGACGCCGCGGCTGGCGTCGGATCGGTCGACCCCGACCCCTCGCTTGACCTGCTCCCTGGTCGTCATCCCTCAACCCCGTCGAGTCCCACGTCCTCCCTCCCCGGCTGCACCACGGGATCGTGGCGGAGGACCGGTCGGGCATTGGAGCCATCGAACGCACCGATATGGCCGCGGGCCTCCAACTGGTCGATCATCCGGGCGGCACGCGCATAGCCGACCTTGAGGCGACGCTGGAGGAGCGACGCGGAAGCCCGATCGTACTCCCGAATGACCTCGATGGCATCCGGCAACAGGCGATCGGCGTCCTCGTCGACGAGGTTGTCCACGGAGCCGGTCCCCTCCTGTCCGGTCTCGATGATCGTCAGGTCGTAATGGGGATCATCGATCTGCGCCTTCCAGTGATCGACCACCCGGGCGATCTCCTGGTCCGAAACGAAGACGCCCTGCAGCCGCATCGGTCGAGGCAGGTCCGACGGCTGGTAGAGCATGTCTCCGCGCCCGATGAGGTCTTCCGCTCCAGGCGTATCGAGGATCGTACGCGAGTCGATCTGCGAGGCCATGGCGAAGGCGATGCGGCTCGGGAAGTTGGCCTTGATGAGGCCGGTCACGACATTGACCGACGGCCGCTGTGTGGCGAGGACCATGTGGATCCCGGTCGCGCGCGCCTTCTGGGCTAGCCGGACGATGGGATCCTCGACGTTCTTGCCCTCGCGCATCATCAGGTCGGCCAGCTCGTCGATGATGACGACGATGTATGGCATCCGGTCCTCGGGGTCGGCGCGGGTCTCGTTGAACGAGCGGATGTTGCGTGCCGTGGCCCCGGCCAGCCGCCGGTAGCGCGCCTCCATCTCGTTGACCGCCCATTTGAGTGCGGCCTTGGCTCGCTCAGGTTCTGTGATCACCGGGACGAGCAGATGCGGCAGGCCGTTATAGGGCGCGAGCTCCACCCGCTTGAGGTCCATCAGGATCATTCGGACGTCGTGCGGCGTCGCCTCGCACAGCAGACTCGTGATGAGCGCGTTGACCATGACGCTCTTGCCTGAACCGGTCGCGCCGGCGATCAGCAGGTGCGGCATCTTCGCGAGGTCGACGGCCTGGGCCTTGCCCGCCACGTCGCGCCCGAGGGCGAACGTCAGGGTGGAGCCGGACGCCTTGAAATCGACCTCCTCGAGGATCCGGCGCAGGGCGACGACATTGAAGTCCTTGTTCGGGACCTCGATACCGACCGCACTCTTGCCCGCGATGGGTGCCTCGATCCGCAGCGAACGAGCGGCCAGAGCCATCGCCAGGTCGTCGGACAGCGCCTCTATCCGGCTCAGCTTGACGTCCGGCGCCGGCTGGACTTCGTATTGGGTCACGACCGGACCCGCGTTCCGTGCGACGATCCGTGCCGCGATGCCAAAGCTGGCCAGCTTCTTGACGATGATCTCTTCGTTGAGCTGGTGCGCGCGCTCGTCGACACCGCTCGTGACCGGCAGGGCGATGTCGTCGAGGGCCTCGCGCGGCGGCAGCGCGTACTCGATCCGGTCCCGGGTCGGGGGCGAGTCGCCGGCATCGGTCACGTCGTCCGGATCGCGTGCAAGGCGCGTGGGCGCCACGAGCGTGACCGCGGGCCCGCCAGGTCCCCGAGCCGGTGCGAACGTGGATGACGTCGGCCGCGCGCTTGGGATCGCGGCCGGGATCGCGCTGTCGTCGTTCTCACCCCAGACGCCGGTCTGCCCCGGGGACGAGGCCGTGGACACGGCCCTGGTGGGTGATCTGGCACGTCCATTCGCGGTCGTGTCGGAGGCGGCCGCTGCGGTCTTCGCCACGCCGATCGTCTCCTCCCTGCGGTCGCCGAGCAACGACACGCCGACCTCCTTCATCCCCGACAGCGGTCCCGCGAACAGGGCTCGCAACGGGCGGTCCAGCGCGAGGGCGAGGGCGGCGACGCCGACCACCGTCAGGACGAGCAGGGCTCCGATCTCGGTGATGAGCCCGGGCAGCACCCTGGCGATCCAATCGCCGATCCGCCCGCCGCTCTTGCCATCCAGCGGTCCGCTGGCCGCCAGCAACCCGACGATGCCGAGCAGCGCCGCGTAGGCGACCGCGACGGCCACGAGTCGACGTCGCCAGCCTGTCTCGGGCCGGCGCCATTCCAGCCAGACTCCGCACACGAGCAGGATCGCCGGGAACAGGGTCCTCAAACTGCCGAACCAAGGCGCGATCGAGTCCCGCCACCAGTCTGTCAGCTTGCCCTGACTTGGCAGCACGAACCCGATCAGCGTCACGATCCCGACGACCAGCAGAAAGACGCCCACCAGGGATCGAATGACTGCCTCATCGAGGACGGGCATCCTGAACGACGGACCGCTTCGGCGTCTGCGAGTGGTCCGGGTCGTACCGGTCGTCGCTCGGCGACGGGTGGCCACGCTAGACCTCGACGACGACCGGGAAGATCATCGGGCGGCGCTTCGTCTGCTCGTACAGGTAGCGCGAGACGCCGTCCTTGATCTGGGTCTTGAGCAACGCGATCTCGCTGATGTGGTCGCCCGGCGTGTCGATCGACTTCATGACCCGCCTGACCGCCTCTTCCATGATCGGGTCGTGCTCGTTGAGATGGACGAATCCCCGGGTGATGATCTCGGGCCGCCCCACGATGGAGCCGGTCTGCTTGTCGACGGTCACGACGATCATGAAGATGCCGTCGTTGGCCAGGGCCCGGCGGTCGCGCAGGACGATATCGCCGACATCGCCGACAGACAGGCCATCGACATAGACGTATCCGGCGGTGACCGGGTTACCGCGTCGCGCCGAGCCGTCGGCGTACAGCTCGATCGGCGTGCCGTTCTCGATGATGAACACGTTCTCCGGATCGACGCCCGTCTCGATGGCAAGGCGGCCGTGCTGCACCTGCATCCGGAATTCACCGTGCATCGGGATGAAGTGCTTGGGCTTGGTCAGCCCGAGCATGAGCTTCAACTCCTCCTGGCTGGCGTGCCCCGACACATGCGCGCGCTTGATCGCGTGGTAGTACACGTTCGCGCCGGCCTTGAACAGGTTATCGATGGTCCGGGAGACGTACTCCTCGTTCCCGGGGATGGGGCTGGCGCTGACGATGACCGTGTCGCCGGGCTTGATCTCGACGAAACGATGGTCGCGATTGGCCATCCGGGCGAGGCCGGCCATCGGCTCGCCCTGGGCGCCGGTGGTGGCGATGACGAGCTTGGCGTCCGGGTGATCCTTGATCTTGTCCTTCGGCACGATCCGTGACGGGTCGTACTTGAGGTAGCCCAGATCGGTCGCGATCCGGAAGTTCTGCTCCATGGATCGGCCGATGACCGAGACGCTGCGGTTCATGTCCGCCGCGGCGTCGAGGACCTGCTGGATGCGGGCGATGTTGCTCGCGAAGGTCGCGACGATGACTCGCCCGGTGAGCGGCTCCATGATCTCGCGGAAGGCATCGCCGACCGTTCGCTCGGAAGGCGTGTAGCCCGGGTTCTCCGCCCGGGTCGAGTCGGAGAGGAGGCACAGGACGCCCTGCTCGCCGAGTCGAGCGAGGATGGCGAAGTCCGACAGCTTGCCGTCGACCGGCGTGTGGTCGAACTTGAAGTCGCCGGTGTGGACGATCGTGCCGACCGGGGTCCGCAACGCGATGCCCATGGCGTCCGGGATGGAATGGCCCACCCGGAAGGGCATGACATGAAACGCCCCGATGTCGATCTCGTCGCCGGGTTCCAGGGCGACGAGCGGGTTGTTGTGGAGCTTGTGCTCCTTGATCTTGTTGCCGAGCAGGCCTCGGGCGAGTTTCGACGCGTAGACGGGCACCCCCGGGAATTCGGGCAGCACGTACGGAAGCGCGCCGACATGGTCCTCATGGGCGTGGGTGATGAGGAAGGCCTTGACCTTGGAGCGGTTCTCCTTGAGGTAGGTGATGTCCGGGATGACGAGGTCGATGCCGAACATCTCCTCGTCGGGAAACATCAGCCCGCAGTCGATGACGACGATCTCGTCGCGGTACTCGAAGACGTACATGTTCTTGCCGATCTCGCCCACCCCGCCGAGCGGGATGATCCGGAGCGGGTGGTCGTCCGTAGTTTGCATCAGGGTCCTTGGTACGGGTTCTAAAAGAGTGTCAGCTGTGGGGCCGGCTCGTGAGCCGGCTGCGTCGTGGCGTCGGGCGACGGTGTCGCGGTCTCGGCGGTCAGTGTCGCGGTCTCGGCGGATACGTCGGCGGGGCGCTCGGTCGCGACGACCACGGTCGACTGGATGACGGCCGCGCGGCGTCGGCGCGCGTCGATGAGCGCTGCCGGAACGTGGCTGATGTCGTCGTAGCTGTCACGCTCGATGGCGGGGGTACGCAGCGCCGCGGCAGGATGGTACATGGCGAAGACTAGCGCGGAACGCGCGCCGGTGGCGGGGTCGGCCGGCCGGACCGTGCCGTGGGCGGACGAGATCCTGACGCCCGGCATGAACTGAGCCATGGAGTACCGGCCAAGCGTGACGATGACGGCTGGGTCGAGGATCTCCAGCTGGCGCTGCAGATAGGGCGCGCAGGCAGCGATCTCGTCGGGTTGCGGGTCCCGGTTCTGCGGCGGCCGGCATTTCACGACGTTGGTGATGAAGACATCCTGGCGGCGCCAGCCGATCGACCCAAGCAGCTTGACCAGCAGGTCCCCGGCGCGACCGATGAATGGTCGGCCCTCGCGGTCCTCATTGAACCCTGGGCCCTCGCCGACAAAGACGACCTCCGTGTCCGGGTCGCCTTCGCCTGGGACGGCCCGCGTACGACCTTCGTGGAGACGACAGTTCGTGCAGACACGGACCTCGGCGGCGATCGCCTCGAGCGCCGCCCGGCGCTCGACCTGGGTCACGGCGCGACCTCGACGGCTCCGGGGGCGCGATACGGGCGGGCGCCCCGTGCCGCGGCAGAGCGGACCCAGTCGCGCTCGCGCAGCAACTCGGCGAGCTCCACGGCGTTCGTGGCCGCACCTTTGCGCAGGTTGTCCGAAACGACCCAGAAGGCGAGACCCCGATCGTCCGCGACGGACACATCACGCCGGATCCGGCCGACGAAGATCTCGTCGCGGCCGGCCGCCTGGGTCGCCAGCGGGTAGCGATGTGTGGCCGGATCGTCCTGGACCACGACGCCGGGCACCGCGGCGAACAGCTGGCGGGCACGTTCCGGGCTGATGGGCCCGCGCGTCTCGACGTGGACGGCTTCGGAGTGGCTCACGAAGACCGGAACGCGGACGGCCGTGCACGAGATACGGAGGTCCGGCATCCCCAGGATCTTGCGGTTCTCCGTGACGATCTTCCACTCTTCCTTGGTATAGCCATTGGGCAGAAAGTCGTCGATCTCGGGAAGCGCGTTGAAGGCGATCGGATGCGGATAGACCGAAGCCGTCTTGGCTTCACCGTTGACGTGGGCTCGGATCTGGCTCTCGAGCTCTGCCAGCGCGGCCGCCCCGGTTCCAGAGACAGACTGGTAGGTGTCAACCACCACACGCTCCAGACCGACGGTGTCGCGCAGGGCCATGAGGACAGGCGCAAGCTGCATCGTGGAGCAGTTCGGGTTAGCCACGATGCCCGGGTGACCCTCCATATCGTCGGGATTGACCTGCGATACGACGAGCGGGACGGTCGGGTCCATCCGCCAGGCCGAGGAGTTGTCGATGACCGTCGCACCGCGCGCGACGGCGGCGTGGGCCAACTCGAGCGAGACGTCACCACCGGCCGAGAAGAGCGCGATATCGACGCCGTCGAACGCATCCGGCGTGGCCTCGCTGATCTCCAGCGTCCGACCATCGATGGAGACGGTCCGACCGGCCGAGCGGCCGGACGCGAGCAGACGCAACTCACCGACCGGGAATCCCCGCTCGTTGAGGACTTGGATCATCGTCCGCCCGACGACGCCGGTGGCTCCGACGACGGCAACGGTAAGGGGTTGACGGTTCATAAGGGCACGGCTCCGCTCGTCCTGTCGCAGGATCGGGCACGGCCCAAGTATAGCAGCGACCCTGATCCAGACCGCCATCGAGAACTTCGGGGCGAGGCCGAACACGAAGGAGCCGCCGGTCGTCCGGCGGCTCGTCGCGAGTGGCGGTCGAGGGTTGCGGACCCTATGCCGGGTCCTTGGCCAGGTGACGCTGCATGGCGGCCTTGCGCGACAGGTTGACTCGGCCCTGGCGGTCCACTTCGAGCACGACGACCATGATCTCGTCGCCGACGGACACGACGTCCTCGACGGTGGGAACGTGGTAGTCGGCCAGTTCGCCGATGCGGACCAGACCTTCCTTGCCGGGCATGATCTCCACGAAGGCACCGAAGCCCATGATCCGGGTGACCTTGCCCATGTACAGGGCACCCACCTCGACCTCACGGGTCAGGCTGTTGATCCAGTCGATCGCCTTGCGAGCATTGTCGCCGGAAACGGCCGCGATCTCAACCGTGCCGTCGTCCTGGACATTGATCTCCGTGGACGTCTCTTCCTGGATCTTTCGGATCATCGACCCACCCTTGCCGATGATCTCGCGGATCTTCTCGGGGTTGATCTTGATCGTCGTGATACGCGGGGCGAAGTCGCTCATGTCCGAGCGGGCCTCCGGCATGACCTGGGTCATCTTGTCAAGGATCTCCAGGCGGGCCGCCAGCGCTTGCTTGAGACCGCCGCGGATGATCGCCTCGTTGATCCCCTGGACCTTGATGTCCATCTGCAGGGCGGTGATGCCGTCCCGCGTTCCGGTCACCTTGAAGTCCATGTCGCCGACGGAGTCCTCCTTGCCGAGGATGTCGGTCAGGACCACGAACCGGCCATCCGGTTCGCTGATCAGGCCCATCGCCACGCCGGCG
Source organism: Candidatus Limnocylindrales bacterium (assembly GCA_038915165.1). Taxonomy (GTDB): domain Bacteria; phylum Chloroflexota; class Limnocylindria; order Limnocylindrales; family CSP1-4; genus SPCO01. Next base: position 11,135 of record JBCLDE010000002.1, read on the forward strand.
ACCGGCGCCTTGATCGGCACGCCCGCGTCCATGAGGGCGAGCGTCGAGCCGCACGTCGAGGCCATCGATGTCGAGCCGTTGGAGGACAGGCACTCCGACACCAGCCGGATGACGTACGGGAACTCATCGTGGCTCGGCAGGACCGGGATGAGCGCCCGCTCGGCCAGATTGCCATGCCCGATATCGCGCCGGCTCGGCCCGCGCATCGGCTTGTTCTCGCCCGTCGAATAGGGCGGGAAGTTGTAATGGTGGAGGTAGCGCTTCTCTGTCCTGGGACTGATCGTGTCGATTCGCTGGACGTCGGAGGAAGAACCGAGCGTCGCGATCGTCAAGACCTGGGTCTCGCCACGGGTGAACAGACCGGAGCCGTGCGCCCGCGGCAGCAGCCCGACCTCGACCGAGATCTGGCGGAGCTCCGTCAGGCCGCGGCCGTCCATCCGGATCCCCTCGTCGAGGGCCAGTTGGCGGCAGGTCTTCTTGTAGACAAGGTTGAACAGGCTCTTGCTGACGCGCGCCTCCCGGCGAGCGGCCTCCAGCAGACCCTTGACGTCGCCGCCGGTCCTGTTGGCGCGGACCGAGTTCGCGACCCCTTCACGGAGGCCGGTGATCCGACCAGGCAAGTCATTGCCGAACCAGATCAGGAGGTTCGCCGTGGCCTCGGCATCGGGCAGTGCCCGATGGGCCTGCGCGAGTTCGATGCCGAAGAAGTGCGACAGTGTCGGGAGCTTGTAGTTCTCGAGGTCCGGATAGCCTTCGCGGGCGATCACCAGAGTGTCGAGATACCGGCCCTGCTCGAAATGGGTCCCATCGCCGAGGGCGGCCTCGAGGAAGCCCAGGTCAAACCCGACCGAATGGCCGACGACGAGCGAGTCGCCGATGAACTTGATGGCCTGCTTTGCGGCATCGACCGGCTTGGGGGCCTTCTTGACGTCCGCGTCCATGATGCCGTGCATCTGGTTGCCCAGGATCGGCCGGCCGGGATTCACGAGGGTTGACCAACGATCGACGATCTTCCCGCCCTTGACCCTGACCGCGGCGATCTCGACCAGATCCGCCATCTTCGGGTCCGTGCCGGTCGTTTCGACGTCGACGACGACGAACTCGCGACCATCGACGACGGCCTTGGTGAAGTCCAGGACCGAACCGGTGCCGGCCTCCAGGAATGGGGTGCTCTTCGCCTTGCCGACCGCCTTGCGGAGCTCGTCCTGGATGTCGATCAGCGGCTGGAGCGCGCGATGACCGAACAGGATCGCCTCGGCCATGACATCTTCAGGCAGGAGCTTGGCCCCGGCCTCGACCATCATGATCGCGTCGCGCGTGCCGGAAACGATCAGGTCGAGTTCCGATTCTGCGAGCTGGCTGAACGTCGGGTTGACGACGAATTCGCCGCCGATCCGGCCGATGCGCACGGCCCCGACCGGCCCCTGGAACGGGATTTCGCTGATGGTCAGCGCGGCAGACGCGGCGATCGTCCCGAGGACGTCCGGCTCGTTCTCCTGGTCCGTTGAGAGGATCGTGATGACCAGCTGGATATCGTCCTTGTAGCCCTCGGGGAACAGTGGGCGGATCGGACGGTCGGTCAGGCGGGCGGCCAGGGTGGCAGCCTCCGAGGCTCGCGCCTCGCGCTTGATGAACCCGCCCGGGATCTTGCCGGCGGCGTACATCCGTTCCTCGAACTCCACCGTCAGAGGGAAGAAGTCGAGACCGGGACGAGGATCGGACCGGTTGGCCGTGCCGAGCACGAACGTGTCACCGTATCGAACGGTGACGGCGCCGCCGGCGAGCCGTGCAAGCTTGCCCGTCTCGATGGTCAGCGTGCGGCCACCGAGCTGCGTCTCGAACGTGTGAGTCAAGGGAACAGTTCCTCCTTGATCGTGGAGGAGGGCGACGACCTTTGAGCGGGTGGGCCGACTTCGCGGGCTGAGCGTCGAACGCGACGGGACCCCGGGCGATGCCCAGGGTCCAGGAGCGGCGGCGCTAGCGGCGGAGTCCGAGCCGTCCGATGACGACTCGGTAACGCGCGCTGTCCTTCTTCATGAGATACGCAAGAAGGCGGCGGCGCTGGCCGACGAGCTTGAGGAGGCCGCGGCGCGAATGATTGTCCTTGGGAAAGCTACGAAGATGCCCGGTCAGCTCCTTGATCCGCTCCGTCAGGAGCGCGACCTGGACCTCCGGCGACCCGGTGTCACCCTCTTTGGTGGCGAACCCGGTGATGATCTCCTGCTTCTCTTCCCGCGCGAGCGGCACTCGTTCCTCCGAACACGACGTGTTTACGTGATGTCTTCCATCTTTGACCGGCGGATCGTAGCAGGCTCCACCGGATGCGGCAAACGGCTGCACGGCGGTCACGCGGCGGCGGTCACGCGGCGGCGGTCACGCGGCGGCGGTCACCGGCCCTGCCGACCGGCCCGCGGCCATCGCCCGGGCCATTCGCGTGTTCCACCACGGAACGGTTTCGCGATGAATGCCTCGTGGATGGAAGCCGATGATGCGTCCCGCTGCAGTCTGGGTGAAGGATCACGCTCAGCTGTGCGAAAACCGTTCCGGGGCGGAACACTTGGCTGATGCGGGGCCTCGTGCCGACCGTTGGCTCGCCCGCTCTTGCCCGCTCTTGCCCGCTCTTGCCATGCCCCCGCCCACGTCTGGAGTGCAGCATAATGCGGCCATGCCGCGCCTGACGAGGATCTACACGAAGACCGGTGATAAGGGGACGACCGGCCTGGGCGGTGGCGAGCGCGTCCCGAAGGATTCGCCCCGAGTGGCCGCCTACGGCACGGTCGACGAACTGAACTCGCAGCTCGGCCTCGCGTTGGCGACCGGACTGTGCGAGCGCCTTGCCGCGGTCCTGCCCGGAATCCAGAACGAGCTGTTCGACGTTGGCTCCGACTTGTGCTGGCCGTCCGAGGACCCACGCCGGTCGCGGATACCGACCGTGGAAGCCCGCCACGTCGAAGCGCTTGAGCGCCTCATCGACGAGCTCAACGAGGTCGTCGGACCGCTCGCGAACTTCCTCCTGCCGGGCGGATCGACGGGCGCGGCCCAGCTCCATGTCGCGCGGACGGTCTGCCGCCGTGCCGAGCGCGAGACCGTCGGCCTGGCCCGTGATGCGACGATCGGCGAGTTCGTCATCCCCTACCTCAACCGCCTTTCGGACGCGCTGTTCGTCATGGCTCGCTACGAGAACCACGAACGCGGCGTCGCTGAGCCGCTCTGGCGACCGGGGTTCTAGCGCGGCGTCGGCCCGCGGTCAGAGCCGCCCAGCGGAACTCGGCGTCCGTCGGGCGTCGGCGCTGCGGTCACGCTCGAACGGCACCCGACCGCGACGGGACGAACCCGATCACGGCTCGTTCCGTGAGTGGCTGGCCGGGCACGTAGGCCACGCCGTCGCGGATCTCCAGGGTGCGCACGACTCCGAGGAGGTCGACCGGATAACGCCCATCCGGCGGCATCGCCATCGGCATGGCGAAACGCAGATGACCATCAGGGTCGATCGCACCGGTCAGGGTCAGTTGGCGCCCCAGCAGTTCGCGGGCCGCGTCGAGGTCGCCAACCGCGATCGCGTCGCGGATATCGGTACTGCGCACAGGCCGGCCATCGAGCATCAGTGGCGGCACGACGACGACGTCGAACCCGTCACGAGCCCCGAGATCGCGTACGGCTTCCGGGGTCCCGCGCCGCTCGAAGCCGAAGGCGGCGTCCGGGGTCATGAGGAAGCCGGTGAGCACGAGCCGTGACCGGATGCGTTCGATGAAGACGTCGTATGGCGTTTGGCGAAGGGCAGCATCGAAGTGCTGCACCACGGTGACCTCGATCCCGGCGTCGGAGAGCCGCTCCAGGCGTTCCTGCGGGTCCAGGAGGAGCGGTGGCGCCAGGCCCATCAGCACCTCGTCGGGATGATGGTCGAAGGTGATGACGACGGGCTTCGCGCCCCGGCTGCCCGACTCTGCCACGAGCCGTTCGAGCAGGTAGCGATGACCGACGTGGAGCCCATCGAAGACGCCGACGACGACGAAGGCCGGCCCGTCATCCACCACCAGGGCGTCGATCCCCTGGACCACGTTCATCTGGTCTTCAGGCGACGGGTGCAGGCGCCGAACGCTCGGCCGGCGGCGGGGCGACGAAGACCTTGTCCGGAGCGAGTCGACCGTCCTTCGCGGAGGCGATCGCGACGAGCGCCTCATCTGGCCCGACGAGCCGGTACCTCTCGGCCGGTGCCGGCAGGCCTGCGGCGGGCAGCACGTACTGGCCGCGGGCGACGGCGGCCACCTCGGCCGGCGTGAGCGCCACGATCGGGAAGGCGTCAAGGCCAGCATCCACGGGCCGGAGGAACGGCACCAGGCCCGCCGGACCGCCCGCCGCGGCCGCCCGCACGTCGTCGAGCGGCAGCGCCGCGTCAAGGACGAACGGTCCGGATACCGTCCGCGTCAGCGCGCCGAGGTAGGCGGCACTCCCCACCCGCTCTCCGAGATCCCGGGCGAGCGCGCGGATGTAGGTCCCGGCGGCACAGGTCACCTCGATGATGGCGATCGGACGCTCCGAGTCGGTATCGTCCCAGTCGACCAGATCGATCGTCTTGATCGTCACCTCGCGTTCCGCGAGCACCACCGACTCGCCCGCGCGGGCCATCGCATACGCCCGTCGACCGCCGACCTTGATGGCGCTGTAGGCCGGCGGGCGCTGCGAGATCGTGCCGACGAACCCGGGCAGGGCCGCCAGAACCGTGGCACGCCCAGGCGCCACACCGGCCGGCGTCAACTCACCCTCCAGGTCATCGGTCGTCGAGGTGGCACCGAAACACACGGTGGCGCGATAGCCCTTCGTGTCGCCGGCGTGGTACTCCACGACTCGGGTGGCCTGGCCCAGGAAGATCGGCAGGACGCCGTTCGCGAACGGGTCCAGCGTCCCGCCGTGGCCGACACGCCTGGTGGCGGCCAGGCGGCGGACCAGCGCAACGACGTCGTGCGACGTCGGACCGGCCGGTTTGGCGACGATCAGGATGCCATCGAGCCCGGGACCCAGGGACGAGCGTGCCACGTCAGCGCCCGAGCGCGTCGACCAGGCGCGTGGCCTCGGCCAGGACCGCGGGCCGAGCTTCATCGAGTGGCGCCTCGACCGTCGCGCCAGCAGCTCGGGGGTGCCCGCCCCCACCGAACCGACCGGTCAGGACCGTGGCATCGACGCCGCCGGGCTTCGTCCGGACGCTGATCCGAGTGGACCGGCCGGCCTCCTTGAACAGGATGGCGACCTCGGCGGCCTCCGCCTGTGAGAGCAGGTCGATGATGCCCTCGGAGTGGGCGCGATCGGCACCCGTGGCAGTGATGTCCGCTTCGGTCAGGCTGGACCAGACGATCCGGCCGTCATCCGCGCTTTCGAGTCGGTCCAGCACGCGACCGAAGAGGCGCAATTGGACGTCCGGCTTGGAGCGGTAGAGACGGCGCGAGATGTCCGACAACGGGGCGCCAGCCTCCAGCAGGGCGGCGGCCACCGTGAGCGTGCGCGGGGTCGCATTCGGATGGGCGAACGTGGCGGTGTCCATGACGATGCCAGCCATCAGGGTCGCGGCCAGCATCCCATCGCCGGCATCCAGCGGCACGCCGAGGCGCCCGGCGAGGAGCGTGATCAGCTCACAGGTCGCGGCCGCCCTGGGGTCGATCCAGTCCGCTTCACCAGCCGACTCGTTGGAGGCGTGGTGATCGATGATGACCCGTGGCAACCGGGCGAAGAGGTCCGTGTGACGAGCGCCGACCTCCCCAACCCGCTCAAGCGAGCCGCAGTCGGAGATGACCAGCAGGTCGTATGCGGCATCGGCATCCGGATCTGTGCGGAAGCGATCCACGCCGGCGATGAAGCGGTACAGCGGCGGGACCGGATCCGTGCAGACCGCATCGGCCGACCCGCCGAGCGCCTCGACGAGATGCACGACGCCGAGTGTCGCGCCAAGCGTGTCCGCGTCGGGATTCTCGTGGCTGACCGCCAGCACGCGCCGCGCCCCCCGCAGCCGCTCGACGACGAGCGCTGGGACGGCGTCCAGATACGGGCTGAGGTCGACGGTCATCGGTGGCCTCGCTTGTACAGCGTCGTGCCCCGGCTCGTCTCACGGTGACGGCGGGGTCGTGCGGGGGTCGGTGCCGGGACGGCCGACGGTGGCTCCTGGGACAGGTCACCCGCCTGCGGTAGTCGACCGACGGGGGTGGGCAGGGATTCGCCGAGCGGGGCATCCGTATCGGGTATCGCGCCGGCCCCCAGCTCGTTCAGGATCTGCAGTAGTCGCGTGCCGCGTTCAGCCGTCTCGTCGAGGTTCACATGGAGAGCCGGGATGCGCTTGATGCGCAGCGTCTTGCCCAGTTCATGCCGGATGAACGGCATGGCATGGCGCAGTGCCGCGAGTGTAGCCTCGCGTTCCGCCGGCTGGCCGATCAGACTGACCCACACCTTCGCGTGGTACAGGTCGCGAGTCGTCTCGACCGACGTGATCGTGGCGAACCCGACCCGCGGGTCGGAGACGTCACGGGCGATGATTCTACTGATCTCCTGGCGCAGGAGCTCATCGATGCGCTCAGTCCGCTGGCTCATCGGACAGCGCGCCGTCGCCTGGACGCCCCGGCATGGACCACTACCCGGCCGAGACTCGACTCACGGACTGGGAGGTGAAGCACTCGATGATGTCGCCTTCCTGGATCTCGTGGAAGTTGGCCAGCTGGATGCCGCACTCGTAGTTCGCCAGGACTTCCCGAACGTCGTCGCGGAAGCGCCGCAGCGACTCGATCCGGTCCGTGGCGATGACCTTGGAGCTACGCCACACGCGGGCGTTGCCGCTGCGTACGATCCGACCGTCCGTGACGAACGAGCCGGCGATGACGGTGTTCTTGCCGACACGGATGATCTGGCGGACCTCCGCGCGACCCTCCACGACCTCCACGATGACCGGCTCCAGCAGGCCCTTGAGCGCCGCATCGATGTCGTCGGTCAGCTTGTAGATGATGTCGTACAGCCGGACGTCGACGCGTTCCGTCTCGGCGGCGCGCCGAGCCGTATCGCTGATCCGCGTGTTGAAGCCGACGACGATCGCGTTCGAGGCGGCCGCCAGCATGATGTCGTTGTCGGTGATGTCGCCGGGGGCCTGGAGCAGGATGTTCAGGCGGATCTCTTCCTGGTCGAGTTGCTCCAGGGCGTGGGTGATGGCACCCAGTGAGCCCGACACGTCGGCCTTGAGGATGATCCGCAGCTCCTTGGCCTGGCCGGCCTGGATCTGGCGGTAGAGGTCTTCCAGTGTCGCTCGACCGCTGGCCTCTCCCGTCTTGGCGGCCGATGCGGCCTTGCGGGCCTCGACCATCGCCCGGGCTTCCTTCTCGTCACCGACGACGCGCAGGATGTCGCCGGCCTGCGGCACCGCGCCCAGGCCGAGGATGACGACGGCGCTCGAAGGGCCAGCCGTGGTGACGCGCTTGCCCTTGTCGTTCTCGAGGGCCCGCACGCGACCGAACGTCTCACCGACGACGATGACGTCGCCGACCTTGAGCGTGCCGGTCTGGACCAGGGCGGTGGCGACTGCGCCGCGACCCTTGTCGAGCTCGGCTTCGACGATCGTCCCGACCGCGGCTCGCCTGGGGTTGGCCTTGAGCTCCTGTAGGTCCGCCACGAGCAGGATCATGTCGAGCAGCTCATCCAGACCAACGCGAGTCTTGGCTGAGACGGGCACGAGCGGCACGTCGCCGCCGTACTCCTCGACGACGATGCCAGCCTCGGTCAGGTCGGTCTTCACACGCTCTGGATTGGCATCCGGCTTGTCGATCTTGTTGAGGGCGATGATGATCGGGACCTTGGCTGCCTTGGCGTGGCTGATCGCCTCCAGCGTCTGGGGCATGACCCCATCGTCGGCGGCCACGACGACGATGGCGATGTCGGTGACGCGAGCTCCGCGGGCACGCATCGCCGTGAACGCCTCGTGACCAGGCGTGTCGAGGAAGACCACGCGCTTGCCGCCGTGGGTGACCTCGCTGGCGCCGATATGCTGGGTGATCCCACCACGCTCCGCCGCAGCCACCTGGGTCGTCCGGATGGCGTCGAGGAGACTGGTCTTGCCGTGGTCGACGTGGCCCATGACCGTCACGATGGGCGCGCGCTGTTCGAGGAGGGACGGATCGTCCTCCTCGTACAGCTGCACCTTGGTCGCCTCGGCGACCTGGCCATCCGCCTCGCCTTCGATCCCGGCGGTACCGACCGCTTCAGTCTCGGAGACCTCGTAGCCGAGCTCGCCCGCGACGAGGGCGGCGGTATCGCGGTCGACGAGCTGGTTGATCGTCGCGAAGATGCCGCTCTTGATCAGCTCGCGGATGATGTCCGCGGGATTCACGCCGAGGAGTTCGGCAAGCTCCTTGACGGTGATGGTCCCCGGCAGCTCGATCGCGCCACGTTCCCGCGGGTCAAGCGTCTGGACGCCGGATGCGTTGGATGTACCGTCGCGACGCGGCGGCTTGCGGGGCCCGCGACGGCCGCGCGTGCCGCTCCTACTTCTGGCCACGGGCCCCTCCTTCGATCGTCGTGTGCATGTCGGTCAGGCTCCCGATCAGCGCCTCGCGCAGATCCGCCGGGAGTTGGGTCTTGAGCGCCCGGCTGAGGACACCCTTGGCGATGGCCTTGTCGAGGCATTCGATGGATCGGTCGACGTAGGCGCCGCGGCCGGCCAGGCGACCCGTGTCATCGATCGTCACGGACCCGTCCGGGGTCCGCACGATACGCATGAGTTCGAGCTTCGGCCGGACGGTCCGACAAGCGACGCACGATCGATTCGGGACGCGCCGTGGGGCGACGGCCCTGGCGGCCCTGGCGGCCCCGCCTACGACGCCACCTCCTTGGTGGCAACGCGTGCGGCGACGGCCTTGGTGGTCCGCTTGGGCTTGGCGACGGCGACCGATGCGCCCTCGACTGGGCTGGTCTGTTCGGCGGCCGCGCCTTCGGCGGCGGCTTTCTTGGTCGCGCGCTTCGGCTTGGCCGCGGGCTCCGCATCGGCGGCGGCTGCGGCTGCGGTCGCGGCGACGGCTGCGGCGGCGCTGTCGGTTTCGGCCGCCGTCATCTCCGATGCGGCCGCGTCGATGGAGGGCGCCGCGGCAACGGCAGCATCAGCGGCGGCGCGAGCCTCCGCCACCGAGACGTCGCTGCGGATGTCGATGCGCCAGCCGGTCAGTCGCGCCGCAAGGCGGGCGTTCTGCCCCTCGCGGCCGATGGCCAACGAGAGCATCCGCTCCGGGACGGTGACGCTCGCGATCCGGTGGTCCTCGTCGATGTCGACCGAGATCACCTGGGCCGGACTGAGCGCGTTGGCCACAAAGACGCCGGCGTCGTCACTCCACGGGATGACGTCGATCTTCTCGCCGGCCAGCTCGGCCACGACGGCCTGGACCCGGGCGCCACGCTGCCCGACGGTCGCCCCGACCGGATCGAGTCCCTCCTGCCGCGAGAAGACGGCGACCTTCGACCGGCTGCCGGCCTCGCGCGCGATCGCCTTGATCTCCACCGTTCCGTTGTGGATCTCCGGGACCTCCAGCTCGAACAGGCGCTTGAGGAACCCCTTGTGGGTCCGACTGACGAAGATCTGCGGCCCCCGCGGGGAGCGTCGAACCTCCAGTACGAACGCCTTGACATTCTGGCCGATCCGGTAGTGCTCCAGAGCGCTCTGCTCCGTGGTGGCGAGGATCGCCTCCACGTTCTTGCCGACGTCCAGGATGATTGCCCGCGGTTCCACTCGATCCACCGTACCGGTCATGAGCTCGCCCTCGCGGCTGGCGAACTGGTCGAAGACCTGATCGCGTTCGACCTCGCGGATGCGCTGCAGGACGATCTGCTTGGCGGTCTGGGCGCCGATCCGACCAAAGACGTCGCCGTCGAGCTGCTCGGTCTCCACCAGGTCGCCGACCTCGGCATTCGGATCGTAAGCGCGCGCCTGTTCGACGGTCATCTGGGCGATCTCGTCTTCCACCGCTTCGACGACGCGACGCGCGCGAAACACGCGGATCTTACCGGTCTCGGCATCGATCCGAACATGGATGTCCTCGTCGCCCGCGACACGCCGATAAGCCGACTGGATACCGTCCTCGACGGCACCGATCAGTTGCTCTCGCGAGATATGCTTCTCGGCGTTCAGTTGAAGGAGGGCACCAACGAAGTCTCGACTCACGATGACCTCCGTTCGCTGTGCATGGGTATATGCGCCGCTCAAAAAGAAACGTGGGGGTCACCCACGTAACGGAGCGGCCGTTCAGTTGTGCGGAACTATACACCCGGGCGGGTGGACGCCTCAAACCGGGGCCACCGGGGCCGCGGATCGAATCGCGTCGCAGACTTCACAGGCGTGAGCTACGCGAGCGACTGCTCATGGGTCAGTGGCCTGCCGCCGGTACAGCAGCAGAGCCCCGAGGATGGCGACGATCGCAAGGACCACCAGTTCTGGCAACGATCCCGTCGGCCTTGAACGCAAGTCCTCATTCGTGTCCGTGTCAGCCGGCGCGAGGATTACCGTCACGACGCCAATCCAAGCGTCGCCTAGACCAAGACCCGCCGACGTCGATGGATCTGCCGATGACCACTGCGCAAGGCGCAGCCCGAGTCGGATGGAATTCAAACCACAGTGATGCGCGGACTGACGCCGGAAGGGCGGCAGCCAAGAGCCGCAACCATAACCCCAGACCGATCCCACGCCGTGTCACGTCGTGGGCGAGAGCATTGCCGTCAAGCGGGGACCGCCCAAACGCCGCCGCGCACGTCGGTGACAGTCGCGGGCCGGCCGCCGGCGCCGCACGTGTAGGCCACGCTCCGCCCGGCCGGGTCGGCATCATCGCCAGGGGTCGGCATCATCGCCAGGGGTCAGCCATGGGGCGGGGCCCGGGGTCAGGCCTGCGCTGCGGCCTCCGCGGCGCCGATGGGCTGTGCGGCCGGGCCCGGGTAGCGCTGCACCACGTAGTCCTCGAGGATGTCGATGAATTCGGCGACCAGGCCGTCGCCACGCAACGTGCGATCGAGACGGCCGTCGATGAAGACCGGTGCCACCGGCTCCTCGAACGTGCCCGGCAGGCTGATCCCGATGTCGGCGTGCTTGGACTCGCCCGGGCCGTTCACCACGCAGCCCATGACCGCGACGCGCAGCTCCTCGGCACCTGGATGCGTCTCGCGCCACACCGGCATCCGGTCCTTGAGGTAGGTCTGGATCTGCTGGGCCATCTCCTGGAAGAACGTGGAGGTGGTCCGGCCGCAGCCCGGACAGGCGCTCACCTGCGGCAGGAACGAGCGCAGGCCCATCGACTGGAGGACCTGCTGGGCGACCTCCACCTCGCGCTCCCTTGGCGCCCCCGGCTCGGGCGTCAACGAGACCCGGATCGTGTCGCCGATCCCCTCGTTCAGGAGGATCGCCAGTCCGGCCGTCGAGGCGATGATCCCCTTGTCCCCCATCCCGGCCTCCGTCAGGCCCAGGTGGAGCGGGTAGTCACTGCGCGCGGCGAGAAGCCGATACACGTCGACCAGGTCGCGAACGCCGGACACCTTGGCCGAGAGGATGATCTGGTCGTGGCGCATGCCGGTCTGCTCTGCCAGCTCGGCCGAGCGGGTCGCCGACTGGAGCATCGCCTCGATCATCACGTCGCGGGCATCGGCGGGTTCGGCGGCCAGGGCGTTGGCATCCATCAGCTCGGTCAGGATGGCCTGGTCCAGGGAGCCCCAGTTGACCCCGATGCGGACCGGTTTGCCGTTGTCGATGGCGACCTTCACGATCGTCGCGAAGTGCTCGTCGTGACGCTTGGCGCCGACGTTGCCCGGATTGATCCGATATTTGGCGAGGGCGGCGGCCATCTCCGGGTACTCGGTCAGGAGCTTGTGGCCGTTGTAGTGGAAGTCGCCGATGATCGGCACGTCGACGCCGAGCCCGCGCACCTTGCGGACCATCTCGGGAACGGCGGCCGCGGCCGCCTCCGTATTGACCGTGACGCGCACGAGCTGCGATCCGGCATGGGCCAGCCGGGCGACCTGGATGGCCGTCCCGTCGGCATCGGCGGTGTCTGTGTTGGTCATCGACTGGACGACGACCGGATGCGCGGAGCCCACCAGGACCCCACCGACATCGACGCTGACGGTCCCGTGGCGGGGCGGTCGGAGCTGGTCCGGAGAACTTCGGGCCGTCACGAGCCGCCGCTCAGGCCGCGGATGATGTCGAAGCCGGTGATCCAGATGAGGAAGGCGAACAGGAAGACGAAGCCGACCAGGTAGGTCAGACGCTCGGCGCGGAGGCTGATCCGTTCCCCGAAGATGCGCTTGAGGGTGATGACGAGCATCCGGCCACCATCAAGTGGCGGGAAGGGCAGGATGTTCACGACGGCCAGGTTGGCCGAGAGGATGCCCGCGACGTAGAGCGTCATGATCGGACCCAGCTGCCGGAAGACGTCGCCGATGGTGGTGGCGATACCGATCGGCCCGGAGACCGGCGGCGCTTCCGTGGGACGGTTGACGATCGACTCGGCGAGCAGCCCGAGCCCGCCGACGATGAACCCCAGCGCTTCGACCGTCCGCTGGGCGCCGATCTGGATCGCCTCGCCGATGCTGTAGTGGATGGCGGTAGAGGTGGTGGTCGCCGTCGGTGCCTCGATGCCGAGAGCACCATGCTGGGCGTCGATCTGGCTCGTCGGCCGGAGTGCGGCGCTGACCTGCTTGAGCGTCCCGTCGGGCCGTTCGATGCCGAGCGTCACCGTCTGCCCGGCGTTCACTCGAAGGTCCGCCAGCAGGGACGTCCCGCTGAACGCGCCGTAATAGGTGCCGTTGATGCTGACCACGGTGTCGCCCGGCTCCAGCCCGGCGGCCGCCGCCGGTGAAGCGGCCTGCACACCGCCGACCTTGAAGCCGATCGTCGGGTCACCCCCAAGGGCGATCCCGGTGAAGATCGCGAAGGCCAGGCCGACGTTCATGACGACGCCCGCGACCAGGATGACCAGCTTCGTGCCAAGGCCCTGTGCGGAGAAGGAATGCGGATCGTCGGCGTCGTTGCCGTCCTCGCCCTCGAGCTTGACGAAGCCACCGATCGGCAGCCAGTTCAGGGTGTAGAGCGTCTCGCCCTTGGAGCGCAGGACCTTGGCCCGTGGCGGGAAGCCGATCCCAAACTCCAGGACGCGAACCTTGGCCAGGCGAGCCACAAGGAAGTGACCGAGTTCGTGGATGACCACCAGGCTGCCGAGGATGAAGATGAACAGGATGATCGTGATGATCGATTGAACGAGTCCAGTCAAGCGGGCTCTCCGGACGGGGTCGTGGCGAAGGCATCCCGGACGCTTCGGTCAAGATCGACAAGGGCTTCAACGTCGGGCTCTCCCGGCTCCGACCCGAACCGCTCGATGGCGGCCTCGAGCAAACGCGGGATGCCCGGGAAGTCAAGGGTGCCGTCGAGGAACCGGCCGACCGCAACCTCATCGGCGGCGATCAGGGCCGCCGACGCCCAAGGGCCCTTGCGACCGGCTTCACGGGCGATCCGCAGGGCCGGGAACCGGGCGTCGTCGGGTGCCCGGAAGTCAAGCCGACCGACGGCGATGAGATCGGGTGGCGCAGCCGAGGAGGGCCGGCGGTCGGGGAAGGTCAGCGCGTACTGGATGGGAAGTCTCATGTCGGGGGTGCCCAGCTGGGCCTTGATGGAACCATCGACGAAGCGGACGGCCGAGTGAACGATGCTCTGCGGGTGGATGAGCACCTCGACGGCGTCGTAGTCGACATCGTACAGCCAGTGCGCTTCGATGACCTCCAGCCCCTTGTTGGCGAGCGTCGCCGAGTCGATCGTGATCTTGGCTCCCATGGACCACGTCGGGTGGCGCAGGGCCTGCTGCGGCGTGACGGTGGCCATGGCTTCGGCGCTCGCATCGAGGAAGGGGCCGCCGGACGCCGTCAGGATCAACGCCGCGACGCCCGCCATGCGTTCGCCGACGAGGCACTGCCAGATGGCCGAGTGCTCTGAATCGATCGGGCGCAGCCAGGCCAGCGGGCTCGCATACGGATCGGCTGGCTTTGTGGCCGCGACCTGTGCAGCCAACGCCCGGGCGAGCGGCATGACGAGGTGGCCGCCGGCCACCAGTGTCTCCTTGTTGGCCGTGGCGACGACCTTGCCGGCCCGCAGCGCGGCCATGACCGGTCGGAGACTGACCATGCCGCCGGTGGCGACGATGACGAGGTCGACATCGTCGCGGCTCACCAGCGCCTCGAGGGCGTCGGGGCCACCGACTCGATCGGTGCCGGGCGGCAGGTCCAGGCCGCGCAGCGCGGCGCCATCGCCGAGGGCGACAGCTTTGGGTCGGAGGCGCGCCACCTGCTCGGCGAGCATGCCGACGTTGGAACCAGTCGCCAGTGCCACGACCTCAAAGGCGTCTGGATGCGACTCGAGGACATCGACGGCCTGGCGGCCGATGGAGCCGGTCGAGCCGAGGAGGGCGACCCGGCGTCGCCCCTCCCCTCCCCCGTCCCGCTCAGCGAAGGAAGGCGAGGACATACAGGGTCACGATCGGGGCGGCGAAGATGAACGAATCGGCGCGATCGAGGATGCCGCCGTGGCCCGGGATGAGCGTGCCCGAGTCCTTCGCCCCCGCGGCGCGCTTGAGACCCGACTCGGCGAGGTCGCCGGCCTGGGCCGCGAGGGCCGCCAGCGGGCCGAGGGCGAGCGCGTGCACCGGACCCTGGCCCAGGGCCCACAGCATGAGGCCGGTCACGATCGTGGTGGCCAGGACCCCGCCGATCAGTCCCTCGACCGTCTTGGATGGCGAGATATGCGTCAGGAACCTGGTCCGGCCGAGGCTCCTGCCCACGAGGTAGGCCCCGGTGTCGTAGGACCAGACCGCCAGGATGAGGAGCAGGATCCACCCGCGTTCAGCACTCAGCGCGGCGAGCGGCGCGTTGGTGGGCACATCCGGCGCCGCCTGGCCAAGGCGGATGAGGAACGACAGGAGCGAGACGTACAGCGCGCCGAAGATGGTCGCCATCCAGGTGGCGAGGCCGTCACGCGGATCGACTTTGGTGAACGACGCCACGGCGACCAGAACGATGCCCACCGCACCGAGGAGCAGGCCGCTGCCTTCGAGGACCTGCGGGAACGCAGAGTCGAGCACGACGACCAGAGCGAGCGCCGTGCCGAGCGCTGCGAAGGGCGCGTAGCCGGCGCCCCTCAGCAGGCGGAAGACCTCCCCGGCCGCGAGGATGGTCACGAGCGCGACGGCGGCCGCGAGGACCCATCCCCCGATGGCGAGCACGACCAGCAGGACCGGCACGAGCACGGCTGCACTGATCGCCCGCTGACGCATGGTCTGGTCGTCCGTTCCGGTCAGCGGCCGAAGCGACGGTGCCGGCCGGTGAACTCGCGTAGCGCGTTGTCGAACGCGTCGGGCCCGAAGTCCGGCCAAAGCGCCTCGCACGAGTAGAACTCCGCATAGGCGGACTGCCAGATGAGGAAGTTGGAGAGGCGCTGCTCCCCGCCGGTCCGGATGACGAGGTCGGGATCTGGGATTCCCGTCGTGTAGAGGGCAGCGCTGATAGCCCCCTCGTCGATCTGGTCGGCCGGGATGCCGCTTGCGGCCAGGCGACGGAAGGCGTCGACCAGCTCCGTTCTACCGGCGTAATTGAAGGCGATGTTCAGCAACAGTCGGTCGCCACCGGCGGTCGCCTCGACCGCCTCACCGATGGACGTACGGGTGGCCGCAGGCAGTTCGTCGAGGCGACCGATGAGTCGCACGCGGACGCCCTGGGCACGCAGCTCGTCCGTCTCACTGCGGATGGCGGCTTCCAGCAGCCCGAATAGCCCGGTCACCTCCTCGTCGGAGCGGGCCCAGTTCTCCCGGCTGAACGCATACAGCGTCATGACCGGGATGCCACGCCGAACGGCGTGTCGGAGGAGTTCGCGGATCGCCTCGACCCCGGCCGCATGGCCATCCAGCTCAGGCAGATCGCGCAGGCGCGCCCAGCGCCGGTTGCCGTCCATGATGATCGCCACGTGACGCGGCAGGTCATCCGGTGGGAGGACGGGGGTCTCGCCCACCGGATGACCGGGGGCGGTGGCGGCCAGGTCGGGCACCGCCTCGTGCGCCACAGGCGGCGCGTCGGTCGGGCGGGCCAGGGGTACGCGCGCCACTAGACCTCGAGGACCTCCTGTTCCTTGGCTGCCCCGAGGCGATCGACATCGGCGGTGTGACGGTCGGTCGTTCGCTGGAGGGTCTCGAGCTGGCGATGCGCGTCGTCGGTCCCGACGGCACCGTCGCGCTCCTCTTTCTTGAGGAGATCCGCGGCATCGCGACGCAGGTTGCGGATTCCCACCTTGGCCTCTTCCATCCGCTTGTGGACGACTCGGACCAGGTCCTTGCGACGCTCCTCCGTCAGGGGCGGGATATTGAGCCGGACGACGGTCCCGTCCACGGTCGGCATCAGTCCGATGTCGCTCTTGGTGATGGCCTTCTCGATCGCGCCGAGCACGCCCCGGTCCCACGGCTGGATGACGATCTGATGAGGCTCAGGCACGCTGATCCCGGCCAGCTGGTTGAGTGGTGTCGACGTGCCGTAGTACTCCACGTGGATGCGCTCCACCAGGGCGGTCGATGCCCGGCCCGTGCGGATGCCCTGGAAGTCGCGTTCCATCGCCTCTACGGCGCGCGCCATCTTGTGGTCCGAATCGGCGATGACGTCGTTGCTCATGTTGGCGCACCTCCGGCGGCGCTCGGAGCACCCGAGATGTGGGTCCCGACCGGCTCCCCGGTGGCGACCCGCGTGATGTTGTCAGGCTGGTTGAGATCGAACACGATGATCGGGAGGTCATTCTCCATGCACAGGCTCACCGCCGTGGCATCGAGCACCTTCAGTTGGTCACGCAGCAGGTCCGAATACTGCAGGTGAGCGTAACGCCGCGCACCCTCATGTGTCATCGGATCCTTGTCGTACACACCGTCGACCTTGGTGGCCTTGAGCAGGACCTCGGCGTTGATCTCGATCGCGCGGAGGGCGGCGGCCGTATCGGTCGTGAAGTAGGGATTGCCGGTGCCGGCCACGAACAAGGTGAGCCGTCCCTTCTCGAGGTGGCGGATAGCTCGTCGTCGGATGTACGGCTCCGCGACTTCGTTCATGGCGATCGCGGTCATGACCCGGGTCGGTACGCCGGCCCGTTCGAGGGCGTCCTGCAGGGCCAGACCGTTCATGACCGTCGCCAGCATCCCGATGTAATCGCCCGTCGCGCGATCCATGCCGCGGGCAGAGGCTGCCAGGCCGCGGAAGATGTTGCCGCCACCAACGACGATCCCGATCTGGACGCCAAGTCCGTGGATCTCCGCCACCTGCCGAGCGATGAATGTACAGACGGCCGGGTCCACGCCGTACTGGCGGTCGCCGAGCAGCGCCTCACCAGACAGTTTGAGCAAGATCCGCCGGTAGCGCAGCGGCCGGGTTACGGTATCCGTGGCGTCCCCGGAGTCCGTCACAGCTCCTCCCCGAGCGCGTAGCGGGTGAATCGCCGGACGCGGATGTTCTCGCCGATCGTTGCGATCCGCTCGTTCACCAGCTCGCGGACCGTCCGATCCTCGTCCCGAAAGGGCTGCTCATACAGGACGACCTGCGAGTACCACTTCTTGAGCTGGCCCTCGACGATCTGCGGCCGGATGTTCTCCGGCTTCTTCTGGATCGACTCATCGGCCAGGAGCTCAGCCTGCTTCGCGGCGAGGACCTCGGCCGGGATCCGATCGATGTTGACGTACTGCGGCGCGAGCCCCGCGACCTGGACGGCGAGATCGCGCACGAGCTTCTGGAACTCATCGGTCCGGGCCACAAAGTCCGTCTCGCAATTGACCTCGATGAGCACGCCCACCCGGCCACCCGTGTGGATATAGCTGGAGACGAGGCCCTCGCGGGCATCCCGACCTGCCTTTTTCGCAGCAGCCGCGAGGCCCTTCTCGCGGAGCACGATGGTCGCCTTGTCGAGGTCCCCGTCGGACTCCATGAGCGCCCGCTTGCAATCCATGAATCCGGCGCCTGTCCGTTCGCGCAGCTCCTTGACGAGCTCCGCCGAGATATCCGCCATACCTGTTCGTTCTCCTGTCTGGCGGCGAGCCGGCATGGTCCGCCGCTGTCATATATCGCTGGTTCGGTGCACCGGCTGGCCGGCCCGGATCAGCCGGCTTTGCCGGTCTCGTCGGACTTCTCGGCCGCTTCCCGGGCGAGTTCGGCGGCGATCTCCTCGGGGGTCGCTTCGGGCGGCGCCTCGGTCAGTGCGGCCTGGGCACGGGCGATGCGGTCGCCGGGGAGCAGGTCGTCGTCATCGACGTCGGGCTCGAAGGAGAGGGCGGCCCCACCGGCCAGGGCCGCAACGAGTTCGTCGGTCGCGCCCGGCACTTCATCCTCCGCCTCAGGCATGGCCATCGCCTCGGCCTGCTCGGGCTCCGTGGCGCTCCGGGACGAGCGCTCGCGGGCACCTTCGATGGCGGCATCGGCCACCAGGCTGCAGAGCAGCCGGATGGCGCGGATCGCGTCGTCGTTGGCCGGGATGATGTAGTCGAGCTCGTCGGGGTCGACATTGGTGTCGCCGGTCCCGACGACGGGGATCTCGAGCTTGTTGGCCTCGGTCACGCCGATCCGCTCGCGGTGCGGGTCGACGATGAAGATCGCACCGGGTAGGCGCTTCATCTTGCGCATGCCGCCGAGGGTGCCCTGAAGCTTGTTCATCGCCTCGGTCAGCTTGGCCGCTTCCTTCTTGGTCATCCGCTCGAAGTCGCCGTTCTGCTGCCGGGCCTCGAGCTGCTCGAGCAGGCTGATGCGCTTCTTGATCGTGGTGAAGTTCGTCAGCATGCCACCGAGCCAGCGCTTGTTGACGTACGGCTGGCCGGCGCGGATCGCCTCCTCGGCGACCGGCTCCTGGGCCTGCTTCTTGGTGCCCACGAAGAGGACCTGGTCGCCCCGAGCAACGGTCTCGCGCACGAACTGAAGGGCGACGTCCAGGCGCTGGACGGTCTGGGCAAGATCGATGATGTGGATGCCGTTGCGCTCCGCGAAGATGAAGGGCTTCATCTTGGGATTCCAGCGGCGCGTCTGGTGTCCGAAGTGGACGCCTGCCTCAAGCAGCTGACGCATCGATACGGATGGCATCGTGAGCAACCTCCTGTACGGTTCGTACCTCCGCGGATTCTCATCGCCAGGGGCCGGTCGGCCGTCTCCGGCCGAGTCCGGCACCGTCCTGGTCGGAACGGTCCGCGTGTGGGCTCCACGCCGTGCGGCGTGGGCGTCGTCATGTCACGGCTCGGGCGAACCCGGACCGGGCGGGAGTGTAGCACGGGTCGCGTGGGTGGCCGGTCCCCATCGTCGCCTCGCCGGTCCCCATCGTCGCCTCGCCGGTCCCCATCGTCGCCTCACAGTCGACGAACCGCGCGTGGCGCGCTCCGGCGACCGATCTGCAGCGACCGCGAGCAGCATCCGTCGCGCGTGAGCCGACGAACCGTGCGCGTGAGCCGACGAACCGTGCGCGGCGCGCTCCAGAGGGCTCCGGGATCGCCGTCAGACAGCTTTCGTCGACTCACCGGCGACAACCCCGCATCCAACCCGCATCCAACCCGCATCCAACCCGCAGCGAACGGCGCCTCACATGGCGTGCCGGTGGTGCCGCACGCGGTCGCCCGGCTCCACCACGACCAGGTCCAACCGAAGAGAGAGCCGTGGGACCGGTGATCCGTCCGGCAGCGTGCCACGGTCCAACAGCCCGTAGGCGGCGGCGCGAACCCGTGTCCGCTTGCGGTGATCGACGGTCTCCTCGGGCAACCCGAACGCGCGGCCGGCGCGCCAGCGGACCTCGACGACCACCAGTGCGGCCGGAGGACCCGGGTCGATCGCCACGATGTCGAGCTCGTGCCGACCGACGTGGACATTCCTGGCCAGGACGGTCCAGCCTGCATCAACGAGGCGCTTGGCGACCAGCGTCTCGGCGGCATCACCCGCCTGCTGGGCTGCCGTTCGCGGTACGTCGCCGGGTACTGGATGCGCCATCTCACGATGGTCTCAGGGAGCGCTCATCTGCCACGTATCAGGTCAGGACCCGACCTGGGCGACGACCTCCAACGAGGCGGGATCCATGGCATCCACGAGTTCCCGGGCCAGCCACTCGTCCGTGTCATCGGAGACCGGGTCGGCACGCAGGTCCAGTTCGAGCTGGTCGCCTGCAAGCGTCCGCTGAAGGGCGAGGAACGAACGCCGATGGAAGGGCGTCAACCCCAGCTCCCGGATCGCCATCCGGTGCTCGAGCGTCGCGTAGCCCTGGTTGCGCTCCCAGCCATAGCCGGGATAGCGAGCGGCCAGGAGGGTCATCATCCGGTCCCGCACGACCTTGGCGACGACGGATGCACAGGCGATCGAATAGATCTTGGCGTCGCCGGCGACGATGCTCGAATAGGGCCCCACCTGCGCCTCGAAGCCTGCGATCCGATTGCCATCGACCAGGACGTGATCGTGGCCGCCGACCCGCGCGATCGCCCGGCGCATGGCCAGGTGGGTGGCGTGGTAGATATTGAGCTGGTCGATCTCGCGCACGGACGCAGCGCCCACCCCGACCGCCAAAGCCCGCGACCGGATGACCGGCGCGAGGCGCTCGCGCTGGCCTGCCGAAAGCGTCTTGGAGTCGCGGACGCCGGGGATCCTGTGGCAGCCCGGCCGCATGATGACGGCCGCGGCGACGACCGCACCGCATGTCGGGGCGACACCGACTTCGTCCACCCCGACGACCCGGACGAAGCCGTCATTCCAGAGTCGGCGCTCGTAGCCAAGGGTCGGGACGGTGGGGGCCATCGGGCGATAGCCTACCGGAATCGAACGACCCCACCGGATGGGTGAGGTCGAGCAGGAGTGACAGGTGTCGGCCGACGGCGAGCCAGCTGAGTCAGGCCTTGGTGCGTCGCTCGCGCAGGGTCGCGGCCTTGCCGACCCGATCGCGCAGGAAGTAGAGCTGGGCGCGCCGGGCCACGCCGTGACGCACGACCTCGATCTTCTCGATGCGCGGGCTGTTGATCTTGAACGTCCGCTCGACACCGACGCCGGAGGCGATGCGGCGGACGGTGATGGACCGCGTGATCCCGCCGCCGCGCAGGCGCATAACCGTCCCTTCGAAGACCTGGATGCGCTCGCGGGTTCCCTCGACGACCTTGGCCGACACCTTCACGGTGTCACCGGAGGCGAGTTCCGGGAGGTCGGTACGGAGCTGATCCTTGACGATCTCGTCGAGCACGGTCACGCGGCGGTTCCTGACTCAGCTGGGCAGCCATGGCTGCGAGGATGGCATCGGAAATCGGGCGCGATCCAGCGTCCGGCGGCGGATTATAGCACGGGACCACCCTCCGTCCGTCGAGCTCGTCATCGATCAGTCGAGCGCGGCCGGACCCCCGCCACCTGCTTCGCCCAGCAGATCGGGTCGTCGCTCCCTCGTCCGGCGCACCGATTGCTCGTGGCGCCAGCGAGCCACCGCGCCGTGATCGCCCGACGCGAGGATCGCCGGGACGTCCATCCCTCGATAGGTCGCGGGTCGCGTGTACTGGGGATACTCGAGGAGGCCGGCCGCGAACGATTCCTCGGCCGTGGAGGCCGCCTCGATGGCGCCCGGCAGCAGTCGGATGACCGAATCGATGACGACAAGGGCTGGCAGCTCGCCGCCGGTCAGTACGTAGTCCCCGATCGACAGCTCGAGGTCCACCAGCGAACGGATTCGCTCATCGATGCCCTCGTAGCGTGGACAGACGAAAATGAGATGCGATCGCTTGCTGAGGTCGGCGGCTCGCGCCTGGCGGAAGACCTCGCCGACCGGATCCATGAGGATGACCAGCGACTCCGGCCGGCGGAGCGCATCGAGAGCGTTGGCGACGGGTTCCGGGCGCAGGATCATGCCGGCTCCCCCGCCGTACGGGGCATCGTCCACTGAGCGGTGCCGGCCGATGCCCCACTCCCGCAGGTCGCGGGTCCGGATGGTCGCGAGGCCCTGCTCCTGGATCCGGCCCGGGATACTCTCCCTGAGCGGTCCCTCGATCATGGCCGGGAACAGGGTCAGGACATCGATCTCCATGGTCATGGTGCGCTCGCGGGCGGGTCGCCGGCGGCTGTGGGCGGCGATCCAGCCGTACGCTCATCGTCGGCCCCGGCCGGCGCCTCCGCGGTCGGGGCCGGGGTCGGGGTTAGCCTGGCCGCCTTGCTGCGCGTCCTTCGTCGGGGTGCCTTGGGGCGGTCCGGGTCCGGTTCGCGCGAGCGGACGGGCCGGAGGTCCAGCGACTCGGCGTCGACGACGATCTCGCCCCGCCGTGGGGCGAAGATCCGGATGAACGCCCGGGCGGCTGGCACGTCGAAGCTGCCGAACGTCTCGCCGGCCACCACGAAGACCTCGGTCTCGCCGATCCGGTAGATGTCACGGACCGTCCCGAGCTCCGCTCCGTCAATGCCGCGGACGGCGGTACCGATGACCTCGTGCCAGTAGTAGGCGCCGCGCGCGAGGTCCTCGTCGGCACTGACGACGGTTTCGAGGTAGGTGCCGCGCAGGGTGTCGGCGGCATCGCGCGTCGCGATCTCGTGGAATCGCAAACGCCAGCCCGGGCCGTCGGCGACGGCCTCCGCCGACGCGATGGTCAACGGCCGGTCGTCGCCTTCACGGTGAAGGACGGCGCCAACCACGAATCGGTCGTCCGGTCGATCCGTCAGGACCTCCGCACGGACCGCCCCGTTGAGCCCGTGGACGCCCCGGACAAGGGCGACCACGAGCCGCTCCTCGATGCTCAGAGGATCTCGAGCTGGACCGGCGCGCCATCGCGGGCGGCGGTCACCTTGAGCAGGGTGCGCAGCGCCTTGGCGACGCTACCGTTGCGCCCGATGACCTTGCCCATGTCCTCCTCGGCGACGTGGAGCTCGATCACGGTCGCACCATCCCCCTCCACGACGTCGACCGTGACGGCATCGGGATCATCCACCAGCGACTTCGCGACGTACTCGACCAGGTCCTTGGCTGACATCGTCGCGGCTCCTACTTGGCGACGGGCATGATGCCCGCCTGACGGAAGAGTCGGAGGACGGTGTCCGACGGCTGGGCGCCCTTGGCCAACCAGGCCTTCGCCTTGTCCGCGTCGACTTCGAAGGTCACCGGGTCCGTGCGGGGGTTGTAATGGCCGAGCGTTTCAATGGCGCGGCCGTCGCGGGCACTGCGACCGTCGGCGACGACGACACGATAGGACGGTTGCTTGTGTGCGCCGATGCGCGTCAGCCTGATGCGGACTGCCATGGGTTGTGGTGCTCCTCCTGTGTGGCCGGGACTGGACGCCCGGCCCTACTTGACGGTGATGAGGATGGTCGAACTGGTCAGGTCGCCACCGACCGAACTCGACGCGTACAGCGCGTCGAACGGTGCGAGGTACGGCTTGACGTCCTTCTCGTACGCCGCGAGCGCTGCCGGGCCGGCCCCGACGACGGCCTTCTCGATCAGGCCGCGGATCGCCGCGATGTCCACGAACGAGCTGACGCTCCCCGTGCCCGCCCGACCGGCGAGCGCCTTGTACCGGTCGTTCGAGGCCAGCGATGTGGCGCTGGTCGTGTCCAGCACGTGCCTGACGAACGCCGGCCCGGATCCGATGACGACGACCTTGTCCGTCACGGCGAATGCGATCTCCACGCGCCCGGTCGGGAGCGGGATGGCCGCGGCACCGGACCCCAGGCCGGCCATGCCGGCCAGCCCGGCTGCGTCGCCGAGGTCGACGATCGTGATGGTGGTGCCTGCATACGGCTCGTCACGGATCGTGACCCCGGCCTGTCCGCCGCCAAGGCCGATCAACGTGCGCAGGCTCGTGAACAGGCGTGTGGCAGCGTCCTTGTCGGTGGGCACGATGATGAGCCCGCCCTCCGGCGTCCCATCGGCGACGTTGATGACGACCGCGGTATCGCCGATCCAGCCGATCGCCGCATCCGTCCCGCCGACGACGCCGGTCGCTTGTTCGAAGCGGTCGATCATCGGCTTGAGCGACGGGTCCGACTTGAACAGGTCCAGCGTCTGGCCCAGGGTCTTGCCGGTGTCATGGGCCACGGCCGCCACGACGGCGCCGGCTGGGATGTGGTCGACCACGGGAGACGTCCGATCCTCCGTAGGGCCGATGGCCTTCGCGGGCTTGGGCGCCGTGGCCTGAAGGACGACCGCGTCGCCCTCGATCCGCAGCGAGAAGGCGCCCCAGTCGGGCAGGAACGAGACCATCGCAGCATTGATGGGGCTGCTGACGCCGCCCGGTACCGACTTGGCGACTTCCTGGGACCAGGCGACCAACGGCTTGATGGCGAGGTAGGCAAAGCCGATGTGGTCGCCGTCCGCGGAGGTCAGTGCCGCCTTCGGGTCGGCTTCCGCGGCAAACCCGCTTGAGCCCTTCGAGTCGATCGCCTCCTTGACGGAGGCGACGTCTCCGGCGACAGCCACCTTGCCGTCGATCACGGCGAAGGCGGCCTGTGGGCTGGTGCCCGCTCCGAACAGGGTGAGCGTGGCACCGTTGTACGTCTCGGTGGTGGTCTTGGCCTGCGCCTTGCTGAACGCCTTGTCGAACCAGGCCTGTGCGCCCGCCTGGTCCTTGACCGACAGCAGGGCCAGGAACCGGACGCTGCCCAGCGAGGTCACCGGGTCTGCGCTCAGGCTCGTGGGATCCGGCAGGGGTCCGACGCTGAATGCCAGTTCACCGTCGAACCACGGCTTGATGTCGGCCGTGTAGGTCTGGTCGTCGTGCGTGGCGTCTTTGATGAGCCGGTCCAGGACTTCGTCGAGCTTGGTGTCCAGAGCCGCCTGATCGGCGAAGCCCGGGAACTTCGAGAGGAACGCACCGACCGAGCGTCGCTGGTCGCCTGGCAGGTCCAGACGGACCTCTGTGTAGATGATGGTCTTGTCCGGCACATAGCCCAGGACGGTCGCGGCGGGCGAGCGGCCGGTGATCAGGGCGGCGACCGCGGCCGACGCCCCGATGACCACGGCGACGATCGCGAGGCCGACGACCCAGCGGGGCCGACCCGCGCGGCGCGGCGCCCGTGGTGGCAGGACCGGGTCGACCGGGGCCAACCCAACGGCCGATTCGTAGGTCGAGGCGTTCGGTGTCGTCGTGGTCGTGCGATCGAATTCGTTCATCGTGCTCTCCTGCCTCTCAGCGCCGGCCCGACAGCATCCCCATGGCGGCGCGCTTGCCGCCACCGGAGAGCTGCTTCATGAGTTTCTGCATCTCGAGGAATTGCTTCACCAGCCGGTTCACGTCCGGCAAGGTCGTGCCGGAGCCGACGGCGATGCGCCGCCGACGGGAGCTGTTGAGGACATTCGGGTCGCGGCGCTCTCCCCGGGTCATCGCCCGGATGATCGCCTCGGTCCGTTTGAGATCGCCACGGTCGACGGCGGCCTGCGCCTCACCCGCGAGATTTCCCATCCCCGGGATCATCGACATGACCTGGCCGAGCGGCCCCATCTTCTGCATTTGCTGCATGGACTCGAGCATATCGTCAAGGGTGAAGCCGCCCTTGCGGAGCTTCTCCTCCAGCTTGGCCGCCTGTTTCTGGTCGACGACTTCCTGGGCGCGTTCGACGAGGGTCAGGATGTCGCCCATCCCAAGGATCCGGCCGGCGAGCCGATCTGGGTGGAACACCTCCAGCGCATCGGTCTTCTCCCCGGTGCCCAGGAACTTGACCGGCATACCAGTGACGGCCGAGATGGAGAGTGCCGCACCGCCGCGAGCATCGCCATCGATCTTGGTGAGGATGAGGCCGGTCACCGGCACGGCCGCAGCGAAGGCCTGCGCGACGCCGACGGCCTCCTGGCCGGTCATCGCATCTACCACGAGGAGCGTCTCGACCGGCCTGACAGCCGCGTTGACAGCGGCGATCTCGGCCATCAGCGCCTCGTCGAGCGAAAGGCGGCCGGCGGTGTCGAGGATGACCACGTCGCAGACCTGTCGCTTCGCCTCCGCGACGCCACCGCGGGCGATGTCGACGACGGAGGTGCCGACCGGCGCGCGATAGACCGGGATGTTGAGACTCTTGCCGAGCGTCTCGAGTTGCTCGGCCGCGGCCGGCCGATACGGGTCGGCGGCGACCAGGAGTGGGCGCCGTCCCAGCTTCACGACGTGGCGCGCGAGCTTGGCCGCGGAGGTGGTCTTGCCCGACCCCTGCAGGCCGACCATCGCCACGACCGCCGGGTTGCCCGACAGGTGGAAGGTCCGGTCGCCGGCCGACAAGAGCGCGACCAGCTCGTCGTTGACGATCTTGACCACCTGTTGACCAGCCGACAGGCTGCCCAGCACCTCGTGTCCGATGGCTCGTTCACGGACGCGTGCGATGAAGTCCTTGACGACCTTGAAGTTGACGTCCGCCTCGAGCAACGCCAGGCGGACCTCGCGCATCGCGGCATCGACATCGGCTTCGCTGATCCGGCCCCGGCCGGTCAGGTTGTCGAGGGTCTTGCGCAGCCTCTCGCTGAGGGTGTCGAACATGGTCCCGGTAGGACTCCGTGAGGTGGCAGACCGAGTCGGCGGCACGATCGCTCGCGGCCGACCCGGGTGGTGCGCGAGTTCTGACGCACCGAGGCAGGCGGAGTGTACCGCAGGGGCTCAAGGGCCGCCGGCGGTGGGGCACCGTCGCGGTCGTCGAAGGGTGGGTGTGCGGCGGCCGCGCGGAACCGAGCGCACGGTCGGGCCGACCATCATGGCCCTGCCCAGAAAGCCGCTCTTAACCTCGTGCAGACTGGCCTGGGCTTCCTGGCCTGGGCTTCCTGGCCTGGGCTTCCTGCCAAATGTGCATGTGGTGCGCCTTGGGCGACGCCTTGCGGTTGCATTGCGGAGGATCGCGAGCCCGACCACGCATAGTCACGCTCGCGAAACCCGCCGCCGGGCCAGTGATCGCCGCCTGGCGGCATTCGAACCTGCCAACGGTGCACTCCATGCACACAAGCCAGAACATCAGCGGGCCCGTCGCGGCGACCTGCGCGGCTTCGGGCCCGAGCGCGGCCCTATGCTCCCACCCGCATGCGCGATCCCTTTGCCTCCCCGCTGTGGCGCAACCCGACCTGCGTTCGTGTGTGGACCGCCGCGACTGTCTCGATCTTCGGCTTCAGCGGGAACGCGTGGTCGACGCCAACGCCGCCCTGGCAGCGAGCGGCTCGGCGGCCGAGTTCATGGCCTGGATGGTCCTAGACCGCGGACCCCAGCCGAGATCGTCATCGACGTCGAACGCGACCAACCGGTCGGCTTCTGACTGATCCCGTTCAGGCGAACAGCGCCGCCACGAAAGCGTCCGAGTCGAAGGGCAGCAGGTCGCCGACCGCCTCCCCCACTCCGACGAAGCGGACTGGCACCTTGAGGGCGTCCTCGATCGCGAAGACGATGCCGCCCTTGGCGGTCGAATCGAGCTTCGTGAGGACGATCCCGGTCAGTCCGACTGCCTCATGGAAGGCTATGGCCTGGGCGAGGCCGTTCTGCCCGGTCGTCGCGTCGAGTACGAAGAGCGTCTCCGGTCGTGCCCCGGGCAGGCGCTTGTCGATGATCCGGCGGACCTTTGACAATTCGTCCATCAGGTTCGACTTCGTGTGCAGGCGTCCCGCCGTGTCCACGATCACGAGGTCCGCGCCACGGGCCACTGCGGCGTCGAGCGCGTCGTAGACGACGGCCCCGGGATCCGCGCCGGGGGCATGGGCGATGACCGGGACACCGGCCCGATCGGCCCAGATCCGCAGCTGGTCGATGGCGGCGGCGCGGAACGTGTCGGCGGCGGCCAGGATGATCGTCCGACCTTCGCCGACGTACAGGCTGGCCAGCTTGCCGATCGTCGTCGTCTTGCCCGTGCCATTGACACCGACCACCAGCACGACCGCCGGGCCGCCCGCCACCGCCGATCGAGGGCTCCAGCCAAGGTCACGCGGAACAAGCAGGGCCGCCAGCTCGGCCCGGATCGCGGCCTCGGGGCCAGCCGGGTCGCGCCGTTTGCGGGCCCGCTCGACGAGGTCCATCGCCAGCACCGCGCCGACGTCGCCGGCGATGAGCGTCTCCTCCACGTCGTCCCACGACGGACCGGCGCCCGTCTCGCTCCCCAGGAAGCCGCGCAGGCGGAACATGAAGCCGCCGCGGGTCCGTTGAAGGCCGGCTGCGATGTTGCCCGGGGAGGCCGGTCCTGGTTCGGGTTCCGGTTCGGGTTCCGGCCCGACTCCGGCACTTGCCTCGGACATGGGGTTGGCATCGGGCGGATCGTCGAAGTCGTGATCCGGCTCCCAGTCGGCTGGGACGGACTCGGGCTCGATGGCCTCGGGCGCCCCGATCTCGGCTGGTTCGTCTCCGCGTCGCCGCCAGAAGGGCATCGGACTGCGCTTAGCCGGCCGTGGCCAGTTCGCCGCGATCGCGCGCCGCCAGAGCCTGCGCCTCGTCCAGCCGGAGGCTGATGACCCGGCTGACGGAGTCATCGCCGACGGTCACCCCGTAGAGCGCATCGGCCGCCTCGATCGTGCCCCGGTTATGGGTGATCACGATGAACTGGGTCTGATGGGCCAGGCTGCGCAGGGCATCGGCGAAGCGCCCGATATTGGCTTCGTCAAGGGCCGCGTCGACCTCGTCGAGGACGCAGAACGGGACCGGTCGAACTTCAAGCATCGCGAACAGGAGCGCGACCGCGGTCAACGCGCGTTCCCCGCCTGAGAGCATGGCGAGGGCCTGTGGCTTCTTGCCCGGTGGTTGCGCCACGATCTCCACGCCGGTCGAGCCGAGGTCCGTCGGGTCGGTCAGGGACAGCTTCGCGGAGCCTCCGCCGAAGAGCTGCTCGAACCGTGCCGCGAACGCTGTCTCCAGGGCCCGGAACGTCGCCCGGAAGCGGTCCGCGATCATCGTGTCCAACTCGGCGATGAGATCACGTGTGCGCATGATGGCCGTCCGCAGGTCCGCGTCCTGGGCCTCGAGCGTTGCAAGCCGAATGCTGAGGGCCGTGTACTCATCGACGGCGTACGGGTTCACCGCGCCGAGCTCGTGGAAGCGTCGACGGAGTTGGCCCAGGCGAGCCGAGCTGGGGGCTGGCAGGCTCGGTGGCTGCGCGGCCCAGACCGGCGCGGCCCGATCGATCGCGGTCTCGAGTGCCGCCACTTCGTCCGATACGGCGCCGTCATCGGTCGTCGCGGGGCCGACACCGACCGGCGCGGGACCGGCGCCGACCGCCGTGGGGCCGACGCCGACCGCCGCGAGACGTACGACACCCAGCTCCCCCAGCCCGGCGAGCTCGACGACGACCCCCTCGCGCAGTGCATCAAGCCCGAGGCGCGCCTCGAGGTCCGTGTGGTCGGCGGCGCGGAGTCGGGCGTCGGCGGCGCGGAGCCGCTCGCGGGCGGCGGTCGCGTCGCGTTCCGCGGCCGCAAGGCGATCTCGATCTGCTGCGTCAGCCGCATGGACCTCCGCCAGGCCAGTCCGTGCGGCAACCTCGCGCTCGGCACTTACTGCGATCTCGGTCCGCAGGGCGTCACGCTCCTCGGCCAGCGCCCGTTCACGCGCCCCGAGCACAGCGATCTCCTGGTCGGCACGGGCCATCCGCTCCTCGGCCATCATCGTCGAGGCCTCCGCACGAGCCCGGCGATGCTCGGCCTCGCGGCGCGCAGCTTCTCCGGCGGTGGCCTCTTCGGCCAGGCGATCCCGTCGGGCGCGCAGGGCCGTCGCACGGGCTTCCCAGGCGGCGATCCCGGCGCCATCCTCCGGGCCGTCCGAGGGGGCCATGTCCGCGTCACCCGCTTCCGGCTCCACCGCCAACGCCGCTACGGCGGCCCGGCCACGCTCGAGTTCTGCCTGCAGGCGCTCCGTCTGGGCCTCATGCCAGGACGCTTCGCGGACGACCGTCTCCAGTCGACGTGCAGCGAGTCGTTCCGCTTCCTCGGTGGCACGACGCGCACTGCCGGCCCGGCTTTCCTCAGCTCGCGCGGCCTCCGCCGCCGCCTGTGCAGATCGCGCGGCCGACTCCGCCTCCGTGGCCGCCGCCCGCAGCTCCGCGACCCCCTGGTCGAGTCGCTCCAGTTCGCCGCTGAGGCGGGTCGCATCTGCCCGTCGCTCCAGTACCGATTCGGTCGCCCCGAAGGTGACCGCGAACTCCGTGACGGTCGCACTGCCGTCCCGCGGCACGGCGACCCAGCCCGGTGGCAGGACGGCCTGGATGGCGAGTGCGGCGGGAAGGTCCGGCAGCCAGGCGGCCCGGGCCAGCAATCGCCGGGCGGCACCCGTGGTATCCCGGCGCACGGCGCCATCCAGCGTGCCGCCGCCGGCCGCGGCCAGAGCCTCCCGGAACCGCCGCTCGCGAGCGTCATCGGGGCCGCCAGCGCCCAGGGCGCGTTCCGAGACGACGAGCGACCCGCGTTCGCCCGCCAGCGACGCGACGGCGTCCAGATTCACGATATAGGCGCGCGTCGCCTCGGCCAGTGCGGCTTCGGCGGCAGCCCGAAGCGGTGGATCGATGGCGAGATCCTCGTCGAGACGGCGGCCACCCACGCGGCGGGCGGCTCGAGCGATCCCACGGGCCTCCTCATCGGCAAGCCTGGCGGCGAGGCTGTCAACACGCGATCGGACGGCGGCCGCGACCGCACTGGCTGCCGCCGCGCGTTCCTGGGCGCCCGTTCGTTCGGCTTCCGCGGCACTGGCCAGCTCGCGGGACGATCCACGGCGATCCACGGCGGCGGCTTCGGCATCGACGGCCTCCGCGAGCGCCAGCCGAGCTGCGGCCAGGCCGGCATCGAGCACCGCTCGTCGTTCCAGGGACGCTTCGGCCTGACCGGCTTCCTCGGCAGTCCGGTGTTCCACCTCCGCCAGGCGGCGTCGGGCAGTCTCGGCTTCGGCCTGCCGCGCAGCGGCGGCGCGGCGCAGTGCAGCGAGCTCCTGGCCGTGTACCTGTCGGGCGCTGCGCAGAGCGGCCAGCTCAGCGAGGGCGTCAGCCAGCTCGCGTTCGGCTTCCCCGAGGCTCGCGCCGAGGTCCAGGTCCGGAGGTGGCACCGGGGCGGCGATCGATCGTCGGCCGGCCGCCATCTCCGCCTCCGCGGCGGCCCGCTCGGCGACGAGCCGACGTCGATCGCGATCCAGCGCATCGAGATCCGACGCCAGCCGGGCATCGCGCAGCTGCGCCGAGGTGGCCGCTGTCCGTGCGGCGTCGTGCGCCTCGCGCCGATCACGCTCCAGCGTCGCCCGGACGGCGAGCTCAGTCGAGAGTCCGGACGCGGTCGTCTCGGCCTCGCCGAGATCTGTCATCGCCCGCTCGACCTCGGCCCGCACGCGGTCGCGCTCCCCCTGCGCCACGGCCAGCCGGGCGGCGGCCTCGTGCCAGCGGGCGTGCATGGCCAGGACCAATGCGTCGGCCAGTTCCGCCGCGGTGGTCTCACGTGATGCCTGCTGCTCGGCCTGGGATGCCAGCCGACGGGCCTGCGGCCGCAGCTCTCCGAGGATGTCCTCGACACGAGCCAGGTTCGCCTCGGATTCGGTCAGTTGTTCTTCGGCCCGGCGACGTCGCCGCTCGTGCCGTCGGACCCCGGCCACCTCCTCGAACAACGGCCGTCGTTCCTCCGGGCGCAGCGCAAGCGCCTGATCGACCATCCCCTGGCCGATGAACAGGAAGGCGTTGTCGGCCAGATGGGCGGCGTCCAGCAGGTCGACCAGATCGCGCAGGCGGATCCGGCTCTTGTTCAGCAGGTACTCGTTCTCGCCTGAACGGTACAGGCGACGGCCAAGCTCCAACACCTGGTACTCGACCGGCAGTAGGCCGTCCCCGTTATCGAGGACGAGCGTGACATCGGCCATCCCCTGGGCGGCGCGCTTCTCCGAGCCCGCCCAGATGACATCCTCAGCCTTGCGCGAACGAAGCGCCCGGCCCTGCTCGCCGAGCGCCCAGCGCAACGCGTCCGCGAGGTTGCTCTTGCCCGAGCCATTCGGCCCGACGACCGCACTGATACCCGGCCCGAACTCCACGATGGTCCGCTCCGCGAACGACTTGAATCCTTGCAGGCGCAGGGCGAGCAGGCGCGGTTCGGTCCGGCGGCCGTCGTCGATCACGTGATCGCACCGTCCCGTTCGCTCGCTCGAAGTCGCG
Organism: Candidatus Limnocylindrales bacterium; assembly: GCA_038915165.1. Classification (GTDB taxonomy): domain Bacteria; phylum Chloroflexota; class Limnocylindria; order Limnocylindrales; family CSP1-4; genus SPCO01. The sequence continues at coordinate 43,223 of JBCLDE010000002.1, forward strand.
TCAAGGCCTGCGCGGCAGCCGCCGTCTCAGCCGTGCGCCGGGAGGGGCCTTCGCCGGTCCCGACCAGCTCGTCGTCGACCCAGACCTCGATCCGGAACGACTTCTCGTGGTCGGGACCGGTCGTGTCGATGAGGCGGTAAGCGGGCCGATCTCCGGATCGGCGCTGGGTGAACTCCTGGAGTCGGCTCTTTGGGCTCTTGAGGACGCCGATGGGCGCCTCCGCAATCAGCTCTGGTTCGGCCAGGCCGATGATCCAATCGCGCACCGGGCCGAATCCCATGTCCAGATACAGCGCGCCAGCGACCGCTTCCAGGGTGGACGCCAGCAATGATGGCCGGCGTCGGCCGCTGCGCCTGGATTCGCCCTCGCCGAGAAGCATGGCACTGCCGAGGTCGATCCGGCCGGCCAGCCGGGCGAGGCCGGTGGTCGAAACGATGGCGGCTCGACGCGCGCTCAGATTCCCCTCGTCATCTGTCGGGTGACGGGCGTACAGCGCCTCGGACAACGCCAGGTTGACCACGGCGTCACCCAAGAACTCGAGACGCTCGTTGTGGCCGGCCGCGGCGTCGGGGTGCTCGTGATACCAACTCGAATGGACGAGGGCCTGCTCCAGCAGGCCCAGGTCGCTGACGGGAAGACCGAGACGCGCCGCGAACGCTTCGGCGGGACGCACGAGGACCGTGGTCCGGCCGACCGCTCGGTGGTGCCTAGGAGGCCCGCTCGTCGATGTAGTCGACGGCGTCCTGGACGGTCAGGATCTTCTCCGCATCTTCGTCGGAGATCTCCGTCCCGAACTCCTCTTCGAGGCTCATGATGAGCTCGACGAGGTCCAGCGAGTCGGCGTTCAGGTCGTCGACGAACGACGCTTCCGGCTTGACCTCACCCTCGTCGGCGCCGAGCTGCTCGACGACGATCTTCTTGAGGCGCTCGTACGTTGTTGCCACTGGCTCCCTCCTCGGAGTTGAGTGCTGGATCCGTCGGCCGAGTGCCGCTGGCCTCCGCTGTGATGCTTCCGAGGACGCCATTCATGAGGCGCCGCATCGGCTCTCCACTATATGTGCGGGCCAACTCGACCCACTCGGCGATGGCCACCCGGGCCGGTGTGGCCGAGTGTAGCACCTCGGAAATGGCCGTACGGAGGAGGGCACGGTCCATCAGGGCAAGACCCGTCACCGGGTACTGCGGGGCGCGGCGGGTGATCTCCGCGTCGATCTGGTCGCGGTACGCCTGGACCGCGGCGACCAGCTCACGGGCGAGCGTCGACGCGTTTTCATCGCGCTCCTCCTCGGCAAGATGGCGCTCCAAGACTGTGTCTGCCGTCCGGTGCCCGAAGTCCGCCTCGAAGACCGCAGCCAGGGCGAGTCGACGACCGGTCCGCCGGCCGCGGACCCGGTCAGCCCCCGACGCCATCGACCAGCACGGTCACGCCACCGAGCTCCAGGCCGAGGACACGTTCCACGGTGGCGGCGACCGTCACACGGATGTGGGCGGTCAGCGCGGCCAGTGACTGACCGGGGCGCGCGACGATGCAGAGACGCACCACGACACGGTCGTCGCGGAGCCGGACGGAGACCGCCGGACCGCCCAGCAAACGCCGCCAGATCGGCCCGCCTCGACCGACCTTCACCACGCCGGGAACCTCGAACGCGGCCAGACGGACGAGCTCGGCGATGACCCCATGCCCGACCGTCAGTCCCGGACTGGTCATCACGTCTCCTCCACGCCAGTGGCCACAGCCGACCCGAAAGCCGCCGCGATGAGCGCCGGGACGCCGGTCCGAGCGGACGTCGCGGCGACCTCGCAGGCATAGCCGACCATCCGGCGCCTGGCTCGACCGTGGGTGATGATGACCGTGCCGCGGACCCCCAGCAGTGGCGATCCGCCCATCCTCTCGTAGTCGAAGACACTCCGGATCCGATCGATCCCGGGCTGCATGAGCAGGGCCGCCAGCCGACCGCGCCACGATCCGCGGAACTCGGCCCGCCACAGGTCGGCCATGAACGTGGTCAGGCCCTCGAAGAACTTGATGACGACGTTGCCGAGGACGGCATCGCAGACCACGACGTCCGCCAGGTGCCGGGTCAGGTCCTTGCCTTCGACGTTGCCCTCGAAGTGCAGGTCCGTCGCGTCGAGCAACTCGGTCGCACGTTGGATGCGGGCGTCGCCCTTGCCCTTCTCCTCGCCGATCGACAGGAGCGCCACACGCGGCTGTGCGACGCCCAGCACGCGCTCGGCGAAGATCGCGCCCATCCGTGCGTACTGGACAAGGTTCTCGGGTGTCGAATCAGGGTTCGCGCCGATATCCAGCAGGACCATCGGTCCGCTGTCGGTGATCATCTGGATGGCCAGCGCCGGTCGGTCCACGCCGGGCAGGCGGCCCAGCCGGAGGACCGCAGCGGCCATGCCCGCTCCGGTGTGACCGGCAGTGACGACGGCGTCAGCCTCGCCGCGCTTGACCAGATCCATCGCGACAAGGATCGTCGAGTCCTTCTTACCGCGGAGGGCGAGCGCCGGATGCTCGTCCATGCCGATGACCTGGCTGGCATGGACAATGGAAACGTTCGCCGGCAGGTCGCCGGCGATGGCTCGGACGACGGCCTCGTCTCCGACGAGGATGAGACGGTCGTCAGGATGTGTTCGGGCGAAGTCGAGGGCGCCGGGGACGACTTCCGAAGGTCCGTGGTCGCCGCCCATGGCGTCCACCGCAACGCGGACCCCGGACCCGTCCGGGCGGGACGGGAGGGCCTGCGACTCCGTCACCGCGTCAGCGCGCGGCGTCGTCGGCGACTGGCTTGACCGGAATCGCCAGGCGGCCGTTGTAGTAGCCGCAATGGGGGCAGACGTGATGCGGCAGCTTCTTCTCGTGGCAATGCGGGCACGCCTCGAGGGTCGGCAGGCTGATGGCGAGGTGCGCTCGCCGCTCGCCCTGGCGGGCATGCGAGACGCGTCGCTTGGGTACACCCATGGGATCGCGGACTCCTTTGGATCATCGCCCATCGCGATGCGCTGGCTGGCTTTCTGGGCGTCCGCGAACCTCGAACTGGAGGTGCCGGACCGACGGCGGAGTGTAGCGCGATTCGGTCGCGGCTGTCAGGCGTCATCCGCCCGGAACCCTCGAAGCGCCGCCATACGAGGATCGATGTCCTCAACGGGATGGTCATGCGGACCTTCGTCGAGCCGACCGCCGCAGACGATGCATAGACCCGCGCAATCCGGACGACAGCGCGGCGCGAACGGCTCCGCGAGCTGGATGGCTTCGCGGACCGGCGTTTCCAATCTCAACTCATGGTGATCGGTCAGGCGCGCGACATCGGGTTCCTCGTCGACCGGGAGCGGGCGGCCCGTGGCCATGTCGAGCGACGGCAGGTACTCCTCCTGCAGCCGAACGTCGACGGGATACGCGATCTCGCGCAGGCAGCGACTGCACGCGAGCGCCAGGGTGGTACGGAGGTCCGCTCCGGCCAGGATGCCGCGATTGGTCCGCAGCAGGCGCACTTGGCCGTCGATAGGTTCGGCCAGTCGCAGATCGTCGCCGAGGTCCATCGTGAGGCCGCTGAAAGGGTAGACCCGCTCCGCGCCCAGGTCATCCGTCAGCAGGCCTGAGACGTTCCAGGTGAGCGCCGCATCGAGATGGCCGGCGCTCACCTGGAACGCTGAGACGGTTGGCCAGTCTCGTCCTCCCAGCGCTCGTCGGCTTCGTCTCCGGCAGCCTGGCCGTCGTCGAGCTGCAACGAGGCGCGCCGCTCGTCGAGCAGGGCGATCCCCTTCTTGATGCTGTTGAGCGTCTGGACGACGTCGCCCTCCAGGCCGACCAGGACGCTCACGGCATACTCATCCGCGCCGCGCCGGACCTCGTCGGCGTCACGGTGCGCCTCCGCGATGATCTGCCGGCTCTGCCCTTCGGCCGCCTGGGTCAGGCCTCGCTCATCGATCAGGAAGGCTGCCTGCTCCTGCGCCCGGGCCACGATCCGTTCCGCTTCCTCCTGGGCCTTCTCGATGATGCGCTCGCCCTCAGCGTTGATGCGCTTGGCCGCACGGACCTCCTCGGGCACTGCGACGCGCAGTTCGTCGATCAGGCCAAGGGCCGCGTTCTGATCGACCACGACACTGGTAGTGAGCGGCAGCTTCTTGCCATTGGCGATGAGCGATTCGAGGCGTTCGACGAGGAAGATGATGTCGATCGGAGTGTCCTCCTTGGACGGCCGGCCGGAGTCCGCTGAACGCGATTATGGCACGACGACCGCTGCTCAGCGCCTTGCCAGTGCCTCCCTGAGGGCGACCGCCGCGGCTGCCGGGATCATCGTCGCGACGTCCCCTCCGAACGAGGCGATCTCTTTGACCAGGCTGGAGCTGACGTAGCCGTTGGACACGGAGGTCATGAAGAAGACGGTGTCCACGTCCGGCGCGAGGACACGGTTGTTGTGGGCCAGCTGCATTTCCGTCTCGAAATCGCTGATGGCGCGCAGACCACGGACGATCGCGCCCGCCCCACGTGCGCGAGCGAGGTCCACGGTCAGTCCGTCGAATGCCTCCACCTCGATCCGCTCGATCGGCAGGCCGCCATCGGCGAGCGCGCCGCGGATCGCCGTGATGCGATCGTCGACGCTCAGGAGGGGCGCCTTTCTGGGGTTCGCCAGGACCGCCACGATGACCCGGTCGAAGACACCCGCGGCCCGCCGGACGATGTCGAGGTGCCCGTTCGTGATCGGATCGAACGAGCCGGGATAGACCGCGACGGTATTCATCGATCCTCCTGGTACCGGTAGAAGGTCAGCGTCGTGTCGCCGAAGCGGCGCTCGCGATCGGATGCTAGCAGCCCGACACGGGCTGGCGGGAGGTCGCGCCAGAAGTGCTTGGCGACGACCCGGGCGCCGGGCGCGAGGTTAGGTTCGACGGCCACGAGGGCATCGGCCAGGAGGGCCGTGTCCGCGTAGGGCGGATCGACGACGACGATATCGAAGGGACCGGCCGCTGCGGCATCTGGGCCGCGCAGCCAGAGGATCGCGTCCGCCCGAACGACCCGTGCCCGCTCGCCGCCGAGATGGGTCCGGGCCAGATTGAACGCCACGACACGTGCAGCCCCGCCATCGCGCTCCAGGAACGTCACGTGACCAGCCCCACGGGACAGCATCTCGATACCCGCCGCGCCGGACCCCGCGAACAGATCCAGGGCGTTCGCACCGGCCAGGTCCGGCTCGAGGATGGCGAAGAGCGTCTGCTTCACACGGTCCGCGAGTGGCCGCGTACCCGGACCAGGCGCCTCCAGGCGGATGCCCCTGGCGCTCCCCGCGACGACGCGGCCAGCGTCAGGCACCGGACCCTCCGTGCCATCGCGGCCGATCCGCGCCGGAACTGCGTCGCCCGCCGCTCATCACGTGCCGCTGGCGGGCTCGGCGGCCGCCACGCGCCGCAACCAGCCCGACTCCAGCTCCGCCGAGAGTGCCGGTCGCGGCGGTTCCATCCGACCGTCCTGATCCAGCAACCGTTCCGCCTGGGCCCTCGCCCGAACGGCCGACTCGCGATGGGCCGCCACCTGGAGCGACGCGACACGCAACCGCGGGAACCCGCTCTGGGCCAGCCCCAGGACGTCACCCTCCCTCCGCAGTTCGAAATCCTTCTCCGCCAGTTCGAACCCGTCATGGGTCTCCGTGACGACCTTGAGGCGCGCCTGCGCGATCTCGTCCGTGGAGTCCGAAACGAGGACACAGAACGACTCGACGGAGCCCCGGCCAACGCGACCGCGGAGCTGATGGAGCTGCGCGAGCCCGAACCGATCCGCCCCCTGTATGACCATCACGGTGGCTTCCGGGACGTCCACGCCAACCTCCACCACGGTGGTCCCGACCAGGACGTCCAGATCGCCGTCGCGGAAGCGGGCCATCTCAGCGTCCCGTTCCGTCGCCTTGAGACGGCCGTGGACCATCCCGACCCGCAGCGGATCGAGCAACGCGCTCAGGCGGACCGCCTCGGTCTCGGCCGCCACGGTCCCGGCGATCTCGTCGACGCCCTCCTCGATGAGCGGGACCACAACGAACGTTCGATGGCCCAGCGCGGCCTCCTCCCGCACCTTTTGCCACGTCCCCTCGAGCTCGTTCGGTCGGCGGATCCCGGTCCGGATGGTGACCCGTCCGGCAGGCGGCGTGCGCAGATCGGACACGTCCAGATCGGCATACAGGACCTGGGCGAGGGTCCGCGGGATCGGCGTGGCGGTCATCAGCAACACGTGCGGGGAGCGGCCGCCGGCCTTGGCCTCAAGCTGACCTCGCTGGTCGACACCGAATCGATGCTGCTCGTCGATGACGACGAGGCCCAGATCGGAGAACGACACCGCGTCCTGGATGAGGGCGTGCGTGCCCACCACGACGAGTGCCTGCCCGGACGCGATCGTCTCGAGCGCCTTCGCCTTCACCTCCGCCTTGAGCGAGCCGGTCAGCAGGGTCACGCCGATCCCCAGACCCTCGAGCAGGGCTCCGACCGTCTCCAGATGCTGGCGCGCCAGCAGGTCCGTGGGGGCCAGCAGCGCTCCCTGGAGGCCAGCCCGGGCGGTCGCGGCGAGGGCATAACTGGCGACCGCGGTCTTGCCCGACCCGACGTCGCCCTGCAGCAGGCGCAGCATCGGTGTCGGTCGCGCGAGGTCGTCCCGGATCGCAGTCATTGCGGCGATCTGGTCGGTCGTGAGCTGGACCGGTCGCCCGACCCACCCACTCAGTGCCTCCACGAGTGCGCGGCGGACGGCTGCGTCTGACGCTTCTTCCAGGGTCACTACGGGTGCGGCGTCCCGGACGCGCTGGCGACGTCGCTGGACCATCCCGATCTGGAGGGCAAGCAGTTCGTCGAAGGCGAGTCGGTCCAGCGCCGCATCACGTGCTTCGAAGGAGTCCGGGTAGTGGGCCTCCTCGATCGCCTGCGCGATCGGCATCAGGCCTTCCTCGGCCACGATGGAAGCAGGCAGGTATTCCGGATAGGCGTGGCCGGCCTTGTCGAGCGCCTCGCGGATGGCGCTCCGGAGCCGGGCCGCGGTGAGGCCCGACGTCAACGGGTAGACCGGCACGATCCGACCGGCGTGGAGGACCTCCGTCTCCCCGGTGAGAACCTGGAACTCCGGGTTGTCGAGGGTCAGCCGGCGTCCGAAATGCTTGACCTTGCCGGAAACCACGACCTCACCACCCACTGGCAGGCGGCGTTCGATAAACCGTCGCCCGAACCACGTGGCATCGATGCTGCCTGTGTCGTCCTCGAGCCGCGCGATCGTGCGCTGGATCCGCCCTCGGAAGCCGGGCTCCACCCGGACATCGCCGACACGCGCCTGGACCGATACGACCGTGCCGTCCTGCTCCATGAAGAGCTCGCCCAGCTTGCGCATCTCGCGCAGGTCGTCGTACCGCCGTGGGAGGTGGAAGAGCAGGTCTCGGACCGTATAGAAGTCGAGCCGGATCCCGGCCCGGCGCAACTGCGATCCTGCCGTCAGCCCGGACTGGGCGAGGGGCGTCGACAGGAGCTCGACCGGGTCGGTCGGCACAGTCGCCGGGCTCGTTGCCTTCGTCACCCTATTCAGCGGAGATCAGGTACCGGTAGAACGGCTGGCCGCCGCGGCGGACCTCGACCTCCACGCCGGGCAGGATGGCACCCACCCGGCGGGCCATCGCCTCCGTCTCCGCCAGGTCGGCGCCGTCACCGTAGAACAGTGTCACCAGCTCGAAGCCTGGCTGGAGTGAGGCTATCGCGGCCAGTACGGCCTCCTCGCGGTCGCCAGCGACTGCCACCAGTCCGTCGTCCGGATCGAGCGCGATCGTCTGGCCGCGTTTGACCTTGCGGCCGCCGATCGTGGCGTCGCGGACCGCCTGGGTGACGACGAGCGTCTGGATCGCGCGTCCGGCCGCCGTCATGACGGCCGCATTGGCCGTCGCGTCAAGGCTCGGGTCCATCGAGAGCAGGGCCGCAAAGCCTTCGGCGGCGTTGCGCGTGGGGACGACAACGACCGGACGCGACGACATCGATGCGACCTGTCGGGCGGCCAGGACGACGTTCGGGTTGTTTGGCAGCACGATGATCTCGCGGCCCGCCACGGCCTCGATCGCGTTGAGGAGTTCGCCCGTACTCGGGTTGGCCGACTGGCCGCCCTGCACGACGGCCGCCACCCCGAAGTCGCGGAAGATCGCCGCGAGGCCGTCGCCGGCGACGACCGCGACGACGGCCAGGGGCGGTTCCAGCGCGCTGCCCATTCCGCCGGTCCTCTCACCGACCGCCGACACCGACTCCGCGCCGTCGCTCGTGAAGGCCGCGGCGCGGATCTCGCGAACGTCGCGGGCCTGGTTGTCGAGGTTCTCCACACTGATCCGACTCAGCGCGCCGATGGTCAGTCCGTAACCGATGACCAGGTCCGGGCGTTCGTTGTGGACGTGGACCTTGAGGGCACGCGAGTCGCCGGCCACCAGCACGGAGTCGCCGATCGACGCGAGGTGGTCGCGGATGGCGTCGACATCGAGCGAGCCCGAGTCGTTCGGCTGAAGCAGGAACATCGTCTCGTAGCCGAACCCCTCGTCGGCGTGAGCGACGAGCGTGGACGCCTTGACGCCGACCCCGGCATGGGCCCGATCCCGGGCGGCTCCGGCGGGCGATCCCGCGACGAGATGGAGGAGCGCGCCCTGGAACAGCCGGTAGAGGCCCTGGCCACCCGCGTCGACGACACCCGACTCGCGCAGGATGGCCAGCAGGGTCGGGGTGCGGGCCACCGACTTCTCGGCGGCGTCGAGCGTCGCGGTGAGCACGGTCTCGAGATCGTTGTCGCGTTCCGCGGCGGTGACCGCGCCGGCTGCCGCCTCGCGGATGACCGTCAGGATCGTGCCTTCGACCGGCTTGGCGACCGCGCCATACGCCGTCCTGGCCCCTTCCGACAGGGCATGCGCGAGGTCCAGGCCGTTGAACCGACTCTTGCCGTCGAGGGCCTCGGCCATCCCCCGGAAGATCTGGCTGGTGATGACGCCGGAATTGCCGCGGGCGCCCATCAGCGCCCCGAAGCTGATCGCCGCGGCGACCCGATGGGCCGGTTGGCCGGCGACGCCTTCCGCCTCCTCGAGGGCCGCCCGGACCGTGGCCAGCATATTGGACCCCGTGTCTCCGTCGGGGACCGGGTAGACGTTCAGCGCGTTGATCTCATCGACGTGCGCTTCCAGATTCGCGACCGCCGCCCGGAAGGTGTCGAGCAGCCCGGCGCCATCACAGGCACGTCGGGCCATCAGGCCACGTCCGTGCCACTGTCGGCGAGATCACGCGGCCGGATCGCCTCCGGATCCGCGTGGACGACGGCCGGCGGCGCACCGACCGGCCCGAAACGCAGCCCGCCGATATGGATCGTCAGCCGGCGGATCTCCCGACCCAGGGCATGCTGGACGGCATAGCGGACCGCCGACTCGACCTGGCGGGCGACCTCTGCGATCGGCACACCGTAGACCACGGTCAGGTCCAGCTCGATATCGAGTCCATGGTGGAGTCGCAGGACGATCCCGGGCTGGACGAGCCCCAGCCTGCCAAGGGCGAGCTGGAAGGGGTTGCCAGCGAACCCGCTTACGCCATATGACCCGAGCGTGGCCGTCCGGACGATGTCGACGACGGCGCGGCGCGTCACCAACGTTCGGCCGGGCGTGGGCTGGGTTGGCATGCGGGCGACGTCCTCCTCGCGAGCGCGGGTCGGGCGGCGTCCGGGCACGGATGCCGGAGGCCGTGTGCTATTCTACCGCTCCCTTCGGGCCCGACCGGGTCCGTCCCCCTGACCCGACCTTCCAGAGGACCACGCATGTCCCGCCAGTGCGCGCTCTGCGGCAAGACTTCGATGGGCGGCTTCAATCCCCAGTCTTCTGGGATGAACCGTGTTCGAGCTCATCGCCGGATGCAACCGAACCTCCAGCCGCTCGTGATCACCCAGAAGGGCAGCCCCACCAAGGCTCTCGTCTGCACGCGCTGCCGCCGCACCCTGCTCAAGCCGGCCAAGTAGCCGGGGCAGAGCCGGCCGTCCCCCTCCCCTACCGTTCGGCGCTGTCGAGCCAGATCGTGAATGGACCGTCGTTGACGAGCTCGACCGCCATCTCGGCACCGAACCGGCCGGTTGCCACGGTGACACCAAAGCCTCGAAGCGCGTCGGCAAATCGCTCGTAGAGGCGTTCCGCCTCATCGGGCAGGGCCCCACCGGTAAAGCCTGGACGACGTCCCCGCCGCGTATCCGCATAGAGCGTGAACTGCGATACGACGAGCGCGGCTCCGCCAGTGTCCAGCAGCGAACGGTTCGCGCGGCCGTCGTCGTCCCGAAAGATGCGCAGCTCGGCCGACTTGCGCGCCATCTCCGCGGCGGTCGCCTCCGTGTCCCCTGGTCCGACGCCGACCAGGATGACCAACCCGCCGGCGATCGCGCCGACGACCTCCCCAGCCACGCGAACGGTCGCGCCGCTTGTCCGCTGCAGGAGCGCCCTCACGGGTAGCTGGGTGGCGGGATGACGCCATGCTCGGTGATGAACGCCTCTCGCCAGGCCGCGGCCTCGCGTTCGTGGACGAGCCGGGCCGACGCGTGTCGCTCGATGACCAGTGCCTCCACGCTGGCGGGCACAAGCAGGTCGTAGTCGCGCACTCCATCGGGGTTCATCTGTCCGTCGCCACGGAGCATGACGACCGGGATCCCGCCTCCCCCGATCTCATCGAGGAAGGTGTGGGCAAGGTGCTTCGGCAACGACGCGAACGTCACCATCCGGTCGCGCGGGATCGGCGGGACGCCACCGTTGATGTCGTACTGGAAGCCCTCGTCGGCGAGAGCGCGGATGAGCCGGATCTCGCGCCCCATGTCGTGGCCCTTGATGAACAGCGCGGACCCGACGACCAGGACGTCGACGCCGAGCCCACCGGCGAATTCGGCGGTCTCGCGGTTGATGCCGCCATCCACATGGACCTCACCGCCGAATGCCCGGTGACTGAGCAGTGCACGGGCAGCCATGAGCTTCTCCCTGGCAACCTCGCGCATGAACGTCTGACCGCCGAAGCCGGGCTCCACGGTCATGACCAGCACGATGTCGAGCAGGTCGCGATACGGCTCCAGAGCCGATAGCGGCGTGGCCGGCTTGACCGCCAGCCCGGCCGCCCGTCCGGCCGCCCGGATGCGCCGGAGCGTCGGAGCGATCTCCTCCTGGATCTCGACATGGAAGGTGATCGAGTCGCAGCCTGCCTCGAGGAAACCGTCGAGATGGCGACCCGGTTCGTCGATCATCAGGTGCGCATCGAACGGCAGTTCCGTCCTCCGGCGGAGGTGCTTGATCGTCTTGGCGCCGAACGTCAGGTTCGGCACAAAGTGGCCGTCCATGACATCGAGATGGATCCGGTCGGCCGCGGCCCCCTCGACGCGCCGGACGGCGTGGGCCAGATTGGAGAGGTCGGCGTCGAGGATGCTGGCCGCGACCCGCGCCCGCCCGCCGGCCAAGACTAGTCCCCCACTCCGGCCGGCGCCGGATCGTGGCTGCGCTCACCGAGCAGGGCGGCGGCGCTCTCCGCCACGAGACGAGCCCGTCGGCGGGCCACGGCCGGCGCGGGCGGTTCGCCACCCCGCTCGGCGGCAAGCTGGCCGCAGGCCGCGCCGATCTCCTGGCCGCGGTTGCGTCGGATCGTCGTTTGGATGCCGGCCCCTTGAAGGGTTGCCGCGAAGGCCTCGATGACCGGCATCGGGCTGGCGGTCCACGGTGTGTGCGCGACAGGATTCATCGGGATGAGGTTGACGTGGGCGTGATCGCCGCGCAAGAGCTCCGCCATCGCGATCGCATCCATCTCGGTGTCGTTGATCCCGCCGATCATCGTCACCTCGTAACTGACCCGCCGGCCCGTCGCCCGACTGTGATCCCGGGCCGCGGCGATCACCTCCGCCACCGGCCAGCGTCGGTTGAGTGGGACGAGGACATCGCGCAAAGGGTCTTGGGCGGCATGGAGGGAAACGGCCAGTGTGAACTGCGGTCCGAGGGCGGTCAGCCGCTGGATCCCGGGCACCACACCAGACGTGGAGACCGTGATGTGCCGAGCGCCCAGGCCAAAGCGCCGCGGGTCGTTGAGCGCCTCGATGGCGGCCAGGACACGATCGAGGTTGAGGAGCGGCTCGCCCATCCCCATGAACACGATGTTGGTGAGCCGCCGACCGTCGGCCACCAGCCGCCGGGCCGCGAAGCGAACCTGGTCCACGATCTCGGCCGTCTCGAGGTCCCGTCCGAAGCCGAGTTCGCCGGTCGCGCAAAACGGACAGCCGACGGCACAGCCGGCCTGACTCGAGATGCACAACGTGTGCCGTTCGCGCGATTCGGATCTGGCCGGATAGTGCATCAGCACCGATTCGATGAGCGCGCCGTCGGCGAGGCGGTGGAGCGCCTTCTCAGTCAGCCCGCCATCGGCCTCGACCACGTCGGTCTCGCCGACCGTGTCGAAGCGGAACGAGGCATCGAGGGCGGTTCGGAGGTCGACTGGCAGCGTAAGTATCTCGTCGATCGAGGCGACCGTGTTGGCCCACACGGCGTCGGCGATCTGGCGGACCCGATAAGTCGGTTCCCCACGCTCGGCCAACCAGGCCTCCAGGTCCTCGAATGAGAGCCCGGACAGGCCGGGGCGGATCTCGTCAGTCACGCGTTGATGCTAGCGCAGCCCGTCACGGGCCCGGTACGACCGCACTGCCGACGAGGCCGGGGCGCCCGCGCAGGAAGTCGCGGCCGGTCATCGCCCGGCCGCCGGCGGGCTTGACGATGTGCAGGACGAGTCGGCCGTCAGCCGTCGTGAGGGCCAGTCCCTCGCCCTGCCGGACGATGCGGCCCGGGACGTCCCTCGGCTCGCCTTCGGCAAGGGAGGCAGCCAGGACGCTGAAGCGGCCGTCGTCCGTCTCGATGAACGTGCCGGGCCACGGCAGATAGGCACGGATCCATCGCTCCAGCAGGACGGCTGGCACGGCGGGATCAAGCCGGCCGTCCTCGCGCCGGAGGGGGCGAGTCAACGTGGCGCCGGTCTCAGACTGCGGCCGGGGGTCCAGGTCGCCCCAGATCCACGGACCCAGGTTCCGATCCAGAAGGTGGTCCGCGACGATCTCCAGCGCCTCCTTCAGGCGTGGCGTGGTCCCGGTGTCGTCGATGGCGAATCGCTCCTGGGCGACGATCGGCCCGGTGTCCAGCCCTGCGTCCATCTTCATCAGGGTGACACCGGTCTCCGCGTCCCCGGCCAGGATCGCCGCGGGGATCGGGGTCGCGCCGCGATGGCGGGGAAGCAGCGATGGATGGAGATTCAGGGCGCCATACCTGAGATCGAGAAGCGCCGCCGGGACGATCTGCCCGTAGTCGGCGAGCACGAGGAGCTCCGGCTCCAAGGCCAGGACCGTCGCGATCGAGTCATGCGCGCGCAGGCGCTCCGGGGCAAGGATGGACTCGACACCAAGCTCCCGGGCCGCGTCGTCGATGACCGAGCGCCTGAGTCGTTGATCGCGGCCGGCGGGGCGGGGTGCCGCAGTGACGACTCCCACCAATCGAACGTCGTCGCGCTGATCAAGCCGCAAGAGGCACCGTCGACCGAACCCGCCACTGCCCAGGAACACGGTCCGAACGCGCGAGTCGGCCGCGCGCGAGTCGGCCGCGCGCGCAACGGTCACGCCAGGGCGCTCGTCGCCTCGCGGACCTCCGCGTCGTCCTCGTTCCCGTCGTCGACGGCCATGAGTTCGTCCATGGAGTCCAGGTAATCGATGTACAACTTGCCGTCGAGGTGATCCAGCTCGTGCTGTAACGCCCGGCCGAGCAGCCCCGACCCGGCGACCTTGATCTTCTTGCCGTGGCGATCCTGGGCGACGACCCAGACACGCTCACGCCGGGTCACGTACGCAACGTAACCAGGGATCGACAGGCAGCCCTCCAGGTCCCTGTCGTCTCCGCTGGAGCGCACGATCCGCGGGTTGACCAGCTCATGGAGCTGATCCTCCACCTCGATGACGCATGCCTGCACGGCCTCGCCGAGCTGGGGCGCCGCGAGGCCGATGCCCGGCGCGTCCCGCATCGTGTGGGCGAGGTCGTCGAGCAGCTCGTGGAGGTACTTCCCGAAGCTGTCGACTGGAAGTCCCTTGAGGCGCAGGCGCGGGTCACCGAGGAGGACGATGGGGCGGACACTCATGGCGGGAGTATAGCGAAGGTCCCCCTCAGCCCGGACCGGACTTCTCGGGGCCGCCGGGCGCCTGTGGGTCGTTGGCGTCGTGCTCCGCCGCCGATGGACGCACGGGCGGCTCGTTGCCGGCCGCAGCCGTGGGCGTCGCGGCGGGATCGTCGGAGCTCAGCGACGAGCGCAGGTCCGCGGCCCAGTCACGTGATTTCGAGGCGAGCTTGCCACTCGCGTCGGCGGTCACCTCGCCGGCCCGCTTGACGAGCGGCGCGGCACGGTCCGCGGCGACCGCCACCAGCTCGGCAGCCCGGGCCGAGAACTCGCGTACGGTCGGGGCGGCGCGGTCGGCGAGATCTTCCACGGCCTCGCGCAGGAATCCGAGGATCGCGGTCGCGCCGCTCACAACGGAAGAGGCCGCTCCCCCGGCCGCCTCAGCCGGCCTACCGTCGGCCTTGGGCACCTCGTTCGGATCAGTCCAGGTGAACGTCTCGTCGGGGGTGTTGTCGGCGCCGATCGCGTCATGGGCGGCTCCGGACGGGCGTTCGGGGTCGGTCGGGGTCTTGTGCTCGGTCATCGGAGTACTCCTCGTGCTGGTACGGGACATGGTCGCACGAACCCGTCATCCATGAACCGTTCGGCGGCGGGGCCAGCCACCTGAAGAGCCGTCAGAGGAGCGAGTCGGGGTCAACGTCCACCGACCAGGGCGCATCGAGTCCGCCGTCGAGGATGGCTGTCGGATCCGCCCCGCGCAGGACGATATTCCAACGCCAGCGGTCGGCCCGCCGGGCGATGTAGGCAGGTGCCGGACCGACCACGGCCACCCTTCCGCCATGTTCCGCGGCCCGCTCGCGCAGGCGCTGGGCCATGGCCGTCGCCTCGCGCTCGGCCGCTGCCGGATCTGCAAGACCCACGGTCAACTTGACTAACCGTCCGAAAGGCGGCGAACCGAATCGCTCACGCAAGGCGAGCTCTGCCCGATAGAACGAGTCGCGATCGCCGCTGGCCACGGCCTGGATGGCTGGATGGTCCGGCTGGTAGCTCTGGATGATCGCGCGGCCTGGTCGAGTCCCACGCCCCGCCCGCCCGATCGCCTGGACCAGGAGCTGGTACGTCCGCTCGGCGGCGCGCTCGTCGGGAAGATTGAGGGCGACGTCGGACGAGATGATGCCGACCAGAGTCACTGACGGGATATCGAGCCCCTTCGTCACCAGGCTGGTCCCGACCAGGACGTCGAGCCGGCCTTCCGCGAAGGCATCGATGACCCGCTCCGCCGCCCCCCGGTGCTCGACCACGTCGCGATCCAGCCGGCCGACGCGCAGCCCCGGGAATCCTTCCTTCACTTCGCGCTCCACCCGCTCCGTGCCGCCGCCGAGGTAGCGGATGCGCGGCGAACCACAGGCCGGACAACGAGACGCCAGCGGGGTGGCGCGCCCGCAGTGGTGACAGCGCAGCGTCGTGCCCGCCTGGTGATAGACGAGCGGTCGCTCACAGTCGGGGCAGGCCTGGACGTGCCCGCAGTCCCGGCACAGCACGACCGACGCCGTGCCGCGCCGGTTGAGGACGAGGATGGCCTGCTCACCTGTAGCCGGGTCGAGCGCGCCGAGGGCCGACGATAGCGCCCGGGACAGGAGGCCCCGCTGCCCAGCGGCCAGCTCTTCCCGCAGGTCCACGATCTCCACCATCGGCGCGGCTCCGACCGGCCGAGCCGGCAGGACGACCCGCGCGTATTCCTCGGCAAGGGCACGCCCGACACTCTCGACCGCCGGCGTAGCCGACCCGAGCACGACCGCGGCGCCGGCCAGGGCGCCCAGCCGGATCGCCATGTCGCGGGCCTGCAGGCGCGGCGT
Organism: Candidatus Limnocylindrales bacterium; assembly: GCA_038915165.1. Taxonomy (GTDB): domain Bacteria; phylum Chloroflexota; class Limnocylindria; order Limnocylindrales; family CSP1-4; genus SPCO01. Next base: position 59,212 of record JBCLDE010000002.1, read on the forward strand.
GCGGTCGCTCTTGTAGGCCGCGTCATGCTCCTCGTCGACGATGACGACGCCGACATCGGTCAGCGGCGCGAGGACCGCCAGCCGGGTCCCCACCACGATGTCGACATCACCGGAGCGGATGCGGCGCCACTCGTCCGCTCGCTCGCCGTCGCCCAGCCCGGAATGGAGCAGCGCGACCCGGGTATCGAGGTCCGCCCGCAGCCGGTCGACAAGCGGCAGCGCCAGCGCGATCTCGGGAACGAGGACGAGTGCCGGCCGACCGGCATCCAGGGAGGCCGCGATAGCCTCCACGTAGATCGCGGTCTTGCCGCCGCCGGTGACGCCGTCGAGCAACAGCGGGCGTGGGTCGCGGCCGACGATGGCGGCTCGGATCAGGGCAACGGCCTCGGCCTGGGCCGGCGACAGCGGGCTGGCCGTCGGTCGACCACCTCGCGCGCCCACGGGTCGACTGGCGAGCGGTCGGCGGGGTCGTTCGCGAACCTCGGACTCGACGAGGCCACGGCGGACCAGTCCAGCCAGGGCGGCGTGGCCATGCCGATCGCCGAGATCCGCGGCCGGCAGCTCACCATCGGTCGCGGTCGCCAACTCGGCGAGGGCGGCTGCCTGGCGCGGCCCGAGCGGCCGGCCCTTGGGCTTCTCGTCGGTGGCGTGCACCGCCAGCAGCGCGCGTCCTTCCTCTCGCAACGCGATCCAGCGCTCGTAGCGTGGACCGGCGCCGGCCCGTATCAGCGTCCATTCAAGCGAGATCAATCCACTCGCCGCGAGGGCGCGCAACCGGCGCAGGAGACCGGCGCGACCGTCCGGCCCGGCAAGGTCGCGCACCGGACGCGGGCCGCGCTCCAGCTGCTGGAGCAGGTCGGCGTCGGCGGCATCCGTCTGCACGACGGGCGTGGGCGCCCCGGTCGCCCCGATCGCCCCGATCGCCCCGGTCGCCCCGGCGTCGACGCCCTCGGCCCATCGCGTCGGCCCGAGTTCCGCCACCAGCTCCAGTCGCTCCAGTAGACCGGGCGGCAGCATCGCGCGCAGGACGAGCGCCGGGGGCGCGAGGTACTGCTCCGCGATACTGCGGGCCAACGCCAGGCTGAGGGGCGGCAGGAGCGGTCCATCGGCCCGGACGCGCGCGACGATGGGGCGAGGCGTGGCGACCGGCGCCAGATCTGCCTCGGCCACGACGATCCCCAGCGCCTGGCGACGACCGAACTCGACCAGGACCGCCTCGCCCACGGCCAGATCGGTCAGCGTCTTCGGGACGAGGTAGGTGTATGTCTGGGACCGGCCGCCGGCGGCGTCCACTGCGACCTCGACGAGACGACCGGACGGCGAGGCGGCACCCCCGTCCTCATCCAGTCCGAGCGTCACCGCCGGCGCCTCACAGTCGGACGAGTCGGTCCGGATGGCGACGGTGCTCGTCGGCGACGATCTCGTCGATGCGCTGCGCCGTCCGCTCCACCTGGCCCGTCTCGTTGGTCACGACGTAGTCATAGTCCTCCTGTCTGGCCAGCTCGATCGCGGCGTTGCGCTGGCGCAGCTCGAGTTCGTCCGCATTCTCCGTGGCCCGGTCGCGCAGCCGTCCGAACAGTGCCTCCAGCGATGGCGGCACGACGAACACGAGGAGCGCCTCCGGTACCCGTTCCTTGACCTGCTGGGCACCCTGGACGTCGATCTTGAGGATGACGTCGTGGCCCTCGGCGAGGGCCCGTTCGACTTGGGCCCGGGGCGTTCCGTACCAGTTGCCGTGGACTTCGTTGGCCTCCAGCAGCCCGCCCGCGTCGCGCAGCGCCAGGAATGCCTCCAGATGAAGGAAGTGGTAGCTCACCCCATCGCCCTCGCCGGGTCGCTGTGCCCGGGTCGTGCAGGTCACGACGTAGTGGTAGTCGGGATGGCGGGGCCGCCGCCGGAGGGCATCGATGATCGTGTCCTTCCCGACACCGCTGGGGCCCGAGATGATGATGAGCATCGCACCGGCCGCGCCCGACGAGCTCATCGGACGTCATCCCCTTCCGTCGCCCCTTCCGTCGTCCCGGACTCCGTCATCTGACGACCGCGCGCAGACCATCCAGCACGGATTCGAGTTCCGGTGGCAATGGTGCCGTGGCACGGATGAGGTGACCGTCCGTCGGCGACGTCAGTTCGAGGCGCCAGGCGTGCAGGAAGAGACGCTCGAGGCCATCCGGCCCCCGTCGGGACGTGCCCGTGCCATACACGGGATCGCCTGCGACCGGGTGGCCGATCGCCTGGAGGTGCACGCGGATCTGGTGCGTCCGACCTGTCACGAGATCGAGTTCGAGGAGCGTCCAGGCCGTGAACCGCTCGCGGACGCGATATCCGGTCACGGACGCGCGACCGTCTTTGACGACGGCCATCCGCGTCCGGTGTTTCGGGTCGCGCCCGATCGGGGCCTCGATCCGCCCGACTGCTGCTGCGACACTACCCTGGACCAGCGCGAGGTACGTCTTCTTGATCCGGCGTGCCTTCAACTGGGCCATCAGCGAGGCCTGCGCCAAGTCGTGCCGGGCGACCATCAGCAGGCCGCTCGTGTCCCGATCGAGACGGTGGACGATACCCGGCCGCTGGACACCGGCGATCCCACCCCACGAGTCGCCGTCGCCGTGGGCCAGCAGCGCGTTGACCAGCGTGTCGTTGGCGTGCCCGGGCGCTGGGTGGACGACCAGCCCGGAGGGCTTGTCGATGATCAGCAGGTCGTCATCCTCGTAGACGACGTCGAAGGCGATGTCCGGCGCCGGCGTCAGGTCCAGCGCAACGGCCTCCGGCACATCCAGGCGCAGCTCCGTGCCGGCGCCGACGATCGAGTTGGCCTTGAGTGGCTCGCCCGCGACCGTCAACCGGCCGTCGGAGATCAGCTTCTGGACGTAACTCCTCGAGAGCCCCGTCGCGTCGGCGACGTAGCGATCGACCCGGCCACCCGGCCCGTCGGGAACGCGCATGACGCGCACACCAGGGACGATCGACGGATCAGCCATTCGACCTGCCTTCAGTCGTCCTGGACAGCCCGGGCACGATGGCGAGAAGGACGAGCATGACGATCGCCGTGCTGATTGCCGCGTCCGCCACGTTGAACGTGGGCCAACGAAGTTCACCGATCCCGATGTCGACCCAGTCGACGACATAGCCCAGGCGCAGGCGGTCGGCCATATTGCCGAGCGCCCCGCCCAGGAGGAGGCCCAGTGCGATCGACAGGAAGCGGCTGCGTTCGGATCGCCCGTGATGCGCGACGATGAGCCCGACCACGCCGAGCGAGACCAGGCCGAACAGAAGGGCCTGGTCCTGGAACAGCCCGAACAGCGCCCCGGAGTTCTGACTGAACACGAGACGAACGAGATCGCCGGCGACCGTCATCACGTCGCCGGGCGAGATCGCCGAGACGAGCCACGCCTTCGACACCTGGTCGGCGACAAGGACGAGCACTGCCGTGCCGAGGAAGGCGGCCCGATCGGCGCCCGCCCGGACTCCCCCACCCATCAAATCTGAGCCGTCCACCGTCATGCCAGCCGACCCGCCCGTCGACTGGCGGCGCAATGCGATCTCCACGGGACCGCCATCAAGCTCGACCGTGGCCCGACGGACGCCGCTCATCAGGCCGTGATCGGGAGCGGTCCCGGCGATGTCGGCAAGGGTGTCGCTGGTGACGGAAAGGAGGTGGGCCGCGACGGCGCCGGGCAGGTCGCCGACCCACAGGTCGATCCGGTCATCCAGCTGGAGCCCGGCGTCCTTGCGCAGATCCTGGATGGCGCGCTGGAGCTCACGTGCATCGCCCTCTGCGACCAGCTCCGGCGTCAACACCGTGTCCAGGACGACCACGAGGCCATCGTGATGGGCCACGGCCTTGCCCGGCCGGGGGGTGGCCTGGATCTCCACCTCATCCGCTGCCAGGGTCACGCCGGCCAGCGTCACGGAGCCGTCGTCCTCAAACCGGACGTCGCCCGCGCGTGCGGCGGCCATGACCGCCGGGATCGCGGAGCCGAGGCGTTTGCCGATCCGGGGCAGGAGCGGCTTGATCCGACGCTCGACGAGCTCCGAGTCGTCGTCGATCACCTGGACCCGCTTGACGTTGATCTCATCGGCGATGAGCCGCAAGAACGCCTGGTCGATGGTCAGGCCACGGTCCGGCAGGGCCAGCCACGCGGTGGCCAACGGCTGGCGGGTCTTGAGGTGGGCGGTGCTGCGCAGGGTGCGAACGAGTTCGACCGCGCCCTGCGCGATGGCCATCGAAGCTTCCAGCCCCTCGTCACGGTACGCGGCGAGATCGGCGCTCGGCCATCTCGTGAGATGGACGCTATCGGGCTCCTCGGGCAGGACGGTCGTGACCAGGTTCTGGTAGATCGCCTCGGCGAGGAATGGCAGGATCGGGCCCAGCATCCGTGCTGTGCTGACGAGCGCCTCATGAAGCGTGGCGAAGGCCGCCTGCCGATCAACCAGATCGTCGGAGCGTGAGAAACGGCGGCGTGACTGGCGCAGATACCACGTCGACAGGCCATCGAGGAACGCCGACAGGGCTTTCGCCGCGCCCATCGCGTCGACGTCCTGGAGGCGCTCCTCCATGACGGCGGCCGTACCGGCGGCACGAGACAGGATCCAACGGTCCAGAAGCGGGCGATCGGCGACCGGCGGGGCGGTCTCAGCCGGGGTCCAACCCGCGAGCCGGGCGTAGGTCGTGAAGAAGGCGTAGACGTTCCACAGGACCAGCAATTCGCGGCGCGTCTCGTCGGCGGCATGCCAGCCGAACATGATGTTGTCCTCCGGCCGCGCCTTGACGAACATCCAGCGCATGACGTCGACGCCCATCCGATCGGCCGCCTCGTCGAAGTCGATCGCGTTGCCCCAGCTCTTGTGCATCGGCCGACCATCCTCGCCGTGGACGAGGGCGTAGCCGAAGAGCGTCTTGAACGGCTGTTCGCGGCGCAGCACCGTGGACATCGCGAGCATGGAATAGAACCAGTTGCGGAACTGGCCGGGAAAGCTCTCGGTCACGAAGTCGGCCGGGAACCACTGCGCCCAGTACGCCGGATCCTCGCGCTGATGGAGCGTCGAAAAGGGCACGATGCCGGCATCGAGCCATGGGTTGCCGACGTCCCTGATGCGCTCGACCGGTGTCCCGCACTTGGGACAGTCGATGCGGACCGCATCCACGAACGGCCGATGCGGGGTGTGACCCTCGAACGCTGCCCAGCCGTCGACGGCCCGTCGCTGCAATTCGTCGCGACCCCCGATGACCTCCACCGTCCCGCACGACGAGCAGTCATAGATCGGCAGCGCCAGGCCCCAGTAGCGCTTCTTGCTGATCATCCAGTCGTGCATGTTGTAGAGCCAGTCCAGCTCGCGCTCGTAGCCGAACTCCGGGATCCAGCGGATCTGGTCGACGCTTTCCATGATCTGGTAGCGGAGGCTGGCGTCGACCTGCTCGCGGGTCAGTGTCTCGCGCGGCTGGTCGTAGACCGGGCCCATGTTGATGTACCACTCGTCGACGAGGCGGAAGACGAGCGGTGTGTTGCACCGCCAGCAGTGCGGGTAGCGGTGCGTGATCGTCTCGAGGCGGTAGAAACGGCCTTCGCGCTTGAGATGCTCGATGATCGGTTCCGCCACGTCGCGGACATCACGGCCGGACAGCGCGCCGAACCCATCGACGAAGACTCCTGATTCGTCGAGCGGTGCGATGACCGGTAGGCCCAGCTCACGGCCCAGCTGGAAGTCTTCCGCCCCGCAACCCGGGGCGACGTGGACGATGCCCGTGCCTTCGTCCTCCCCGACCTCGGTCCAGGCCACGACCCGATGCTCGTACGGGTGCTCGGGGACGTCCCGGGTCCCCGCGGCGAACGCCTCGCGCACAGCTGGCAGGTCGTCGAACTGGCCCTCGTAGCGCCAGCCGATCATCTCGGCGCCGGTCAGCTCGTCGAGTACCTCGTACGGCCCGGCGAGGGCCTGCTTGAGGGTGCCCTTGCCGAGCCAGAAGATATCGTCGCGCTGGCGGACGCGGACGTAACGCAGGGCGGAGCCGACGGCCGCCGCCACATTCGAGGTCAGCGTCCAGGGAGTGGTCGTCCAGACCAGGAGCGACTCGCCGGGTCGGTCCATGAGCGGGAACCGGACCGTCAGGCCGGGGTCCTCGCGGTCCTGGTAGCCCTCGTTCATCTCGGTCTGGGAAAGGCCGGTCCCGCAGCGGGCGCACCACGGCATCGTGTCGTGGCCCTTGTACAACCAGCCGCGCCGGTGCACCTCGGCCAGGAAGCCCCAGATCAGGTCGTTGTTCTCGTTGCTGAACGTGAAGTAGCTGCCGCCGATGTCCGGCATACCCAGACGCCCGACGAGCATCTCGACGGTGTCGGTGACCGGGCCGTCGGTGCCCGCGATGGTCGCGACTGCCGAGGGATCCGTGCCAAGCAGGTCGCCCAGACGGCGCAGCTCATCCGGATCGTTCCAGTCCATCCACATGCCCAGCCGGATGGATTGCTCCGTCTGGCGGGCGGCGTAGGTCAGGACGCGCTGCTTGCACAGGGTCACGAAGCGAGCGATCCCAAAGGCCTCGATGTCCCGCTTGGACGCGAACGCCAGGTCGCGCTCGACATTGACCTCGACCCACAGGCCCTGGCAATCGAAGCCGTTCTGGTAGCGCTCGTCCTCACCGAGCATCGCGTGAAAGCGCTGGTAGAGGTCCTTGTAGGTCCGCCCCCAGGCGTGATGGACGCCCATCGGGTTGTTGGCCGTGATCGGGCCGTCGAGGAAGCTCCACCTGGGTCCGCCGGCGTTCTGGGCGCGCAACCGACTGAACGTCTGACGGTCGCGCCAGAGGGCCAGCATGGCGTGCTCCTGGGCGACGAAGTCGGGCTTCGAACTGACGGATAGGAACATTCGGCCTCGGGGTTGAGTGGGCACGCCGTCCGGGTCAGACGGTCACCCGGACGCTCGTTTCGGCGGGTCCGAGTATCCTACCCGCGATGCACGAATCGCAGGCCGCGCGCTTGCGCGCCCGCTCGCCGTTCACCGCGGCGTTCCTCTCCCTGATCTTTCCGGGCCTCGGGCACCTCTATGCCGGCGCGCCGACCCGGGCACTCGCATTCGCGGCCGCCCCGATCCTGTTCGTCGCCCTCGTCGCGGGCGTGGCCCTGAGAATGGACCTGATCGAGCTCATCGGCCTCGTCCTGGACCCGTTCGTCCTGAGCTCGGTGTTCGTGCTCAACCTGATCGTCCTGCTCTACCGACTCGTCGCCATCGTCGATGCCTACCGCGTCGCCGAGTACCTGAATGCCTATGCCGCGTCGGGCGATGGGCGGGCCGGCACCGCCCGGATCAGGCACAACCCGCTATCGGTCGCGGGCCTGCTGGCGATCCTGCTCGTGATGGCCGGCAGTCACGTCGTCGTGGCTCGCTACGACCTGCTGGCGCTCGACGTCCTCCAGAGTGGCTGCATCTTCATCGGCGATACAAGCCAGGACTGTGCGCTCGACGCAGCGCCATCATCGGGTGCGTCAGGGAATCCCGGCGACAGGTCCTCCGCACGACCCACATCCTCCCCGGCTCCGGAGGCGACAGCGATCGGCGGCGCCGTGCCTGACGTGTCCATCCCACCGTGGGACGGCAAGGAACGGTTGAACATCCTGTTGATCGGCTCGGACCAGCGCCCATCGGAGGGTTCGTACAACACGGACACGCTCATCGTGGTCTCGATCGACCCCGTCACGAAGCAGGTGTCCATGTTCGGCCTGCCGCGTGACACGGTCGACATCCCCGTCCCGCCCGGGCCGGCCCGGCGCGTCTTCGGTACGGCCTACCGGGGCAAGATCAATGGCTGGTTCACGGCGGTCCGCGATCGCAGCGACCTGTTCCCGGGCACGGACCGGACGCGTGGCTATAACGGCCTCAAGGCGATCATGGGCAACCTTTACGGCCTCGACATCAAGTACTTCGTGGAAGTCAACTTCGACGGCTTCAGGGCCGTCGTCGACTCCGTTGGCGGGGTGACGATCAACGTCCAGATCCCCGTCTCCGACGATCGGTACCCCAGCGTGAATGGCCGGCTCGAACGCGTCTACATCCCAAGTGGCATCCAGCACATGGATGGCACCCAGGCCCTTCGTTACGCCCGCTCGCGCCACGAGTCCTCAGACTTCGACCGCGGCCAGCGCCAGCAGCGCGTCCTGCTCTCGCTGCGCGAACAGGCCGACCCGCAGTCGCTCATCCCGCGGTTGCCCGACCTCGTGACCGCCTTGAAACGGGCCGTCCGGACGGACGTACCGGTCGATCAGCTGGCGCCGCTCCTGGGCCTCGCGTCCCAGGTCGACACGAAGAACATCCGCTCGTACGTCTTCGCCCCGCCGCTCTACTCGAGCCATACCTGCGCGGATCCGCGCGGCTGCGTGGTGTACCCCAGGCTCGACAGGATCCGGGCCGCGGTGGATGCGGCCTTCTCCAGCGACCCGGCCGACGAGGTCCTGCGCGAGACATTGGCCCAGGAGGGGGCCGGCGTGTGGGTCCTCAACGGTATGGCCGATCGCGACCGAGGCACACGCCTGGCGGGCTACCTCGAGTACCACGGGCTGGCCGCGTCGGCGCCCCGCCAGCGTCCGGAGGGTCCCGTCCCGGCCAAGACGAGGATCGTCGTCTACAACGGGGCCGAGGCCGATGCCGCAGCCACGATCGCCTACCTCGAGAAGACGTTCGGGGTGAAGGCGACCCTGAAGGTGGACAGCGCCATCCGGACCGACGTCATCGTCACGATCGGCAAGTCCACCCCGGATCTCCAGGCGCCAGTCGGGCCCTAGGCGGCCGGAACGGGCCTGGGTCTGGTCCGACGAGCCACCGGCTATTCGATCGGGGTCAGCCAGTGCTCGTATTCGGGCAGCCGGCCGCGCACCGCGTCGAAGTAGCGGTCCCGGACCAGGCGGCTGATCGGACCGACCTGACCCGACCCGACCGGTCGATGATCCACCTCCACGACCGGCGAGATCTGGACGCCCGTACCGCAAAGGAATATCTCGTCGGCGATGTATAGCTCGCTGCGATCGATGGAACGCGTCTCGACCGGGATCCCCTCGTTGGCCATGAGCTCCATGAGCGCCTTGCGGGTCACGCCCTCCAGCAGGTCGTCACTGACCGGTGGGGTGAGCGCGACGCCGTCGCGGACCACGAAGACGTTGGCAGCCGAGGCCTCGTTGACGTGCCCGTTTGCGGTGAGCACGATCGCCTCGTCAAAGCCGTTGAGCTCCGCCTCCGACTTCTGGAACGCCATGTTGACATAGCCGCCGACGATCTTGCCGCGGGCCGGCAACGCTTCATCCGCGTTGCGCCGCCAGGTCGACGTCATGACCCGGACGCCGATATCGGTGTCGATGTAGTTGCCGAACGGGAGGGCCACGATGTACAGCTCGTTGTCGAGATCGTGCAAGCGCACGCCGATCGCCCGGGTCGACTTGTAGACGGACGGACGGATGTAGGCGTCCTCGCGGAAATGGTTGCGCCGGACCGTTTCGACGATGAGCCGGGTCAATTCGTCGACCGGCGGTACGTCGGTCATCAACAGGATCCGGCACGACTGCCGGATCCGTTCGACGTGTTCACGCACCTTGAGGCCGTACAGTCGGCCCTGCTCCGAGTTCCAGTAGGCGCGGATCCCCTCGAACGTCGCCGTCCCGTACATGAAGGCGTGGGTCATGACGCTGACCTTGGCATCGCGCATCGGGACCCAGTCGCCTTCGAAGTAGCAGATCAAGTCGTCGAGCGACGCGGCGGTCGGGGCATGGTGGGTGCTCGGCGTCGGCGGGGCCTCGGACTTCTCGGTCAACATGCGGGCGACTCCTGCGATTCGGTCGGCCGAGTATATCAGCGGGTCGTCCAGCCTCAGCCGATGAGGCCGCTCACCACGGCGATGACGATGTCCAGGGTCAAACGGTCACAGCGAGCGCGCTTCCGACACCGATCGCGATGACGGCGAGGATGGCGATCGAGATCCCGACCATCAGCCGGTCCCCGTCCCGGGCGTAGGCGACCGCCGCCACGATGACCCGACCGATCGGGGCGGCGATGACAGCCAGCAGGCCGAGCCACAGGTACCCGGCCGGATCGAGCGAGAGCAACTGCGTCCCGAGCGTCGCCAGATCCAGGGGCGGCCCGCCCGCCAGCGGCGAGATCCCATTCGTGAGCATGAGGACCATGCCGACAGCCAGCAGTCCGACCGATACGTACGTGACGGCGATCAGCAACCGGCCGATGAGCCGCTCGGCCGCCATCGCCCGCGCGACGTGCGAGGCCGTCACTCGAAGACCCGCAGGAGCATCTGGACCGCGGTATAGCTCAGGACGACCACGAAGAGCAGGCGCAGGATCCGCAGGTCGACGCGGTGGGCCAGGCGCGAGCCGGCCGTCGCCCCCAGGAAGACCCCGATCGCAGTCGGGGCCGCGACGTACGGGTCGATGCCGCCACGGATCAAGTAGATGACCGCGCTGGCAGCCGCCGTGATCCCGATCATCATGTTGCTCGTCGCCGTAGCGATGCGGAGCGGCACGCCCATCGACAGATGCATGAGGGGGACGTTGATGATGCCGCCGCCGATACCCAACAGCGCGGATACCACGCCCGCACCGGTCGCACCGACCACGCCGCGCCCGAGGTTGCGGACGCGGTAGCCCTCGCCCGACAGTCGGTCCATGGCGCTCGACGGCGACCGATCTGGGAGCACGCGGTCGTCCGCCACGGCGGCCAGCACCACCGGCGCGCGGCGACCCGCCCGGAACATCGTGATCGCCACGTAGATCAGCAACCCGGCGAAGAGCAACGAGAGCAGCCGTTCGTCGAGCAGGAACGCCACGGAGGCGCCGACCAATGCCCCGATCGCGGTGAACAGCTCCAGGGTCATGCCCAACCGCAGGTTGGCGACATGGCGCTCCAGGTAGACGCCTGCGGCCGCGCTGCTCGTCATGATCACGCACACCAGCGAGACCCCGACCGCTTCCCGCAGGGGCAGGCCGAAGCCGAACGTCAGCAGCGGCACGATGAGCACCCCGCCGCCAAGGCCCAGGAGCGACCCGAATGCACCGGCTGCGGCGCCGCCCGCAAGCATCAACAGACCGACGACCACGTCAGCCGCCCGGCGATGGATGCGGCGCGCGAGGTAGCCCGGTCACCGGCGCCCGACTACGGGCGAAGGTGCTGCGGCGCGTACGGGAGCAGGGCGACGTGGCGGGCGCGCTTGAGGGCGACCGACAGCTCACGCTGGTGTCCGGCGCAGGTGCCGGTCTTGCGACGCGGCTCGATCTTGGCCCGCTCAGAGAGGTATCGGCGGAGGCGGTTGACCTCCTTGTAGTCGATCTGGACGGTCTTGTCGGCGCAGAAGGCGCAGACCTTGCGGCGGCGCCGATCGCGATAGAAGTCGTCGCGCTTCTTGGCTCGAATGGGGGGAGGCATGTGTCGATCTCCTGGTCAGAAAGGAAGGTCGTCGAGGCCGGTATCGTCGGCAGGTGGACGTGAGCCGCCACCGCCACCGCTACTACCGCCGCCGCCCGAGGAATGGCCACCGGAGCCAGACGCATCGCTGAAGCCGCCGCCGCCGTCCTCGTCGCGGCCCCGGCGTTCCAGGCTGATGACGTTGTCGGAGATCACGTCGAGTGACAGCCGCTTCTCGCCATCCTTGCCTTCGAACTCGCGGGTCTTGAAGCGACCCTCCACAAAGACCTTGTTGCCCTTGCGGAGTTGCTCAGCCGCACGCTCGGCACGATCGCCGAAGACGCTGATCCGATACCAATCCGTGCCCTCATCGACCCAGCCGCCCTGGCCGTCCGGCTTGCTGTGGCTGACCGCGACGCTGAACTGGGTGACGGGCTTGCCGGCCGGGGTGTAGCGCATCTCCGGGTCTCGCCCGAGATTGCCGATGAGCATGATCTTGCAGAACGCCATCGCCAGCCTCCCGTCAGTCGATGGCGGCCGGAGCCGCCTCGCTCTCGGATTCGTCGATGAATTCGCCGCCATCGCGGTCGTCGTCATCCTCGTCGAGGCCCGAGGGCAGGTCGCCGCCCTCGTCGAGCTCATCCGCATCACTGCCGTCCGGGCGAGCCGCCTTCACGGGCCGTTCCACGCGGGTGACAAGATGACGGATGACCTCCTCCGTGATGAGGAGTGTGTGCTCCAGCTCGATCAGAGCTTCCGGCGGCGACTCGAACAGGATGATGTGGTACGAGCCCTCTCGATGACGATCGATCGGGTAGGCCAGCCGGCGGCGACCCCACGGGGCCACCTTGACGATCTGGCCGCCGGCCGCAACGACCTGACGGGTGGTACGGTCGACGACGGCCTGACTCTTGTCGTCCGCCACGTCCGGACGGATGATGAGCATGAGTTCGTAGCGGCGCATACGCGCGTCACTCCTTCCAATGGGGATGCCCCGCTGACGGATGACCGGCACGAAGCGGAAAGGATCAGAGCGCGCAGTCTAGCACGAAGCGAGCGGGGACCCCGACACCGGGCCCGCGTTGTATCCTCTTGGGCGCAACTGACCCCCGATCGCCAGCTGGCCAGATTCATCGTGGAGGCCTCGTGCCCGCCAGTAGCATCCTGCTCCTCGACTCGGATCCCGAGGCCGGCGCGGCCATCGACGCCATCCTGTCGGTGGCCGGCTACAAGATCACCTTGACCGCCGACACGGACGAGGCGTTCGCCAGGGCGGCCGAGCACCAACTCGTCATCATCGACATGACGACAGGCCCGCGGACCGCGGTCGACATCTGCCGTGAGATCCGCGCGACGCCGGCCATGGCGGCGGTCCCGGTCCTGTGCGTCAGTGCCAGCGACCACGTCGAGGAGCGGATCCAGTTCCTTGAGGCGGGCGCTGACGACGTCATCACCCGCCCGATCGATGCCCGCGAGCTGGAGGCCAGGATCGAGGCGCTACAACTTCGCTTCGATCGCTCCAGGGACCTCGCTCCACACATCACGGCGGACGGTCTGTCCCTGGGCCGGGCGCGCCGTACCGTGGCGGTCTACAGCCCCAAGGGCGGCGTCGGGACGACCACCATCGCGGTCAACGTCGCCATCGCCGCCGTCGCGAGCCGGCCTGACCGGGTCGTGCTGGTGGACATGGCGCGGCAGTTCGGTGGCGTTGCCACCCACCTCAACCTCGATCCCAGGCAGACTCTCGCGGATGTCGTCCGTTCCGATGCCGCATTACGCGAGCCTGAACTCCTGCGCACCTATTCGATGCGTCACGACAGCGGCCTCCACGTGCTGGCGGCACCGGCGGCACCCGAGTCGGCGGAGACGATCACGCCCGCCCACGTCGCTCAGGTCCTGTCGACTTTGCTGCAGAGCTACGACCTGGTGGTCGTGGACGCCGGTTCGACACTCGATGAGCGGGTCCTGACCATCTTCGAAGCCGCCGAAAGCGTCATCCTGCCCGTCTATCCGGAGATGGCCGCGCTCAACTCCATGCATGCGCTGCTCGAATACCTGTCGGAAGCCGGCTCGGTCGGCCTGAAGTCGACGTTCGTCCTCAACTACGTCTTCGCCCGCGACATCCTCAAGCTTCGTGACGTCGAGAGCAGCCTGGGGGCGAAGGTCGCCTTCGAGTTGCCGTACGACCCCTTCCTCTACCTCAAAGCCGTAAACGAAGGTGTCCCGATCGTCCTGGGGGCGCCCCGATCGGCGCCGGCCGAGCGCCTGGTGCGGTTGAGTGCCAGCGTCTTCGGTGAGCACGGCCACGCAGTCCCGGTCGAGGCAACCGAGAAGAAGGGCGGCGGGCTCTTCCGCCGCCGGCGCTGAGGCGCCGGCCGACGCCGGGCCGTTCCCGCCGGGCCGTTCGCCGGGCCGTTCCCGCCGGGCCGTTCGCCGGGCCGGATGCCGGGCCGGATGCCGGGCCGTTCGCCGGGCCGTTCGCCGGGCCGTTCGCCGGGCCGTTCCCGCCGGGCCGTTCCCGCCGGGCCGTTCCCGCCGGGCCGTTCGCCGGGCCGGATGCCCGGCCGGATGCCCCGCCGTTCCCCCCGGGAACACTTTTCGTACAAGTCCCTCGCCCCCGTCCCGGCGTGACGAGGGGTCGCGGCGGCCCACCGCGACGAACTCTGCAGCTCGGAGCTCGATGACCCGCACCGACTCGTTCGTCGTGGGGACCCTGGTCGTGCTGTTTGCGCTCATCGCGGGCCTCGTCGGCGTCCCCGCCCTGGGTCCTGCTGCCTCGCCTGGGCAGAGCGCCACGTTCACGCCTGGCTCCGCGGTGTCGCGCCCGTACCGCGAGGGCGTCCTGGGCCATCCGGACTCGATCAGCCCCCTGACGGCTCGGACCCAGGCGGACCGTGATCTGGTCGCGCTGGTGTTCGCGGGCCTGGTCCGGAATGGGCCCTCGGGGACGATCGTGCCGGACATCGCCGAGCGCTGGTCGAGTGACGCGAGCGGGACCACCTGGACGTTCGAGCTGCGCGACGACGCACGCTGGCACGATGGCGAGCCGGTGACGGCCGAGGACGTCGCGTTTACGATCCGTACGCTCCAGGACCCGGCCTACACAGGGCCTGCGGCCGGCTCGTGGAACGAGGTGGAGGTCCGGGCCGTGAGTCCGAGGGCGGTCGTGTTCACACTCCGGACTGCCCTGGCCGGTTTCCTCCAGGCCGCGACCCAGCCGATCGCTCCGGCCCACCTGCTTGCCAACGTCCCGGTCGGGTTGCTTGGAGTCGATCCGTTCGGTCGACAGCCCGTGGGCGCGGGACCATTCGCCCTCGTCAGTGTCGACACCGACAGCGCGGAGCTGGTCCCTGCTGTGACGGTCATGCCGAACGTCGGGCCGTCAGCATCTCCGTCGGCCGGGACGGACTCGCTCGCAACGCCGGCCCCGACAGAGCGCCCGAGCCGACCGATCCCGTACCTGCCGGCCATGGAGTTCCGCTACTTCGACACGCCGAGCGCCCTTGCTGCCGCGTATCGAGCCGGCGAACTCGACGCGGCATCCGGCCTGTCGCCGGCCCTCACCGCGGAGCTCGCCTCTGCCAAGGGCAGCCGGCTCGTGCGCTATCCCGGTTCGACCCTCACGGCGGTCCTGCTCAATCTTCGGCCGGGGCACCCGGAGTTCGCGGATCCGGCGGTGCGGACGGCGCTGCTCGCCGCTATCGACCGCGGCGCGCTCATCGACCGCGCGTTCGCCATGGCGGCCGGCTCGGCGTCCGGGCCGATCCCGCCCTCGTCGACCGTGTTCGATCCAGCCGCCGACCCGTTCGTGCGCTACGACCGCGCGGCCGCAAGCGCGGCCCTCAAGAAGGCGGGCTGGACGGTGAGTCCCGCAGGCTGGCGCCTGCCGAAGGCGACGAAACCCCTGTCCATCGAACTCATCAGCCCCGACGAGGCCTCGAACCCGGCCGCCTTCGCCGCCGCAGCCGCTGTGGCTCAAGACTGGAAGAAACTGGGTCTTGATGTCACCCACGTCCCACTGCCTCCCGGCGAGTTCGTGACCGACCGGCTGGCGACCGGGACATTCAGGGCCGCCGTCGCCGACGTGAACGTCGGACTGGATCCGGACCTCTATCCATTGCTTGCCTCCAGCCAGACGCTGAGAGGTGGGTCAAATGTCATCGGGCTGCAGGACTCCGCTCTCGACGTGCTCCTGGTCGCCGCCCGTGGGCCTGGTCCGGCAGACGCGCGTGCGACCGTGTACGCTCGCCTCCAGCAGCAGCTCGCCAAGGGTCGATACCTGCTTCCCCTGGCGTTCGCGGACGAGTCGATCGTGGTTCGCGATACGCTGCAGGGCCCGGTCGTCCGGCAAGTCTCCGACGCGGCGGATCGGTTCTGGGATGTGCTAACATGGCGCCTCGCCGCCGACCGGTAGGCCGGTCGAGCACGGTCCACGCCGAGGTGGCGGAATTGGTAGACGCGCTAGCTTCAGGAGCTAGTGTCCGCAAGGGCGTATGGGTTCAAATCCCTTCCTCGGTACCATCCCCTCGTTCACGGACCCGCGGATGCGGTGACACTTGGGCCCAGGTGGCGGAATTGGTATACGCGTACGTTTGAGGGGCGTATGAGGCAACTCATCCGGGTTCAAGTCCCGGCCTGGGCACCAACCTCGCGGATCGCCACGACCGTCGCACATGCGGCGGTCGTTATGCTGTCCGTGGGCGGTTAGCTCAGCTGGTCAGAGCGCCTCGCTTACACCGAGGAGGTCACTGGTTCGAACCCAGTACCGCCCACCACGACGCTCCACCACGAGGCACTGCGGGCGATGGATCAAGCGGTCGGGCCGCGCAAGAAGAGCGGGCTCGTTGCGCACGACAAGTAGAAGATCGATCTGATCGAGTGGACGCCGACGTCGAGGCCGTAGGCGGCGCCGAAGCGTCGCTGCTAGACTGATTCGACGAGGGGCGTCGCCCCAGCGCAGCCTGACCGGAGGAGAGGCATGGACCCCACCCCCATCATCATCCTGGCCGTCATCGTGGTCCTGGTCGTCGGCGTGATCGGGATCTACAACGGCCTCATCCAGAAGCGACTGCGCATCGACGAGGCACTGGCCCAGATCGAGGTCCAGCTCAAGCGCCGCCACGACCTGATCCCGAACCTGGTCAACGCGGTCAAGGGCTACATGGGCTTCGAGCAGAAGGTTCTGACGGACGTGACCAACGCCCGCGCCGCGGCCGTCGCCGCCGGCGCCCAGGGTCCGGCCCAGCAGGCCGCCGCCGAGAACATGCTGACCGGCACGTTGCGCTCCCTGTTCGCGGTCGTCGAGAACTACCCGGAGCTGAAGGCGAATCAGAACGTCCTGGCGCTCCAGGAGCAGCTGACGACCACCGAGAACCAGATCTCGTTTTCGCGCCAGAACTACAACGCGACCGTGCTCGACTACAACACGAATATCGCCACGTTCCCGTCGGTGCTGATGGCCGGCATCTTCGGCTTCATCAAGCGCGAGTTCTTTGACGCCGAGCCCGAGGCTGCCAACGTCCCCAACGTCGACCTCAGTCTCGGCTGATCGCGCCCCGCGCGAGAAACCCGTGGCCACCCGGTCGTTCTACGAGCAGGTTTCGGCGAACAAGCGCAGCTCGCTGTTCATGGCGCTGTTTGTCATCGCCGTGCTTGGCATGCTCGGCTTCGCCATCGGCTACGCAGTCGTGGGATCGCTGGCCGGCGGGGTCGGAGCGACCGGCCTGGCGCTCGCCGTCGGCTCGATCTCCGGCGTCGCGTCGTTCTTCGGTGGCGACAAGCTGGTCCTGAAGGTCAGCGGCGCCCGCTCGGTCGACGAGGCATCGGCGCCGCAGCTGCTCAACGTCGTGCGCGAGATGGCGATCGCGGCCAACGTCCCGATGCCCGCGGTCTACATCATCGACGACAGCGCGCCCAATGCCTTCGCGACCGGCCGCGATCCCGCCCACGCGTCGGTCGCGGTCACGACCGGTCTGCTGGAGAAGCTCGATCGGGAGGAGCTGCAGGGGGTCATCGGACACGAGCTCTCGCACGTTCGCAACTTCGACATCCGCTTCTCGCTCATCGTCGGGGTGATGGTCGGGGCGATCGCGATCCTGGCCGACTTCTTCCTGCGCTTCACCTTCTGGGGCGGCGGCCGTCGTTCGAACAATCGAGAGGGTGGCGGGGGCGCCCAGGCGATCGTGTTCGTGATCGCCATCGTGCTGGCGATCCTGGCGCCGATCGTCAGTCGGCTGATCCAGCTGGCGGTGAGCCGTCAGCGCGAGTACCTCGCCGACGCGTCGTCCGTCGAGCTGACCCGCAACCCGTACGGCCTGGAGCGGGCCCTGGCCAAGATCTCCGGGGACCCCGAGGTCCTCGAGGTCGCCAACCGCGGGACGCAGCACATGTACTTCACCAACCCGATCAAGAAGTTCGAGGCCCGCTCGTCCAACCTGATGTCCACCCATCCGGCGGTCATCGACCGGATCAATCGCCTGCGCCAGCTGACCGGCGAGCCGCCGCTCGAGAGCGCCGAGGCGGCCAGCCTGGCGGGGCTCGAGTAGGGGACCGGCCATCCTTACGTGCCGAACGTGCCCGCGTTGCTGGCCTCACGAGGCCCGTGGTATCGTTCCAATCGCCGACGGGCAGCCGACGGCTGGTTGACCATCGGGCCGAGATAGCTCAGTTGGTAGAGCACGCGACTGAAAATCGCGGTGTCGCCAGTTCGATTCTGGCTCTCGGCACCACCCAAGGGTGGACGGATCTTGATGCGGAAGTGGCTCAGTTGGTAGAGCATCACCTTGCCAAGGTGAGGGTCGCGGGTTCGAGTCCCGTCTTCCGCTCCATTCCTCCCTCTACGGACCGCTGCCCCTTCGTCTAGTGGTAGGACAGCGGACTTTGAATCCGTGAACCGAGGTTCGAACCCTCGAGGGGCAGCCAGCATCCGGCGGGGTCCCGCCAGCGAATATCTCCCTGGCGACGTGGTGAAGTGGTTTAACACGGAGGTCTGCAAAACCTCTATTCACCGGTTCGAATCCGGTCGTCGCCTCCACCTCCTGAGCACGAAAGAGCCCGCCGAGCGCTCGGCGGGCTTGTCTTTGGTCGGCAGAATGGTCGGCAGCACGTAGCTTTGTCAAGGGACAGCGGGACTTCCTCCTGGGCGGACAGCGGACTGGGCGGACAGCGGACTGGGCGGACAGCGGACTGGGCGGACAGCGGATCTCCATCTCCGCGGACACGTGATCTCCATGCCGACGGACAGCCGATCTCCTGTGGACGGATTCGGCAGGGGCCTTCCACGTGCGGGGATGCAGGGAATAGCACCGTCATTGGCGCCCGTACTGAAGTAGGCGCGTCGGGTCCGCAGGCCGTCGGGCAGTGAGGTGGTCCGGGCGGGGTTCGACGGTCGGTGCATGGGGGCCGCGAACCACCTATTCGGGCGGAACATCTTCCGTCGTAACCTGGAGCGGACGCCGGCCATCCTGGCGGCCGAGTCCATCACCCCTGGGGATGGCCTCTGAACCAACGTCGGCGCGTAGCGCTCCGGACCGACGAGTTGGGCACGAGGTACGCGCGGTACGCTTGGGTTGGCCGGAGTGGCGGAATCGGCAGACGCAGCGGACTTAAACTCCGTAGCCCGCAAGGGCGTCCGGGTTCGAATCCCGGCTCCGGCACCACATCGGGTCGCACCGTTGGCGGCCGCTGGACTTCGTCGGCGTCCGCTTCACGCGCGGCTGACGGTTCGATCTCGATCGTCAGATGCCATCGCGCCGGCGCGGACGAGGGCCGAGGTCACCGGGTAACCAGCGCGGCGGGAGCGCCGAAACCGCGCCCACCCTGCCGACGTATGACCGGGTGTCGGCACGTGGACGACGCCGACCGCCATCCGCAGCGAGGTGATACCTGCGCGCTCGAGGATCCTGGGAACCGCCATCCTCGCGTTGACGACCGCTGTCGTCGTGGGCTGTAGCTCGACCGCGGCGTCGCCGCGCGCATCGTCGGCTGCCTCGGAAGCACCGACCGCGATCGCATCCGCGTCGGGCGCCGCGTTGCCTTCGGCTTTGGCCCCATCGGCCGGTGGGATCACGGTGGAGGCCAAGCCGATCGGGGCGATCGGTACGGTGCTCGTCGATGGCAAGACCGGCCTGACGGTCTACATCTTCACCAAGGACCTGAAGGACAATGGCAAGAGTGCATGCAGCGGCGGTTGTCTCGGGACCTGGCCGGCCCTGACCGTGTCAGCCGGCGCCACGCCATCGGGCGGGACCGGCGTGACCGGCAAGCTCGGCACGATCACTCGCGACGACGGAACGCTGCAGGTCACCTACAACGGCCTGCCGCTCTATTTCTTCAAGAACGACAAGGCGCCCGGCGACGCCAATGGCGTCTACGAGAACTGGGAAGCCGTCAAACC
>JBCLDE010000003.1:0-76410 GCA_038915165.1 Candidatus Limnocylindrales bacterium
CCCCCCACGATGGCAACATCGTGACATCGGAGGGCGCTGTTCCCAGCTGACAACTCGCGGCGTCTAGACTTCGACCGTGGAACATCGCGACTGCGCTTCGGTATCTCGCCTTCCTGTGTACGGACCTCTTCGCCACCTGGTCGAAAGCGCCATCGAGATGTTCGAGGGCCTGTACGGGCGAGACCCCGCGGCCTTGCTCGCATTCAGTTGGCCAACCTGGCGGCGCGACGAGGATGGGATCTTCCGTCTAGCTCCGGCCCCGTCGTTCCAGGTGGCCGCGGCCGAGAAGGCTCTAGAGAGCCTGCCTGAGCACGCCCGGGCGATCGCGGCTCTGGAGGCGGATCCCTCAGCGCGACGCCACCTCGACCAGATTGTCGGCACCCCGATGGGTGGTTCGCAGTTCCAGATCTCGCAGTTCCTTTGGAGTCTGATCGCCGCCGCCTCCGATTCTCACAGCCCGTTCGACTTCCGGGCCGACTTGTTCGATGAGCGTCTTGGCGAGGTCATGGCTGTGTTCGCGGCCGAGACCGTGGAGCAAGTCACATTGATGCCATTGGCGGGGTTCGCTGGAACCGCCGATGCGCCCTTCGTCCTGAGCGATGTGACCGAGGTTGACCGGCTGACCGATGCCGAGATCGCGCGATCACTGAGCGTCGGCGTGGTCCGAGGCATCGGAACGCTGGCCATCTTCCAGAATGAACCGGCCGTATGGGGCATCCGCGTCCGTCAGAGGCTGCCGAAGGTCGTAGGGGCAGCGGCGTTCGAGCGTCTCCAGGGTGGCACGCAACCCAGTAGGTACTACGAGCGCGCATCGGCTGAACTCGAGCGCGGATTGGTCGCGCTTCGTGTGCACAGAGCCGGGGCAATCGCTGGAGTCGGCTACATGTCGTTCACCGTGGATCTCGGCCCTGGACAATCCACCACGTCAGGATTCCTCGCACCGGGCTACATCGGCTTCAGCACCTATGAAGTGACCGAGGCGGACCGTCCTGGAATCGAGACGCTGGCGTCCGCCCTGGCGTCGCGTGGGGTCCAACGGCGCCCATACGTCGAGAACGCGGCTCGCCGCTTCTCCTTTGCCAGTGAGCGTCACCGAGCCGACGACCGCCTCCTCGACCTCATGATCGCGGCCGAGTCTCTATTCCTTGGGCACATGACGGACCACGGAGGGGAACTGCGGTTCCGACTGGCACTCCACGCGGCCCACCTGCTTGGCAGCACGACAAGCGAGCGGATGACCCTCGCAAAGCGAATGCGCAGGGCCTACGACACGCGGAGCGCCATCGTCCATGGTGGGACCCCAACGCCGGAAACCTGGGGAAGTAGCGAGCACAAGCCTGTGACACTCGACGAGTTCACCTCGGCGATCGAAGGGGACATGCGTCGCGCAATCCAACAAGCTCTCGCCCTCTCGGCGGCAAACCGCAGCAAGAGCCCATTCTTCGATTGGGATGAATCGATCTTCGCCGCACCAGGCGCGGCGCGCGAGTAACGCGTGCGGGACGCAGCTGGCCCCCAGACGACGAACCCGACGAACGCCACGATGGCAAGATCGTGTTCGTCCCGGCACCCCCCGGCGCGCCCGCGGCGACCCACGCCCAAGCCCCCGCTGAGGTGGCCTACGCAGCGAACACAGCGCAGAGCGCCACGATTGCCTCTCGGTGACACCGGGGGGTGCTCCGCTGGATGACCCTGAGCCGCGATCGAGCGCCCCGCGCGGGTGGAGCTAGGTCACACGCGGCTCGATGGTCTACAGTAGATGGACTACTCGCAGACTGAGAGCAACCGACGAGCGCGTCATTCCGGAGCCTGCTAAATCGACTCTGGCACCGGATTCTTGAGGTATCAGGCATACGCGAGCCCGTGAAGCGTGCCCGTGCCCGAAGCGCAACGGTTGGCAACCGGACCAAGGTCAACGTCCGCAAGACGGTCAGGGCGACGAGCGGCAAGCGGCAGACGCCGAGCCGCAGAGGACGGAGGCAGGTCATGGCCAGACGGGTGTTCTTCAGCTTCCACTACGAGCGCGACGTGTGGCGGGCCAGCGTCGTGCGCAACAGCTGGGTGACGAAGGCGGATCGCGAGGCCGCCGGCTTCTTCGACGCGGGCATCTGGGAAGAGGCCAAGAAGAAGGGTCAGCAAGCCATCGAGAGGATGATCGACGGTGCCCTCGTAGGCACCACTGTCACGGCGGTGCTGATCGGGGCACAGACAGCCCGCCGCGAGTACGTTCAGTACGAGATCACCCAGAGCATCGCCCGCGGAAACGGGCTCCTAGGCGTCCGCATTCACCGGATCAAGGATCAGGTTGGCAACACGGACACTGACGGCCCAAACCCCCTGCCGAGCACGTACCCGGTCTACGATTGGGTGAGCGATAACGGCTACAACAACTTCGGCGACTGGGTCGAGAAGGCGGCTAAGAAGGTGGGCAAGTAGCCTGGACGAGTCGGCGGAGACGGGGCGATGCTGTACCTGGTGGACCCCCGCCTGACGGGAGCGGACGGCCCGGTCGCTCGCGAGTTCCTCGAGCGGTCGGACCGGCGCCTCCGCGAATTCCACCCGACTTCCTGGATTGCGAGCCCGGCGGCCGCAACGGGCCGCACCGTCGGGCCGGCGGACGGCGTCGCTCTGGTGATCGGCGCCGGCCCGCTGGACCCCGATGTCGACGCCTTCCTCGAGCAGGCGGCAACGGCTGGCGCGGTGCTGCTGCCGGTCGCCCTTGACGCTGATCACCGGGCGCCTCCGACGTCTATCGGGGCTGCCCAGAGCTTCGACGTCACCGAACAACTTCGGCGCTCGGGACACGCCCCGACTCGCCTCGACATCGCGGCGCGGTGGTTCGCGCACGCAGCCCTCGCTCGGGTGGCGCCCACGTTCTACAAGGACCGCCTGCGTCTGTTCATCACATATCGGCGCGCGGACGGTGAAGTCGAGGCGGCAGATCTGGATCGTGAGCTCAGCGTGCATCACGAGCACGTGTTCAGGGACCTCATCGACATCCAGGTCGGCGACCCAGCGCAAGACGTCATCGAGGCCAAGCTCACGACCGCCGATGTCCTCGTCTTCATCGACACGTTACGCGCGGGGGAGTCCGACTGGATCGCGAAGGAGCTGAGCGTCGCCCTGGGCCAGAATATTCCCATCGTGTGGATCCGGGTCGGGCCGGCCGACGGGCGCGTCCCTCTGGCCGTCTGCCCTGCAGGAGGGCCTCAGCTGATGGCCGGGACCCCGGGTGCGGCAGGCGACCTCGCCCGCGACGTGCTCGATGCTGCCCTCGACGAAGTCCGGCTCCATGTCTCGGCGACCACCCATGCCTTCGAGCGTCTCAAAAGCTGGGCGGACGCGGCCGGGGCGGAGGTGCAGGCGCTGGACCAGCGACAGCTGATCTACGCGGTCTCGCTCGATGATGGGATTGGCCCATACCCCAACCGACGACGGGTGCATATCGTGCAGCTGTACGGGCGCTGCCCAGCGTCCGAGGACTGGGAGCAGCTCAGGGGGTGGCTGGGCGCCAACGGCTATCTTGAGCACGCGACGGGCTGCCGAGGATTCGATGCGTCGCTCCTGCTTCGGCCCGGCGTGGCTCGCGCACAGCCCCTGAACGAGTGGTCGCTCGTCGAATCCGCGGAGCGGTACGTCGGCAACCTGACCAGAGCGGAAGCCAGTCCAGAGAGCGTCGCCGAGCGACCGAGTCTGCTTCTCCTCGGCGCCTTTCCTGCAGATCCTCGGACCCACCCCCGCGTGATCGCTGCGGTCAACTCGGTCTGCCGTCGCTGGCTCGAGCTCGGCGGAGCCATCATCTTCGGCGGCCATCCCACCTTCACGCCACTTCTGCTCGAGGTCGCCAGGGCAACTGTCGGTGAGGACGGTGCTAAGCGGCTCACCATCTACCAGTCGGCCTGGTTCACGACGCCTGCGTTCGTCGTCTCCCTGGCGGCGCAGGCGACCGTCGTCGAGGTGCCAAGGGGCGACACGCTTGTAGCCTCTCTCACCGCGATGAGGGAGGCGATGATCCAGCCAAGCCGAGCCGACCTCGCGGTGATCGTCGGCGGCCGGACCAGCGAGGGAGGCGGCCATTCGCCCGGGGTCGATGAAGAGTGGCACATCGCCCGCCAGCGCGGGATTCCCACGTACCTGCTGGCCGAGCCGGGCGGTCAGGCGGCGGTGATTGCGGAACGACTGGCGGGGGCCTGGCAGGAACTGGGCAACCCACTATCGGCCGAGGAGAACGAGGCGCTGTCGTGGTCGGACGACTACCTCAGCGTGGCGGATAGACTGTGGAGCGTGGCAAGCAGACGCTGAGCGTGCGACGCTCAGAAGGCGGGTCCCGGACGTTTGTCGAGTCCGCCGAGTCGAGGGCCTTGCGACGAACACGCTATCCGAACACGACACGATCGGGCGATGGTGGAGGGAGTGTGAACCCCCGTGTCGGTATCGCGACGGCACCCGACCAGCCGCCTCGCCGGTCATGTGCGCACGGGGGCCCGACCTGCAGGGAGGACCCAACATCCCACGCCTCGCACGGGCGGGTCGACGTCGGTCCGAGCGAGGAGTTGATGACCGTGGAGAGGGGAGGGACGGCTGTGGACGAGAGCCCTGCGACCGGTAGCATTCGACGATGACAAGGTCGAGCGAATCCGAAGCCAACGAGGGGATCGAGGTGACCGATCCGATCGCAACGCCGTTCCCGCTGACGCCGGCGGATGAGGCGGCAATTCGGGCGGCTGCGGAGGCCGCGCTCGCTCGCTCCTTCGCCATTCTGAGGCAGGAGCGAGTCCTGCCCAGGTCGCGATACGAGCGCTGGATTCGCGTCGGGACCGACTACGAGGGCTGGGCGATCGAGGGAAGCGAGGGGACTCTGGCGAAGAGACTGGCCGAGGCGCTTCCTGACCGCTTCGACCTACACCGCAACAGCGGGATCGACTTGCCCTGGTCCTATCCGACCGCCCTCCTCGAGGCGGCTGTAGCTGCCGCCACGAGAGCAGGCGAGGCGTACGACCCGAAGAGCCCGTCAGTCCAGAAGTGCGTCGCCGAACTGGTGCTTACCGTCCAGGCACTTCCCCGCGCGAAGGTGGTTCAGATCGTGTCGGACATCGACGTCGCCCACGAGGCGGGCGAGGGTCACGGCGACCGCTTCGGTGAAGAGCTGACTATCGCCGGCGTCAAGGTCATTCGCGTCGGCAATCAGGCCGAGCGCTTCGTCGAGCGTGAGGTTCCGTCGGCCGGATTCGACATCGCTCGGTCCGACGCTTTCGCCTGGCCCGGTCCGACCGCGCTCCTGCTGGCCGAGGAGATCGGGCGGGCGAAGTACGAGGAACTCCAGCACCACGCACGTCGCAGGGTCTGGCTGGTCACATCGGCGATTCGACTCGCGACCGCGTCGACTCTCCACGCTCTCGTCGACATCGCCGGACAGCCTGGCCTGGTTCATGCACATCCCCCAAACGTCACCAGGCTTCCGCACTGGGGCTTCCGCTTCGTTCACAGACCGGTGACGCTCGACGAAGTCGTCGTGCCCGGCATCGAGTCCCTCGTCGCGCTTCTCGATGAGCTGGTGACGCCGGGCCGATGGGACTCGCCGCTCACCATTGCCCTCGGTCGCCTCGGGCGCTCACTTGATGGGACGATGCAGTCGCTCGTGGATCAAGCGGTCGATCTTGCGGTCGGGCTCGAGGCTGCCCTAGCAGGGACCGCGCGGAACGATATCGCCCTTCGGCTGCGGTCGCGCGCCGCTCACCTGCTCGGCACTGAGCAGGATCCGCCGGAAGCCATCTACGAGGACGTGAAGATCCTGTATGAGCTGCGGTCCACCTTCGTCCACGGCGCGACGATGTCGAGGGAGAAGATCGACGAGAAGATCGCTGCGGTAACCGGCAGTGACGCCACGGAGTGGAAAGGCGAGCAATTCCTTCTCGCACTCGATCGATGGCGCGACCTGCTACGCCGCGCGATCATCGCCCGAATCGCGCTCGGCTACGGTTCGAGCCCCGCCTGGCCACTCGGCAACAGGAAGGGAAATGCAAGCCTTGACGTTGATCGCGTGCTCCTCGGCGCCTCGTCCCGCGCGGCATGGACGTCACGAGTCGCCCAGTTCTGGGGAACCCGGGGGCTTCCGGGAGCCGCGGGGCCCTGCCAACCACCCGAGTTCATGATTGCGCGGCCGATCGCGGACCAGCCCCGGGCGGATCAGGAGGTGCGCTCCTCGGAGCAAGGGGCAGATGACGAACAGGTGGCGGGTCGATGACAGTCCGTAGTCGAGCAGCGACCTTAATCCGACCGGGCCGGCTGCGACGAGCTGTCGCTCGACAAAGGTCGGGCGGCGGACCGGCGTCCCGGCCACAGACTGCCGCCCGCGCAGGAGGCCGAAGAGTGACTCCCGACGCGCCCCATCGAACTGGCCAGCCCGTCAGCCGGGATCGTCGCGAGACCACGGAGCGGGAGCCAGGGAGACTCTACCTCTGGCACGTTATCTCCGGCTTACGCGTGACCCAAACGAACCGTCGGCACGTTCACAGCGGGGCGTCATCTCCTTTGCGATGACCGTGGCGTCCGGCCTCGCGCCAACCGCAATGTGCCCCGTCTCGCCAGGCTACGGCACCGTCACTATCACCAGATCGTGTCGATCATCGGATCATCGGCCCTCGTCGAGACTGGGTAACGTAGAGATAGGCAAGGACGACCGCCGCGGCTAGCACCACGATCGTGATCGCGCGCACAATCAGCTCCGGGATGGCCATTGTGTCTGGGATGCTCGCACGTCTCGTCTGCGCCGAGCTTGCCGGTCCGCGTGCCCCCCGACCTGGACCGTCGTGCGAAGGTCAACCGAAAACGGGACCACCGTGATGGCATGAATCGGGACCACCCGACAAGGGCGTGGACGCGGGACAGGCCTCCCGGTCGCCGGCGCCGACTCCTCGCGCCGATCGTGGGCGTCATCGTCGTGGCCGCGGTCGGCTACTTCGGGGCGAGCGCGTACGTCTACGACCAGCTGTCGCGTGCCGACGCCGAGTGCCCCGGGACCGCCGCCAACGATCCGACGTCGTTCGCCGTCGAGGGCATCGATACCGTTCCCTACCGGATGCCCGCGCCGCAGACGGCAACCTTCCCCGCGCGCGGCGACCCGGACATCGCGATTGCCGCGTGGTGGGTTCGCGCCGCCAGCCCCGATGCCCCGACGGTGATCCTCGTCCACGGGCTCGACGGCTGCCGCCGGAGCGGTACGAACCTGCTCGCGGCCGGGATGCTCCACCGGCATGGCATCTCGGTGCTCCTGATCGACCTGCGGGACCACGGCGATTCGACGATCGAGGACGGCCGCTTCGCCGGCGGGACCGACGAGTATCTCGACGTCCTCGGCGCGTTCGACTGGCTGCGCGCCCAGGGCGTGCCGGCGGCGCGGATCGGCGTCCTCGGTTTCTCGCTCGGCGCGGCGGTGGTGATGATCGCCGTTGGTGAAGAGCAGGGGATCGCGGCGGTCTGGGCGGACAGCAGCTTCGCCGACATCCGAGAGTCCATCCGCGACGAGTTGATCCGGACCGGATACCCGACGTTCCTCGCTGAGGGCGGGATCCTCGTAGGCAGGGTCCTCGTCGGCGACGACATCGCGGCGCGCAGTCCGCTCGAGGCCACCGCGAAGCTGAACGGCCGCCCGATCTTCCTCACGATGGGTTCCGCGGACGAACGGCTCAGCCCGCGCTATCTCGACACGCTCGTGGCCGGCGTCCGCGCGGCCGGCGGCTCGGTCGAGGCATGGCGGGTCGAGGGCGCCGGGCACACTCAGGCCCTCACCCTCCATCCGGACGAGTACGAGCGACGGATGGCCGAGTTCTTCGGTCCGGCTCTGAGCGGCGTTCCTGCCGCGAGCGACAAGCATCCGAGGACAAGTACCGGACCGACTTCGAAACGGCAGGGGATGCCATCATCCTGCTCGACGAGAGCGGCATCATCCAGGAGGCCCACACTGCCGCCGCGCTGCTCATGGGACGCGTAGCACACGATGCTTCCATCGTGTGGGAACGGAAGCGGGAGTCGGGGCACGATACCGCGAGGTGCGGCCGCTTGCGGTCGCTCGTCTCAGACCCCATATACCTTGAGGATCTCGTCGCCGTAGTGGTTGATGACCTTGACGGCAATCTGGCCGCTGGCGGGTCGCGGGAACGGGCGTGAGACGGTCGAGTTGAGCGAGGCCCAGGCGGCCTCGTCGATGTCGGCCCGGAGGGCGCGCTTGAGCTTGTCGTAGGGGTCGTCGGCGCCGAGGAAGTAGGCGTGGCGGACGAAGAACTGCTGGTCGTCGTAGGCGGTATCGATGAACCAGCAGGCGATGTCGTCGGTCGAGTCGCTGCGGACGACACCGGTCGTCGGGTCGTAGACGTCGAGGCCGTGGATCTCGACCTGGAGCTCCCCGTCGCCGGCCGGGCGGATGTCGATGTCGGGCTGACCGAAGACGGTGAACAGGTTGCCGCTCCGGGTCTTCTTGAGCAGCTCCTCGGCCATCGCGAGGTCGGGGTTCATCCGCGCGGCCAGGACGGTCAGCTTGCCGAAGCGCATCGCCTTGCCGGTCTCCTCGTCGGCCCGGGCGTCGAAGGCGAAGCCGCACACGACGAGGACGTCGAAGTAGCCGCCGGCTTCCAGGGCCGCCTCGCGGACGAGGTCCGGCCCCGCCGACCACGCGCCGGGCCTCACGGTCGGCTGCCTTGTGCAACGTCGAGTTCCTTGTCGAGATGCACTTCTGGTCCGAGGTCGTCGTGGACACCAGCGTGGCGGACGACCTGCCGTGTCCCGCCTGCATGACGCCCTGACAGGGGCCCTACGACGGAGCCGCACGTGTGCCGCAGGCAGTCGCGCTGAGTCCGCGCATCCGCAGCCGCTGCCGGCCAGCCGGTTGTGGGAGGATCGTTGCTGTGAGAGAACAACTCGTCGCGAAGCTGAGGCCCGATCGCTTCACGGCTATGAGCGGGAAGATGGCGGCCATCGTCGGCTACATCCTCGACGAGCGCTTCAGCGAGCCGGCCATCTCCGAGCTGGTCGTCACCTCCGACGGCTTCGTCCTGGCCCAGGCGGAGGGCGAGGTCGGCGCGAACGAGATGCTGGGCAGCGAGGTGGACCTCAACCGCAACTTGCTCACCTGATCGCAGCCGCGGGGCTGACCGCCGAGGAGATCCACGAGTTCGGCCAGCTCCAACGCAAGCACATTCGGCGCTACCGGAGGCGGACGAACTGAGGTTAGCAACCGAACCGTATGCGGCTGGCACAGGCCGCGACGTGGCTCGACTCCCCGAGGCGCGTCGCGGGCACATCCAGCGTAAGTCGCAGCTAATGGGCGCCCGCTACGGTGTCCCTGGCGGCCCCCGCTCCGCGCGTTCGCTGCGTCGTGACAGCCTGACGGACGGCGACGGGGGCGGCTGTGAGAAGTCCGTGCCTTGACCGTGTTCTGGCGCGCCGATTCGGGAGCCGATCGTGGGGAGCGATCCGATGAGCTTCGCGTAGACGGCCCGTTCTTCTGCCCGGCGCCGCAGGATCAGGTCACGACGTTTCTCAAATGACGGCGTCGCGGAGTGCCAGGAACGCCTCGTCGGTGGTCGGCGGAGGATTGTCGATGGTGAAGCGGTTGCCGAGGTCGTTGCAGGCGCGGCAGCAGGTCACGAGATTGGAGATGCTCTCCACGTACTTGCGGTCGTAGCCGTGGTCCGCCATCTGGTGCGGTACGACGTGGTCGACCGAGAGCTGGAGCCAGGACTCGAAGGTCTCCGCCATGTCCAGCCCGCAGTAGACGCACGTGTAGCCGCACTGGGCGAAGACGTCGAGCCCGTAGCCGTGGCGGGCGGTCCCGTCACGCTGTCGCGGTCGTGGCAGGATTGTCCGGCCGGCTTCCGTGTACCGGGCGAATGGCAGGTAATCGGTCATGTCGCTTCGTTCCCTCCCTACCGAGTTACGCCTTACCGACCCTGAGCTCGACTTCTGGGTCGACGTCCGGATGCGCCAGTTCGACAGGACGTGGCTGGCCGTGGCGGACCTCGCCGGCACACCCGAGATCGGCGTCTCGACGGACCCGGGCCTCGCCGTCCTGCTCGCCCTGTGGTCGCTGGGCGAGGACGTCGCGCGGCATCTGGCGGACGGGATCGCCGGTTAGGCAGCAGCCCCTCTGATCGCGTCGAGGAGGAGCTCGAGACTCTCCGTGCGCGACATTGCCTCAAGTTCCGCGGCGCAGTTGGCCGGAAGTACGCCACTGGCAACCACGGCTTCGGAGACCCGCTGCGCCTGCTCGACCAGAAGCGTCCGAATTGCATCGGATGCGTCCTGGAAGGCCGCCGTGACGGCGGTGTACCGGAGCGCCACGAGCCCTGGGTCATCCAGCATCGCCACAGGAACTCGGAGATCGAGGAGATCCGACTTCGAAAGTTGAGTCTGTCCTGTTGACCCGGAGATGCAGAGATCGATTTGCGCCTGGCCGAGGCCGCTGTTGATCATGCAGGCTAGGGTGGGTGCGGTGGATGGGTCACGAAGCCGCAGAATTATCACATGAGAGTCAGGCACCGCCTCGTAGCCACTCTCGAAGACAGCTGCTTTGCCTATCGACCCCTCCCCATCCATGGTCACCAATAGGTCACCAGGCAGGATCAAGCGGTCCCCGGCATGGGCAACCTCCGCCTCGGTCGTCGGCTTTGTCAGCTCCTGCCGGACAACTCCAGCCTGAACGGCGGCAGTCGACACCACGCGAGGCGACAACTCGTCCGCCTCCGTCTCGTCGAGGATGGTTGGCTGTCGTCCCTTGACCGGATCCCCTGCCACCAGGTCGCGCAAAGCCACGACATCGAGAGATTGCAGCGGAGCAAGGATGTCTCGCACCTCTCCGCTCTGGAAGCGACAGTCGATTCTCAATTGGGAGGATCTGGAGAGAGCGTCGGACAGGTTGAGGCGGTCAACTGTCATGCTCGATCGCGCCAGTCGTGGAAGGTCGCGGCCTAGCACCTCACAAACGATCGCGTCACAAGAGCCTTCGAGGTCGGCACCTGAGCCATGGAGTGCAGAGATGGATCCCAGGAATCGTCTGTAGGCGGACCCGATCTCTGACTGCCGCTCCAGCGGGACCGCTGGGATCAAGACCTCGCCAAGCTGATCCTGCGACAGATTGAGCTGGCTCTTGCCCGTTGCGAGAGCGGTCGTCCAGGTACGCCAAACGGGATGATTCAGGATCGCCGCGACGAAGAACGGGTCAGCCACAAGTGGATCGATTGAGACTCGGATAACGAACCCGGACGGCACGATCCTCGGTGCATCCGCCGTTTCGACGATCTCTGCGGCTGGCCACGCGATCCCAGGCGTCCCTGACCGAGTCACCAGTATCTCTGCAGCCGTGCAAGCGACGGCCGTTGGGTCCGATGCGTACGCATACTCAAGCGGATCTTTGATAGCTATCGCCCGGTCTCGTCTGAGCGCGTACTGTGAGATCGCGCCGACCGATACGTAGAGCAGATCCGGCGTTGTGGTCAGGTAATCGTAGGCGTCCTCCGGGAGATTCAACCCATTGCTGATCGCCGTCGTCGCGGGGTACATCAGACGAATGCCGGAGCGAAGCGAATCGACTATCCCGCCGATCTGCCGAATGAGCGTGAAGAAGTGGGGATCGATCCGCGCGGCGGACGTCTCAACGGCGGTGCTAAGCCGCACGTGCTGCGAGCGGATCATTGCCAGATTCGTGAACGTCGGAGGATACTCAGCGCGTCCGCGCCCCGGCGAGGCGTCTCGATAGACCAATCGGCCGTCGTCCTATTCAAGTTCAGGACTCTTGCCCGGCGACGACGCCGTCCCGCCATCGCCTGGAATAGCTCGTTTGGTCGGTCGTACTCAGTGCGTTTCGTCCGCTTGTAGCCGATCATACTGACACTGATTACCAGGAAGTCGAGGTCCAACTCTCGCGCAGTTCTCTGGACTGCAAGCACAGTCGTGTTCACAGCCTTGCTGACCTTGGCTAGAGCCGGCAGCTTCGCCATAAGCTCCCCGGTGTCGTCGGGCGGAGCTAGATCGAGCCCAGACAGGGACGACCGCAGCGTCGCGATCAGCTCGGACCCCTCCTTCGGCCCCATCGGGCGACTCGCCGTCGCGTCCCTGGCGAACCGTCGGGTCGCGCTCGCCACTGCGGCCTTGGCAACCTCAATCTCTCGCTCGTGCCTGATCCGAGTGTTCTTCCATGCCAGCTCCTCCGCATCCGACTTCTTCTGGGCAAAGAGGAGCGAAGTCTTGGTGGGCGTCCACGGCTCAAAGGCAAGCCTTGGGAGGCCGACCACAGCTCTCACATTGAAGTGGTTGAAGAGGAACAAGCGAGCGTTCAGATTCTCCTTCGTCGCGAAGAAGCTCTCCGGGAGCACCACCCCAAGGCGGCCTCCCGGCTTCAGCAGCTGGTACCACCTCTCGAGAAACAAGTTCTCCGAGTTTGCGCTTGCAGCGAGCTCGAATGTGGAGGCAAGTGTCGCAGCAGTTGCAGGCACAAGGGTGATGCTGAACGGAGGATTCGACACCACGGCATCGAAGGCGACAGCGACCTTCTTCGAATACACGGCGGCGTCAGCCGGGTCGCGACCTTTCAAACGCTGGTCCCGGAATCGGTCCAGCGCCGAAAGCCCGTCAGCTTGGTACACGTGCGTGTTGCCATCGCGGTGAAGGACCATGTTGACTTTCGTTGCCATTGACAGCAACTCCGAGTCATCGATCCCGAAGATGAAGTCCTTTGCCCATCGATTGGCATGTTCGGAGGGAGCCTTATCCCTCAAGAGCTCTCTCACATCTTCGTTGCGCGAGATCGCTGCTCTTTCGCCCTCGATCCGCTGGGTGATGAGATGCATCGCCGATAGGAGGAAGGTCCCGGAGCCGCAAGACGGATCGATGATGTAGGGGAATCGATCGTCGTAGTGCGCGTTGCTCGTGATCTTCTCGATGGCTAGTTCATCTAGCTCGAGCGCCATGATCACGAACGCCGCGATGTTGGCGTGCGTAAAGAAGAGCCCCTTCGACTGCTTGAAGCCGTCGCGGGTGATCCCCTCAAAGAAGCCGCCAAGTACGTCTCCACCGCGAGTTGACGTCAGCGAGATCCCCTGGAGAAGCTCGACTACGAACGCAGTTTGGTCAGGACTGAACTTCCTTCCGTCGAGCTCACTTGTCGCGCCACCTTCGCCGGGATTGAGATAGCGCGCGTAGCCGCGCTTGTAGAGGTCGTTGATCCTCTGGAACGTGCGGAGAGTAGTCTCTGGCTGAACACCCACGTAGCAGCGCTGGAATTCGTAGCGTTCTCCGCCATTGGTCGTCTTCTCGTCGTAGATCTTGGCGAGGAACAGCTTGACGACATGCTCGTAGATGTCGTTGTCGGGCGTCGACCCCCTCCAAAGCACGTCATGCAGCCGCTTGCGGAGGCGCTCCAGCTCAGCGCCTCCAACGTCAACCCGCAAGTCAACCCCTCCTCCGTTGACAAGGTGCTCGTGGGTGGCATCTCCGTAGCTGACGGGGAACTCGGCAGCCGCGGGTCTTCCATTGCTGACCCAAGTCGAGTACTTGTCTCCATCGGTGAAGCCGATGGCTAGGACAACGGGGCTAGCAGTCTCGGAGACCCGCACGGTGGTGTAGGCGAGAACGCGACTGCCCTTCTCGTGAGGCGCGATGTTGAACAGCTGGCCCTCGATGAACCTGTCCGGGTCCACTCCGAACTCGACCGGACTCTTGACTTCGATGAGCGCATATGGCGTGCCATCCGGATAGTTCACAAGAATGTCGAGTCGAGCACCGAGCTTCGGCCGTCCGATGGAATACGCCTTCTCGAGTTCGATGTTGGCGGGGAGGTACCCACCCTTAGTGCACAGCCAAGCCACGAGGTAGGCGCGGGCCGGTTCCTCCTCGCCCACGTAGGTACTGATGGCCGAGTGCAGGATGATCTCGTCGCCATAGCGTACGGTGCCGGTTGAGACGTCGAGCTGGACGTGCCGCCCCTCGGGGTCTAGCTCGAGAATCGCCTCCCGCAAGCGTGCGAGGCCGTCGGGTCCCATCACTCCGAGAGGCGCGATGGCCGAACCTCGTGGCGAACGCCGTCGGCGAGTCCTTGCCTTCGCTTGGGTCAACTCAGTTCGTCCGCGTGGCACTCGCCCCTCCCATCACCATCGTCGCGATAGTACCAACCGGCTTCGACGATCGAGAGCCGGTGGGGATGGGACTCAAGGTCCGTCGGTTGCTGGCGCGTGAGAGCGTCCTGTCCTGCCTGAACCCCGCTGGCCTTCATGGAGGCCGCGTTCGACGAGCCCCATCAGGCTCCCTTGTCAGGAGCCTGCTCGTGAATCACATCGAGCTCGTGAGATGGCGCTGGCGCAGCACGTCGACGAAGGCCAGGCTTCCGTCCGCGTCTCGGAAGCGCCAAAAGGTCCAGCCGTTGGTCGGTTGGAACTCGCGGCCTGGTGGCGCGCCCACGATCGACTTGCGTGCCATCGCCCCGGCCATCGAGATCGAGCCGTAGCTGGTGCCGCTCCACGTCACGGTGCCGTCTGTCTCTATGCGTGCGGTGAGCTGGTGGCCCTTGTACGTCGTCTCGATGTCGAGCGGCAGCGCGATCGTGCCCGACGCGATCAGATCCTTGAGGGTCACGTGGCGCCACGGCGTCTTGTCAGGGCCGGGGTCCTTGTCCCCCACGTCCTTGACGGCCGGCGGGACGGTGGCCGGCGGGCTGACCGGCGCCTTCGCGCCAACCGGGAGGGTCGGCGCCAACTTGAGGGTCCCGTAGTCCAGCGAGAGCGTGGCGCGTCCCAGACTCTGCCGAACCTCGGCCGTGGATAGCGCGGGAACCCGCTTGCGAACAAGGTTGACGAAGTCTGTCGGGGCATCAAGTCCGGCGAGATCCTGGACGACCTTCTTCACCTGCCGGTCGACGAAGTAGGCGCGCCACAGGTCATCGATCACCGTGCTCTGGAGCTGCGCCTTCGACAGGAGCCCGAGGGTCTCCGCGAGTCCGGGCTCGTCCGAAGCGACAACGACCCGCTTGAAGAGCTTCTGGTCGATGTGGACGGGGGCGTAGGCGTTGTAGATGCGGTACTCATTCCCGTCCGTGAGCACAATCCACTCGACGATGCCCGCTACGCCGGCGTAGCCCATGATCTGATGAGCCGACTTGGACAGATTCTCCCCGAGCGCCTTCGCCTCGACGAGTAGGCGCAGCCCCCCGTTCACGAACAGGGCGTAGTCGACTGGGTTGTCAGCCTGCTTGAGCTTGTACTCGCAGCGCACTTCGTCGAGGTCTCCCACATCCCAGCCGAGGGCTCGCAACACCGGCTCGATCAGGGCGTGCTTGGTGTTCTCCTCGCCGATCGTCTGCCCCCCGAACTTCGCAATCCGAGCGCGCACGTTCGTGAGCGCCAGCGCCAGGTCGTTCATCAGTGCGCGCACCTCCGTCGGGAGAGTGTACAAGCCGCGGTAGGCGCGGCGGCGGAAGCTGAGGGGGCAGGCTCCGCCCGGACACGACGTGGTCATCGTGCCGTCGATGGGGCCACACCAGGTGGCACGCGATGTCGCCCGTCGACCGGCGCGCGGACGCACCGGCGCGCGGACGCCGTGGTCCGGCCGCAGCCAAGTCAATCGAGGCAGACGACTCCGTCTTGGTTGACCGTGACCTGAAGGATCTCTTCCGCCGTCACCAGGCCCGCAAGGCGGGCGGTTCCCACCCTCAAGACGCCAGATCGCTCCCGATCGGGACCAAACCTTGGGTTGTACTGGACAACCATCTCCTCGCCGCGGAGGTCTATTCGAACTCGTCCGACCTGCTGAGGGAGGACCGACTTTGCGTCGCTGCTACTCCGCGCGGGTACTCGGATGCGCCCAGCGCGAAGGTCAGCATGGGTGACCCGCTGAGTCGGACCCACGGCCGACTGAGCGACCAAGGGCGGTGCCGGCGTCACGTCCGGGTCCTGGCGAGGCAATGGGTGCGGGTCGGCCCCGGGTGGGCCATGCTGCGTTCGTAGATCGCGGATGACGGCCAAGAGTCCGACGTCGATCGCCGCGGCGACTTGCCTGGGTGCATAGGGCGGTGACAGGAGGAACGTCGGGACGCCCTCGAAGTCGGGGCCGCGCCCTGATGCGATGCTCTTGCCAAGGAGCGCCTCCGCCGGGGGACGGAACGCAAAGAGAAGCAGGCCTGGTCGCCAGCCACGGACGTTGGCCACCAAGGCGGTTCGTCCGGTGGCGAGCTCTTCCGCTGAGAGCTGGTTCGCGGCGCCAGTCGGCCGTTTGACGAGATCGGTGAGGCCGTTGCCAGCCGCGACGAACTCGTCGTCCTCCCAGGTGCCGGAACCCTTGTTCAGAGCCTCAAGGCCACGAAGGCGGCCCCAGAGCCGCTTGCCAAGCCGACCCTGATAGTAGTGGCCAGCGGCGACGGACACCGGAGTCGGGTTGATGCCGACCAACAGGATGCCGCCTGGCTGACAAGGGCGGTCCGGAAGCGTGAGCCGGGATCCATTCGATTCCATGAGTGCCGAGCGTAGTTGGGTGGAGCCTGCCGATCAAGCGTGAACCGCAGGCTCGTCGCCTCGGCGCGGGTGGCCCGCAGCGGGAGTAGGACCCCGACTACGACCCGTGGGCCGGCAACGAATGGCCGGATCGCGCCGGGCAGGCCGAGCGGGCCCTGCGTAAACGCCCCGGGGCCTGAACAGACGAGCACTCGGGTCCGATGACCTGAATCGACCTGGGCGAGTGTCCTCTCCAGGCAGTGACCTTAGCCGTCATACGAGCGACCGAGGGGCGCCGCAGCGGCCGGGCTCCCCTGCCGACCGCGCGCGGCGCCGCGCCTCGGCTCCAAAGGCTGGGCCTCGGCCGCGGCGCCGACGGGCAACGAACGCACACCAAGAGCATCTACGCCAAGCTCGGCGTGAACAACCGTCGGGCAGCGGTCCGACGCTCGGGTTGGGCATGGCTGTCGGATCGGGGTGAGCGCAGCGCCACGAAGTTGGGGTTTGCCGACACACCCTGTGTGCCGCACGCCATCAATACCATCGTGCGGATCTCGGTCGCAGCGACCGTCGTGCTCACGGCCGTGACGACCGCCACAGAGGTGCGGCGGCTGGTCCAGATGTCCAAGGAGACCGGCTGAGGAGGGACCCGCGTTGTCAGGCGGCTCGTTGAGGCGCCGAGGGCAGGGTCGGCGCCCCGCTCGGCCTGGATGCGAGCGAAGCGGCGGCCGATCATCTGATACCAGTCGAGCGTCTTCGGCGCGAGGCCGCTGGGCCCGGTAGCGGCGGTCACCTGATTCGGGGTCAGGAGCACCGCACGGCGAACGAGTCAGGGGACCGTCGGTTCGACGAGTGCGGCGCAGCCCGGCCCGGCGCAGCCCGGCGCAGCCTGGCGCAGCCCGGCCCGGCCCGCCCGGCCCGGCGCAGCCCGGCGCAGCCCGGCCCGCCCCGGCCCGCCCGATTGTTCCGCAATTCTCACCCCGGTGGCGTTACGCACGGACCCGCCTGTGCGGACCGCTCGCGGGGCGTCAGTCGTTGCCTTACGTCCACCCGGAGGCCATTAACCACCGAATCGCAGCGCCGGGGGCGTGGATGAGTGACGACGGCAACTCCGGCGTTGCCTAACGCCCACCAGGGGAGAATTGCGGGAAGACAGCGGGGTGAGGGGCGCGGCGAGCGTGACCGGCGCGGCGACACTCCCGGGAATGGGCAGGAGTGCTGGGCAACGGCGGGGCGGGCGCGGCGAGGGTCGCGCCGGCGCGGCGACGGCGGGGCGAGCGAGGCACCTCGCGTGTAGCCCGCGAGCGACGCTATTCTCCGCGGATGGGCGACCTGACGATCACGGCCGGCGATCTCCACTTCCGCGCCCGCTGGGAATCCGCCGCGCCCCGGACGATCGAGGCCATCCGCGGGCTCCTTCCGCTGCGCAGCCAGTTCATCCACGTGCGCTGGAGCGGGAGGGCGTCTGGATCGCGGGGCCAACGCGGGCCCGTGACCGACCTCATATCCCCTGTCTGAGCCACGTCTCCAGGCGGCGTCACGGCAGGATGGACGGTGTCGACGCGACGTTCCGCCGGAGCCCGGCGCCCGCCGGTGTCCGGGCGCCCGCGGCGGCGAGCGGGAGGAGCGCCACGAGGATCGTCGGCGAGTTCAACCATACGATCGGCAGGGACAGGAGGACGCCGACCGGGAGGACCCATCGCCGATCCGTGGCGGCGCCCCAGGCGATGAGTGCCGCCGCGACGAGGAGGCGGAACCCGAGCGGGAGGGGCAGGAACCAGAGGTCGCCGCCCAACTCCGGGAAGTCCATCCGCATGAGCATCGCGAGCCAGCCGGCCCAGCCGGCCGGATCCAGCGCCGCCGATGCGGCCGCCACTGCGAGCGTCGCGACGAGCGCGATCGCGAGCGACCGCCACTCCCCCCGGATGAGGAACCAGAGGAGGCCGATCCCGGGCGTGACCTTGGTCAGGATGGGCAGCGCCCAGACGGCCGGCCAGCGCCGCCCGAGGAGGACGACGACCGCGAACAGGATGTCCAGCTGGCCGAGCGCCACGCTCATGAAGACCGGCGGGAGGATCAGCAGGGCAATCGCGTACCGTCCAGCGAGCCAGATGAGCGGAGCGGCGATCAGGGCCGTCCACACGCCCGCGAAGACCGGCCACGGGAGCGCCGTCAGCGGGGCGATCAATTGGGCGAAGACCGGTGAGTACAGGTAGGCGCCCGTGGCGCCCGGCCGGGTGGCCGCGTAATCGAAGCCGTCGCGGGTCGTCCAGTACGCGTACACGTCGTATGCGGGCATCGCCCAGGGTTCGACGCTCAGCAGGCGCAGACCGGAGAACACGGCGACGACCACGACGAAGGAGGGGATCGCAAGGCGGCGAAGGTCGATGCGGCCGGCGCATTTGTCCATTGGATTCTCACCCCCACGACGCGGAGCCAATAATGCCTGCTTCACGGATTCGGCGCGCGATTCTGCGATCCGACGATGCGCGTGATCTCGATGGCGCTCATCACTCTGGTATCGCGTCAGGGTCAACCTCACTCAGGTCCCGGAGCGCGAACGCCCGCTGCAGGAGCCCCTTGACCCGGTCTCTCAGACACGATCTCGGCATGGTGTTGCTTTCTCCCGCCGCCTGAGTGACTCATGTGGGCACCAACCACACGATGAGGTGCCCGATGACCGCTCAGCCTCTTCCCGCACTCCCGTCCGGCGACCCATCAACCTGGGACCAGGCGCTCTACGCCTTCTTGGTCGAGAAGGGGAACCGCTCGGGTTCCCGGCGGACCGTCGAGGGCTACAGCCGGATGCTCTGGCCGTTCTTTGCCAGACTCGGCAAGACGCCCGACCGGGTCGTCCCCCCGGACGTCATGGGTTGGGCGCACGGGATCGGGCTCTCGGGTCGGGTCCCCTCCTCGACCACGATCGGCGCCCGGATCGCCTGCCTGTCCTCCTTCTATCGCTTCCTCATCCGGATGGGCCTGGTCATCGGGAACCCGTGCGACGCCCTCGAGCGACCACGGTCCGTCCCGGCTCCGGCTCGGGGCCTGTCGGCCGACGAGGTCCGCCGGCTTCTGGCCGTCGTCCCCGACACCGTCCCTGGTCGCCGGGATCGGGCGATCCTGCTGACGCTCTTCCTGACCGGGCGACGGCGGGCCGAGGTGATCGGCCTGACCGCCGGGGACATCAGCGTCGAGGACGGAACGCCCTTCTACTCGTATCGCGGCAAGGGCGGCCGGCGCGGCCGGCGCGAGCTGCCACGTCCCGCCTACGAGGCGCTCCGGGCCACGCTGGCGGACGCTGGGCTCGAGCTGGCGCAGATGGGCCAGCCGGCCTCGCTCTGGCAAGGTGGGGCGGGATCGCGGGGCGTTACCTCGTCGACGTTCTACGCGCGCTTCCAGCGGTACCTCCGGGATGCCGGTCTGGCGCCGTCGGGCGTCCACATCACCCGCCACACCGCGGCCAAGCTCCGCCGGGACGCCGGCGAGACGATCGAGGCGGTGAGCGCATTCCTCGACCACTCCTCCCTCGCGGTGACGACCGTCTACCTCCGTCGGCTCGAGGGCGAGACCGATCGGGCGTGGGTCGATGTGGCGGCGGCCATCGGGGTGTAGATCCAGTCGTATTCGACCTCGGGCGCAGGCGCGGTCCCGAGCCTGGCTCACTCGTCCGAAGACGGCGTTGACTCGCCTCCTGCCCGCGCCTCCGCATCGCCGATGAGGTCTCGCATCGAGACCTCCAGGGCCGTGGCCAGGCGCTCGATGTTGTACAGACTGACATTCCGGCGGCCAAGCTCCACCTCGGTGATGTACGTCCGATGGAGCTGGGCCCGCTCGGCCAGGGCTTCCTGCGTCAAGCCGCGATGAGTCCGGAGTGCCCGGACCGCGGCGCCGAAGGCACGGAACAGCGGATCGGAGGCGGGGGGCATGCCGCGACGCTAGGGCCGGGTCACGTCTGTGGTCTAGCAGACTCTGAGTGACATCGCAGCTCGGTCTCAGATACGATGCCCCACGCAGGGCCCCGCCAATCCCCGAGTCGCACCGGGCCCAAACCGACGGAGCCCCCAGGATGCCCGAGCCTAGCTCGATCGACGATCTGCCCCTCACCGTGCTCGTGCCAGCCTCGACCCGACTTCCGATTGTTCTGTACGACCCGCGGGGGGCGCTTCGACTGGCCGTGGTGGAGCAGGGGAGCACAGCGTCCCTCGACGACTCGTGGGACAGCGCCGGAGTGTACATCCTCCTCTGGCCGCCCAACACCGCTGTAGATCAACCGCCAACGGTGTATGTCGGTCAAGCTGAGGGCCTCCGCAAGCGGATCGGGCGGCACGTGGCAGGCAAGCCTGGCTGGCGCCGGGCCGTCCTGGTCGATCGCGGCAACGCGCGGTTCGGGTTCACGTCGGCCCAAGTAGGCTGGCTCGAGGGCCGCCTGTGGCGTCTAGCGATGGACGCCAAGGCGGTCCAGCTGGCGAACAAGGTGGAGCCGAGGGACGAGACGCTACCCGACTACGAACGCCCCGGCCTCGAGATGGATGTCACCGTCATCCGGCGGGTGTTGCGTCTCCTTGGCTACCCGCTCGATCCGCCCGGCGATAAGGGCCACGGGCGGAAGAAGAGCTACGCCGTGACGGTCACGGACCTCATCGCCGCGGGCGCCCTGACCGTGGGGGACGTGCTCGTCTTCACCGACCCGGATCTCAATGCGGAGGCCACGGTTGGCAGCGATGGGCAGCTCGAGGTCCACGGCACCAGCTACGCCTCCCCGAGCGCCGCCGCGGCGGTCGTCCGGGGGCGTCCGACCAACGGCTGGGCCGACTGGGCGCTCGTTGGGGCGAACGGGCCCGTCACGCTGATGACGCTGCGCGCACGGTTCCCAAAGCCGTCAAAGCCCGAGCAGGACCAACCGACCGAACTCCCGGATCCGCGTCCGTCGCGGCCGGGTTCTGGTCGGTGATCCGCGTCGGCCATTTCCAGCGAGACGCCCGCCTGTTCCTCGCCTACGCCGTGGCCCCGGTCGGGATGTCTCCATTTGGAGACACGACGGCAGCGGGGCCGTTCTACGTCCTGCACTGGCCACGGGTGCCACTCCACGTGCTCCCGGCCGCCCTGGGGCCAGCATCCCGCCACGGAGACGCCCTGGAACCGATCGAGCGGCACTTGTGTTGCCCACTCGGCTGCGGCTTCGGGGCCATGCGCCGCGGAGGAACGCCCGTCCCCACTCCTGCTCCGCGGGCGGCATCAGGTCGATGTAGTCGGCGGGCGCGACCTTGGCGGCTCGGGCTGCGAGGATCGGGTCGGGGCGGGGACGGAAGCCGGGGTAGGACTTGCCGTCCTGGCCGGTGACGGTCTCAGGTGTTCGGTCCTGAACACGTGCGATATCTGCATGGACCGTGCCGACGCTCGCGCCTGGGCAAGTGACCGGGCGTCCGGTTGCCGCTCCCCTGGTCGAATGGTCACGCAATGGTCACGGACGCCCCAGGATGAGCTGGGACAGGTGGTGGCAGCGAGGGAGGACAATCGACCCGGCTGAGGTCGGAGCGGCACCGCCGGGTACGGCGCGTGACAGGCCGGGGCGGCACGTGCTAAGCTCATAACCCGAAGGTCAGAGGTTCGAATCCTCTCCCCGCAACCAAGACCGCTTTCACCTTGAACCCCGGGCCCGACCACCCGGGGTTCTTCCTTGTCCGACGATCGGCCGAGATGTCAGAGGGTCACCTCGAGACCGTAGCGGGCAGCCAGGTCGTGCACCCAGTCCATCGAGACCGTCGTTCCATACTCCTCCGCCAGCGCGCCCATGACCTCGTCGGTCAGCTCGTCCTTCGACGCCAGTTCGACCGTGCGGCGGAAGAAGTACTCGAAGCGCCCGGGCGTCAGCAACTCGATGATCCGAGCCGACTCCGGACCGGCGTTCCAGAAGGTGTGCATCACGCCGCGCGGCTTGAGGATCCAGGATCCGGGCTCGGCGGTGAACTCGTCCTCCCCAACACGCGCCCCGACCCGACCCTCAAGGACGTATGACCATTCGTCCGTGTCGTGATGCGTGTGCGGCGGGACCATGTACCCCGCAGCCATCGGCATCTCGCAGATGGACAGGGCGCCGCCCGTGGACTCGGTCGAAACCTTGACGGACGTTCCGATCGGCCCATCCCAGATGACGTCGCCGCCGTCCGGCGGGACCAGGAACCGAGTGCGCTCGACGACCGGCATGATGGCACCTCCACGCGACTATGACTACACATCCGTGTGCAATTGATAACGCGGACCGAAGGTAGCGCGGAACGCCCCTGTCGTCAATACTTTCGCTGCACATGACTGAGCAACCGACTCCTTTGCCCAGACGTCGTCCATACCGCATGCGCCGACGCCTTGAGTCATTCGAGGACACGCGCCGACGGATCACGGCCGCCGCCTTCGACCTGCACGCGACCGTGGGCCCATCGCGGACGACCATCCGGGCGATCGCCGACGGCGCCGGCGTCCAACGCCACACCGTCTACGCCCACTTCCCCGATCTGGGTACGCTGTACCTCGCCTGCACCGAGCACGGGATCCGGGTGACCGGCATGCCGGCGCCGGATCCCTGGGCGAGGATCGCAGATCCGACCGATCGCCTGCGCCTCGGACTCACCGAGCTGTTCGGTTGGTATCGGGCGAACGAGAGGATGCTCCGCAATGTCCTGTACGACGTGGATCCAACCGCGCCGCCGCCGACCGCGCCGGACCTCTTCGACCTCCGGATGGCGAGCCTGTTCGATGCGATCAGTAGCGGATGGTCGGTCGCGGTCGAGGGCACGCGACCGACCCTGTTGGTCGTGCTGGCGCACGCGATGGCATTCGAGACGTGGCGCTCGCTGACCGGCGCAGGCCTGACCGACGAACAGGCCGTCGATCTGCTCTTGTCGATCGTGAGCGGTCTCGCTGGAGGGTCGATCGCCGTTCGCGACTAGCGAGCGCTCGGTAGGAGGGACGGTCCGTACGTTGACGGAAGGACCGTCGTGCCCGCCCCGTTGGGGCCGAGCAATCCGAGGATCGTGCCCTCGGGAACCTCGAGGTCGACGTCGTCGAGTCTGCGCCGGTCAGCTCCGGGCCCGCCGCGCCGGTCGGCGGCGCGTTCCGTGGGGTGCGTAACACGTTTCCTACAGCTGAGCGTGGATGGATCCGCAGATTGGCGAGATCTGTCGCCTGGGGCCGCGTCCACGAGGGGTTCATCGCAATCTCGTTCCCAAGCGGAACACCCGCCAGGGCGATGGCCAGCGAGGGCGATGGCCCGCGAGGGCGAGGGCCAGCGGACGGTTTTTGGCAGATGTGCATAAGGCGAGCGGTGGGCGCATCCAGATCGTCCAGAGCCCGATGATCGACCCGTGAACGTGCTGGAGTCACGCTCATAGCGGTACGGACACCCGATCCACTGGTCGCGAATCGGGCTTGGCAGGTGCCTTACGCTCGCCACACGCGCATTTGACAGGATCCTCGCCCGCCAGCTCGCCCGCCCTCGCCCGCCCCGCCAGCTCGCCCGCCCCGCCAGCTCGCCC
This sequence comes from Candidatus Limnocylindrales bacterium, assembly GCA_038915165.1. Taxonomy (GTDB): domain Bacteria; phylum Chloroflexota; class Limnocylindria; order Limnocylindrales; family CSP1-4; genus SPCO01. The sequence continues at coordinate 23,999 of JBCLDE010000003.1, forward strand.
GCCCCGCCCTCGCTCCGCCAGCTGCCCCGGAAGGACCCCTCAGGCCCTGGCGCGGTCCTTGAGGATCCGTTCCGCAGCGAGCTTGCCCGGCGCGCCCATGACGCAGCCGCCCGGGTGCGTGCCCGACCCGCACTGGTAGTAGCCGTCGATCGGCGTCCGGTACTGGCTCCAGCCGGGTGCCGGGCGGAAGAAGTACATCTGCGGGGCGAGGAATTCGCCCGCGAAGATGTTGCCCTCGCTCAGCCCGACCGTGCGCTCGATGTCAAGCGGTGTGACGACCTCGCGATGAAGGATGAGGTCGCTGAACCCCGGGAAGAACGACTCCAGCGTCCGCTGGACGGTGTCGCCAAGGTTGTGGCGCTCCGTGTCCCAGTCGCTCTCGCGCAGCTGGTAGGGCGTGTACTGGATGAAGCAGCTCATGACGTGCTTGCCGGGCGGCGCCATGTCCGGATCGATCGTCGACTGGATGGCACCATCGATATACGGACGCGAGCTGTACCAGCCGTACTTGGCCTCGTCGAAGGCGCGCTCCAGGTAATCCATGGACGGACCGATGTTCGTGAATCCACGGAACTGATCGCCTCGATCGCCCAGCGCCGGGTATTTCGGCAGACCGTCGAGCGCGAAGTTGACTTTCGACGAGGTGCCCTGGAAGCGGAAGCGGTTGATGTCCTCGACGAGGTCTGTCGGCAGTTCGCGCGGGTTCACCAGCTCCAGGAACGTGCGTCGCGGATCGAGCGCGCTGACCACGGTGGCGGCGTGGTACTCGCTGCCGTCGCTGAGGGCGACGCCGGTCGCCCGGCCGCTCTTCTGGAAGGCCCACGCACCGAACTCACCGTCGTGTTCGCCCATCGAGTGGTACAGGAGCACGAGCCCCGAACCCTGAGATCGGGGTCCGACCTTCGTCCCGATGATGCTCGACGAAGCCAGGTAGCCCTTGAGGATCTCCGAGTCGAAATAGTCGTCGAGGAAGTCGGCCGCGCTGCCGGTCAGCAGCCGGACTGCGTTGTGGAGCACGCGCTTGTCCATCCTGCGAAGGCGCGAGCCGAGCGAAGCGAGCGCGAGCAGCTCCTCGGGCTCGTCGCTGAAGAGGTCGGGCGGCGCGGCGTCCAGCAGCGGCTTGAGGGCCTGGCAGACTTGCTCCATGTCGTGCGAGTACTGCTCGTACGCGTCCGCGTCGTGCTGGCTGTGGCGCGCGATCTCCTTGAGATTCTGGCCGTGGTCCTGGCCGAGCCACAGGTAGTCGCCATTCTCCATCGGCGCGAAGGTGGACGACATCAGCAGCGGCATGAAACCGTGCTTGGTGAGCTCCAGATCGTGGATGATCGCCGGCGGCAGCAGGCTCAGCGCCTACGAGAACGTGGTGAACGAGAAGCCCGGGTGCAGCTCCTCCGTGATGGCCGCGCCGCCGACCAGTCCTCGCCGCTCCAGGATGAGGGTCTTGAGCCCCGACTTCGCGAGATACGCACCGTTGACCAGGCCGTTGTGCCCGCCCCCGATGACGATCGCGTCGTAGGTCCGGTCACTCGGCGCGGTCTTCGTGGTCGCCTTCGGCCCCGGCCCGGCGGTCTTCGTCGAACGCTTCTTCGTCGTCATGTCAGGCCGTCTTTCGAGCGGGGTCGTAGAGCGGCGATCGAGCGGTCCGGGCCGCGACGTACTCATATCGATGGTTCACGTCGATCTCCAGGCGGACCGGCGTCCCGGCCGTGGCGAGTCCCGGCCGGACCCGGGCGAGAGCGATATGGCGCTGAAGGATGGGGGAGTACATGAAGCTCGTGGCATAGCCGACCTGGTGACCCGCATCGCCGTACACGAACATCTCCTCCTGTACCGGCGTGTGGTCCTTCGGCGGGATCAGGCCGGCGCCGCCATAGATCCGGTCGTAGTCCGCCCAGTCCACCAGCAGGCCGGTCAGCCCTGGCGGGCCGGAGGATGACGCCGTCCTCCACGACGAAGCCACGGTCGTCGCACCAGACGGTGTACTGCGCGTTGCCCGGGGCACAGGTGCGGATGTCGCGGGCCAGCACGCCAGCCAGGAAACGCTCCGCGTCGCGGCCGTGGATCCGGTACTTGTAGAGCGGCGACGTGTCGAAGACGCCGGCCGAGTTACGGACCGCGAAGTACTCGAACTTGTCCGACATCTGGTAGCGATCGGCGGCCAGGTGGCCGGACCAGTGGCTCCACAGTCCGGTCTTGTTGAGCGCGCTCGTCCGCTCGTGGAACGGTGACGTCAGGATCATGCGGGCCTCGCTGGTGTGCGTCCGACGCGGCGAGGATAGTCGGGTGGCGTGCGCTGGAGGACACGCGGTCCCGGGCCTTGGGACGACCGACAACGGACGATGCCCGCCTACTCCCAGCGGAACGTCCGCGCCGCGAGCAGCACGGACCCGACGCCCCAGGCGAGTAGGACCGCGATCGAGCTTGCGGCGTCGCCGCCCTGCCCAAGCGCCACGCGGAACGCATCGGCGAGGGCTGCCGCGGGCAGGATCGAGGCGATGCCCTGGAGCGCCACCGGAAGGTGGTCTACCGGCAGGACGATCCCGCCGAGTAGCAGGAACGCGATGAACAGAACGTTCGCGAGGGCGAGTGTCGCCTCCGCCCGGAGTGCACCGGCAAGCAGCAGGCCGAGGCCGGCGAACGTGAACGTCCCGAGCATCAGCACGACCGCGACGAGGAGTGGTGAGACGGTCGGGCCCGGCCGCCAGCCCAGCACGGCCGCCGCGACCGCGACGAGCAGGACGACCTGGGCGATCTCCACGGCCAGGACCGCCAGCATCTTCGCCGCGATGAGACCGCCCCGTGTCATGGGCGAGCCACCCAGCCGTTTCAGCACCCCGTAGTGCCGCTCGTATGCCGTCGCGATGCCGAGATTCACGAGGCTTGTCGCGATGACTGCCAGCGCCAGTGCGCCAGGCAGGAGGAAGTCGACCGGCGAGCCACCCCCGGTCGGCAGCACGCTGACCGAGGCAGAGAACAGCAGCACGACGACCGGGATGACGGCCGTGACGAGGACGTTCTCGCCGCGCCGGGCGGTGAGGCGCAGCTCCATCGCGGCCTGGGCGAGCGTTGCCGCGAGGGGGGAGGCCGGGCGGCTCATGCCGGGATCACCGACTCGCCGGCGGCATCGCCCGCCGCGGCGTCGTCGCCCGGTGTCGGCCCGACAAGTGCGAGGTAGGTTTCCTCCAGCGTCCCGCCACCCGTTCGCAACTCGACGATCAGCCGATCGGCCGTGGCGCACCAGGCTGCGAGGCTCGCCACGAGTGCCGCGTCCGGCTCAACGCCATCCACCCGATGATGGGCCCCGTCGGGTTCGATCGCGAGCATGGCGCCGGGCCGCTGGGCGGCGAGCGCCCGTCCCAGCACCGCCGCTTCGGTCGGGCCGAGCGGGCGGTCAAGGCGGAACCGCAGCCTGGGTGCGACCCCGGCGGCCAGCTCCGCGGCCGTGCCGGAGGCGACGATCCGGCCCCGGTCCAGGACGCAGATCCGGTCGGCCAGCCGCTCGACATCGGTCAGGTCGTGGCTCGTCAGGAGGATCGCGGCCCCCTCCGTCCGAAGGTCCGCGACGATCGCCCGCGTGGCGGCCCGCGCTTCCGGATCCATCCCGGCGGTCGGTTCGTCCAGGACGACGACCTCCGGCCGGCCGACCAGCGCGAGCGCCAGACCGAGCCGTTGGCGCTCGCCCCCGGACAGTCGTCGATAAGGTGTCCCAGCGACCGCCCGGAGTCCGACCAGGTCGATCAGCTCGTTCGCGTCGCGGGGATCCCGGTGAAAGCGCCCGTATTGGCGGATGGTCTCGAGCGGCTTGGCGCGCGGGTCCACCCCGCCACCCTGGAGCATGAGTCCGACCCGCGCGCGCAGGGCGGGCCCGCCGGTCGCCGGATCGACGCCCAGGACGCGCACGCGGCCTCCATCGGCTTTGCGGTACCCCTCGATGATCTCGACCGTCGTGGTCTTGCCGGCCCCGTTCGGGCCGAGGACGGCCACGAGTTCGCCGGCCGCGATCGACATGGACACGCCGTCCAGGACGGTCCGGGCGCCGTACCGCTTGACCAGCTCGTCGACGACGACCGCGGGCTCGCCAGTCGAGCCGCTCACGGCGCGGTCGTCGCGATCCTGGCGTACTGGCGCTCGAAGTCCGCGTCGGTCAGTTCGCCGACCTGGATGGACCGCACGACGCCGGAGCGATCCACGAAGTACGTCTGGGGTCGGGCGGCGACCCGATAGACCGTCCTGATCGCCTTGTCCGGGTCGACGACCGTGGGCCAGGTCGCGTGATAGTCGGCCACGAAGTCGCGGGCGGGCTGCGCTGGGTCGTCGGTCAGGATCCCGACGATGGCCAGCCCATCGGTCGCGTGCTCGGCGAGCTTCGCCTGGAACAGCGGGAACTCGTCACGGCACGGCACGCAGCTGGGCCCCCAGAAGTTGATGATGACCGGCTTGCCGGCGAGGCTCGCCAGATCGAACGGTGCACCATCGAGCGTGGTCCCGATGATCGGCGGCGCGACCTCGCCGACCGCCACCCGCGGCCCGCCCTGGCCCGATCGCACGAGCAGCAGGACGCCGACGGTCGTGAGCACAGCGAGGAGCAGCGCGAGGAGGATCGGTCGACGCGGCGTGGTCGTGCCCGGCTATTCCAGCGTCGCGGTCCCCGTCATCGACGGGTGGACGATGCAGATGAAGGTGTACTTGCCGGCCGCCAGTGGCGGGATGTCGTAGACCTTCGTCGCGACGCCGGGGAAGATCTCCCCCTTGAAGACGATCGCCCCGCTCGAGTCGTTCAATTCCACGTTGTGCGGTGTCCCCGGATCCTGATTGTCGAACGCGATGGTGAACGCCTTGTTCGCCGGGGCGACGATCGATGACTGCAGGAACTTCACTCCCTGCGCCTGGATCAGGACATCGGCCACCGGCGCCTGGCTGGCCGCCGGTCCGCCGGAAGCGGGCGGACCCGAGGCCGGTGCGCCTGAGGCGGCGGCTCCACCGGTCGCGCCATCGGCCTGCCTGGACGCAAAGACGCCGGACTGGATGATCACCGCCCCGATGAGCAGGACGGTCAGGGTCCCCAGCAGGCGCGAGGGGGTCCTGGCGGCAGGGATGTTCTCGAGATGGCCGGTCCTGTCCGCCTCGACGGTCTTGGCGTATTCCTTGCGGGCGTCCCCGAGCCAGCCGAGGAGCGTCGCGACCAGCGCGATCACACCCACCAGCAGGAGCCAGCTGCCGAAGACCAGTCCGAGCATCAACAGCGAGACGCCCACGGCGCCGAGGAACGGTCGCCAGGACGGCCCGGGCATGTGGACTCCGGGTGGCGGCCCGTCGTGGATGACCGCAGGCACGACCGTCGCCGTCGCCCGGATGTCGCGGTCGTACAGACGAAGCGCCTCGGCCAGCCAGTACAGCAATGTCAGCACGAGCGCGATGGCACCCAGGATGAGGACCATGCCGTCGAAGACCAGGCCCAGCAACAGCAGACTCACGCCGATGGCCGCGAACACCGGGGCGAACGACGGGCCAGGCATATGGATGCCGGTCGGCGTCCTGGGCGGAACCCGACCCATGCCGCGGCGAGGCTTCGGCGCCGTCAGCAGCGTGCGGAAGGTCCGGAACAGGACGACCACGATGAGGATGGACAGACCGACCGGGATCAGGGCGATCAGCGCACCCCAGTCGGGGGTCACGATCGTCGCGAGCAGCTCCAGGATGCTGGTCCAGATCCGTTCGAGCATCGGTCAGCCGAGGTCAGGTCGCGCGGGCGCGAGCGATCCCGGTCACTCCCCGGAGGATCCGGCGACGAGGACGTAGGCCAGGAGGGCCGTCGCCGCCCCCAGGAAGATGAGCATCGTCGTGCCGGCGTAGTCCACGTGCCAGCCACCGAAGTACGGGACGGCCCAGAAGATGAGGCCGATGACCAGGAACAGGATCCCGACAAGGGCGGCGTTACGGGGATGACGGAGGGGATGCATGGCGGTCGCCTCCTATTTCCCGGGCAGCAGGTAGAGGAGCGAGAACAGCAGGATCCAGACGACATCGACGAAGTGCCAGTAGAGCGAAGCCCCCTCGACGGCATCGTAGTGCCTGGCCGAGAACTGGCCGGCCATCCCTCGGTAGAGCACGACGCTCAGCATGATGACGCCGCCCAGGACGTGCGCCCCGTGGAAGCCGGTCAGCGTGTAATAGGTGGTCCCGTACGTCCCGGACGAGAGGGTCAGGCCCTCCTGGCCCAGGAGCGCGTAGTCCGTCACCTGTATCGCCAGGAACACGATTCCCAGGATGACGGTCACGGTCATGCTGCGAAGGAACCCGACGCGGTCGTCGCGCCGGATCGCCCAGACGGCGAACTGGCAGGTGACCGAGCTCAGGATCAGCAGGATGGTGGCTGGGCCGACGAACGGCAGGATCGCCAAGTGGAACGGCTCGCTGGTCTCCGGGTTGATCGGCGGCCACTGCGGCGTGTTGGCCCGGATGCTGAAGTAGGCGGCGAACAGGCCGCCGAAGAACATCACCTCGGAGGTGATGAACAGGAGCATCCCGAGGACCGGGTTGCTGATGCCTCCATGGGTGTCGTGGGGCATCGAGGTCAGCGGGTCGTGCTCGACGGGCACCACGTTGCTATCGGTCGTCATCGTCCGCTCAGCGCTCGTCCGTCCGACCGTGTCGAAGGTCGAACAGCGGGCGCTCCGACCGGATCTCGGGCAGGCGGTCGAAGTTGTAGGCGGGCGGCGGTGAGCTGGTCGCCCACTCGAGGGTGTTGCCCTCCCATGGGTCATCGCCGGCCGGCGCCCCGCTGCGCAGCGACAGGAAGACGTTCCAGAGGAACGGCAGCATGCTCGCGGCGATGGTGAAGCCGCCGACAGTGGCGAGCAGGTTGAGGTCGTTCCAGCCGGCCGTCGACGAGTAGTCGGCGATCCGTCGCGGCATCCCGGCCAGACCCAGTTCGTGCATCGGGAAGAAGGTCAGGTTGAAGCCGATGAACATGAGGACGAAGTGCGCCTTGCCGACTGTCTCGTTCATCATCTTGCCGGTCATCTTGGGAAACCAGTAGTAGAAGCCGCCCATGATCCCGAAGACTGATCCACCGAACAGCACGTAGTGCAGGTGGGCGACCACCCAGTAGGTGTCATGGAGCGCGAAGTCGACCGGCACCGAGGCGCTGAAGGCGCCGTTGAGGCCACCGATGAGGAACATCGACAGGAAGCCGATGGCGAACAGCAGGGGCGTCTTGAGCACCAGCTGGCCACGCCACATCGTGGCGATCCAGTTGAACATCTTCACCCCGGTCGGGACCGAGATGAGGAAGGTCATGACGCTGAAGAACGGCAGGTAGACCGCGCCGGTCGTGAACATGTGGTGGGCCCACACGGAGAAGCCGAGCGCCCCGATCCCCGCCGTCGCGAAGATGAAGGCCTTGTAGCCGAACAGCGGTTTGCGGCTGAAGACCGGCAGGATCTCGCTGATCATGCCCATCGCCGGCAGGACCATGATGTAGACGGCCGGGTGCGAGTAGAACCAGAAGATGTTCTGGTAGAGGATCGAATCGCCACCGCGGGCCGGGTCGAAGAAGGACCCACCGTAGTTGCGATCGATGAACAGCATGATCAGCGCGCTCGTGATGACCGGGGTCGCCATCAGCACCAGGACCGAGGTGACCAGCATGGTCCAGACCATGATCGGCATCCGGAAGAGGGTCATGCCGGGGGCTCGCATCTTGAAGATCGTCACGAGGAAGTTGATGGCGCCCAGGATGGAACTCGTCCCGATCAGCGCGAGCGCGACGATCCACAGGTCCTGCCCTGACCCGGTCGAGGCGAGCGGCCGGTCCAGCGAGAGCGGTGCGTAGCTCGTCCAGCCGGCCGCTGCCGTGCCGCCCGTGATGAACCCGAGGAGGAGCAGGACGCCGGCCAGCGGCAACATCCAGAACGACATCGCGTTGATTCGCGGGAAGGCCATGTCCGGGGCGCCGATCTGGAGCGGCACGACGTAGTTGCCGAAGCCAGCCAGCATCGGGATCACGAACAGGAAGATCATGAACGTGGCGTGCATCGTGAACATCTCGTTGTAGGTCTGGTCGGTGACGAACTGCAGGCCGGGCATCGCCAGCTCGGTCCGGACGCCGATGGCCAACAGGCCACCGATGAAGAAGAACACGAACGAATTGATGATGTAGAGGATCCCGATCTTCTTGTGATCGGTCGTCGTCACCCAGTCGTACAGGGTGCTCCCGTAGGCAGGGGCCGTCCGTCTCACCTTCGTGGTCGCCATCGGCGGCTCCTTACTGGACCGTCAGGGTGCCGGTCATCGTCGGATGGACCGTACACACGAATGCATAGGTTCCGGCCGGCAGGGCCGGTACGTCGTAGGTCTTCTTGGCCACGCCATTGAAGAGCTCGCCCTTGAAGACTTCCTTGCCCGTCGCCGAGCCCTCGCGGATGGCTACATCGTGTGGGGTGCCTGCGTCCTTGTTCTCGAACTCGATTCGGAAGTGCTTGCCGGCCGGGGCGCTGATGGTCGTCTGCTCGAACTTCACGCCGCTCGCCGTCACGTTGATCGTGGGGCCGGCTTCGCCGCTGGGTGTGGGAGGCGGCGTGGCGTTGGGTATGGCGACCTTGGCCGCCAGCCAGGTGTCGAATTCGGCGCCGGTGAGGGCGTGGACCTCGAACAGCATGATCCGGTGGCCGACGCCGCACAGCTCCGCGCATTGGCCGCGGAACGTCTGCCCCGCCTCCTTGTCGCTGACCTTGAATTCGAAGCTGTTGACCCGACCCGGCACGACATCGCGCTTGAACAGGAACTGCGGCACGTAGAAGGCGTGGATGACGTCCTGGCTGACCAGTGTCAGCTGGACGGTCCGACCGGCTGGCACCACCATGCCGCCGTCCTCGCCGGTGGGGACGAGTTGGGTGTAGAGGATCGTCTTGCCATCCGCGGACAGGTAGTCGAACTGCCACTGGAACTGACCGGCGACAGCCCGGATCCGCTGTTGCGGCTCAGCCGAATGGGTGTCGACCACATTGAGCGTCTGCCACGAGATGACGAACAGGAAGATGACGATGAGCGTCGGTACGACCGTCCAGACGATCTCGGCGATCTTGTTGCCATGTGTCTGCGCCGGCAGGGTGTCATCGCCGGGCTTGCGTCGGTAGCGCACGACCGTCCAGATGATCAGGCCCTCGACGAGCAGGAAGATGGCCGCTGAGATCAGGAAGACGATGGTGTACAGGTCGCGGATCTGGGCGCCCTGGTCGGTGACGGCGATGGGCGGGTAGAGGCCCGTCACGAAGGCTTGGCCAGCCTTGAGCAGGTCACTGCCCGCGACGATCGCGATCAGCGTGCCGATGACCAGGGCAGCACCGATCGCGAGGGCGAAGGTGGCGGTCTGCGAGGGGCCCGACCTTTGGGAGCTGGACATCAACGTCCTCAAGGATGGTCGTCGCGGCCGGAAGGAGCGCGACGACCGATGAGTCAGCAGGCACGGTCGACCGCCGGGGCCGAACCGCGGCCATTCTACCCGGCCCGCGTTCGTCTCGTGCGTCAGCGCCGGGCGCGGCCGTATCAGGTGCGGTCGTGCGCGCTGGGCGCGTTGGGCTCGCTTGTCTCGTGCGTCCCCGCTGGCTGGCGTGGCCGTCCCGGGTGCGGCCGTCCCCGCTGGCTGGCGTGGCCGTCCCGGCTGGCGACTTGAACGCCGGTTCGTGCGACGATGCGGCCGATGTTCCGACGGCGGTCTCTCCTGGCGATGACGGGTGTCGTTGCCTCGACTGTCGTGACGCTACTTGCGTCAGCCGCGTTCGCCGGCCCGGTCGCGGCTCACGGGCCCGTCCCGACGGAGCCGCCGACCATCGGGTCGCTCCTCCTGGGCTGGACCTTCGAACCACTGCCGACCCTGGCCATCCTGGTCTCCATCGGCTGGTGGCTGTGGGCCGTCCGGCGGGTAGACGCGGCCCATCCCGCCAATCCAGTGCCCCGCCGTCGGACCGTCGCGTTCATGCTCGGGATGCTGGCCATCGCGTTCGCGCTGATCTCGGGCATCGCCCGCTACGACACGGCGTTCTTCTCGGTCCACATGGTGCAGCACGTCCTGCTCACGCTCGTGGCCGCCCCACTCATCGCGATGGCTGCGCCCGTGACGCTGCTCCTGCGGGTCTCTTCGGTCGAAACGCGGCGGCGGCGGTGGTTGCCCGCGCTGCACTCGCGGGTCATGCGCGTCCTGGCCAATCCGGTGGCGGCTTGGATCATATTCGCCGGGATGATGTGGGCGGCCCATTTCTCGCCGCTCTTCAACGCGTCGCTGGAGGACCCGCTCGTCCACCAGATGGAGCACATCCTGTTTCTGATCGGTGCGCTCCTGTTCTGGTGGCCGGCGGTCGCGCTCGATCCCGCGCCGTGGCGGATGAGCCACCCCGCCAGGATCGGCTACACGTTCCTGCAGATGACCCAGAACACATTCCTGGCGGTCGTCATCCTCAACGCGTCGACCGTGCTCTATCCGCATTACGCCACCGTCGTCGGACCGTGGGGGCTGGCCGCCCTGGATGACCAGCGGCTGGCAGCGGGGATCATGTGGATTGTCGGAGACGTCGTCTTCCTGACCGCCACCCTTGCTCTCGTCGCAGGTTGGATGTGGGCCGAGGCGCGTGATTCACGCCGGGCGGACCGACGAGCCGATGCGGAGATGGCGCAGATCCGAATCCGCGAACGCCGCCTCGCCGAGCGCATGTCTGAGGAGCGCAGAGAGTCGCAGGGCTAGAACCCGGGACGTGGGGCCGTTGGGCGCGCGGCGTGGGGCCGTTGGGCGCTGCCCGCGACCTGGGCGCTGATGAGGCTCACTCATCAGGAAGGCCTCGGGTGAGCGTGGCGGCGCACGGTTGTCGACAGAATCGGTGCACCGCCAAGCGTGCAAACCCCATAGTTGATGAGCCAGCATCATCACGGGGTCGCCGCACGAGGTCTCGGCCAGCGCGGCGGCCTGCGCGGCCTGCGCGGCGCCCGTCGCGGCACCCGGCGGCCGGACCCGTGTCCGGGCCCGGGCTGATGTTCCGCCTGGGAACGGATTCGCGATGAACGCCTCGTGGACCGATCCGCAGACAGCAGTTCATGACGGTTTGGGCGATGCACCACGAGGGACTCATTCGAAAGGCGTTCCAAGGGGGAACGGCCCGGCATTCGGCCCGCGCGGCCGGCCGCGCATTCGGCCCGCGCGAACGGCCGCGTTGCCTCAGCCCTCGGGCGGGATCGGGGCGACGAGATACTCGAGGTAGCGGTCCGGGTCGACGTTCCCGCCGCTGACGATGGCCACGATGGAGCCGTCTCGTGGATCCAGCCCGGCCTCCGCAGCATGGAACGCGAGCGCGGCGATGGCCAGGGCGCCGGATGGCTCGGCGACGAGCCGGCTGCGCTCGGCGGCCAGACGGACCGCTGCAGCGATCTCTGCCTCGGAGACGGTGACCACGGAATCGAGATAGGCGCGCAGGTGCGCGAACGTCCGTCTTCCAAGCGCCTGGGTGCGCGTCCCGTCGGCGATCGTGCGCGAGACCAGTTCGGTCGGCCAGCGGACGATCTCGCCGCACAGGAGGGAGTCGCGGGCGTCGGCAGCCAGTTCTGGCTCCACGCCGATCACTCGTACCATCGGGCGCATGGCCTTGAGTGCGGTCGCCACGCCGCTGGCCAGTCCGCCGCCGCCGATCGGGACGAGGACCACGGCCAGGTCAGGCAGGTCCTGGACCAGCTCCAGGCCGATCGTGCCCTGGCCGGCGATGATCCGGTCGTCGTCGTAGGGCGGGATGACCGTCAGGCCGCGTTCAGCGGCGATCGCTTCAGCCACGCGCTGGCGCTCCTCGCTGGCGGTCCCGACCGTCACGATCTCGGCGCCATCCGCCGCGACCCGGGCGCGCTTGATGGCCGGTGCGTCGGACGGCATGACGACCACGGCCGGGGCCCCCAGCAACAGGGCCGCGCGCGCAACGCCCTGGGCGTGGTTGCCCGACGAGTACGTGATGACCCCGCGGGCGAGCGCCTCGGCCGTCATCGTCGACATGGCCGCGTAGGCTCCGCGGAGCTTGAATGCGCCGATCGGCTGGAGCGATTCTGACTTCAGGAAGCGGCGCGCCTCCGGCGGCCCGAACGCGACGAGCGGGGTGTGCACGGCGACGCCAAGCAATCGTGCCGCTGCCGCCTGGATCGCGGCGAGATCGACGAGGGCCGCAGGTTCGGTGGCCATCAGCGTTCGCGCCCGGCGAGGCGCTGGCATGCGATACATCGTGCCGCCCAGGGGAGCGCTTCAAGTCGTTCGGGCGCGATCCGCTTGCCGCAGCGCACGCAGGTACCGAACCTGCCGGCTTCGAGCCTCGCCAGCGCCTCGTCGACGAGAGCCAGCTGATGGTCCGCGCGCTCGCGCAGGGCGAGATCCCGCTGCTGGGCGAAGACCTCGCTGGCGGCGGTGGCCTGCGACCCGTAGGTCATCTGGGCAGGTGCCACGATCGCCTCCCCGATCTCATCGACCAGCCGGAGTCGCTCAGCCTGGAGGGTATCGCGCATGACGCTGAGGTCGGGCGCATCCATCGTCGGATGGTACGTGACCAGGCTGTCCGACTACCACGAGGCGGCGATGCCAGGTTCGCCCGCTAGACTCAGGGGAGTACCAAGATGAGGAGACAAGATGGCGATCGAGATCGATCCGGTGTGCGGCATGGAGGTCGATACGTCGACGAGCCAGCTGTCGCTGGAACACGACGGGAAGACGTACTGGTTGTGCGGCAAGGGCTGCCTGCTCGAGTTCCGCGACGACCCCGAGCGGTACCTGTCGCCCGACCACACGCCCTCGATGTAGGCGTCAGGTAAGTCGCAGCTAAGCGCTCGTCGCGACACTGGACGCGGCGGTCCTGGACCGGGCACTCCCTGGAGGGGTCAGCCGCCGATCGTGTGCCGGCGACCCGCCGGCGGAGGTGCCTCGTGCGTCAGTTGTTCGCCGCGCTCGTCGAGTTCGCCGGGCCGTTGGTCTTCTCGATCCTGGGCATCAAGTGGTAGGGCCGGCGTTCGGTCTTCGTTGGGTCAGCGGCGTGCCCCCGGTACGGCTGCCGGGTCGGCGGTGAGTCGAGCCGCGAGATAGACCGGGATGATGGAGGCCACCAGGACCAGGACGGCCGCCACGTTCACGAGCGGGAGCTGGTTCGGGCGTGAGTAGTTGCTGAAGATCCAGATCGGCAGCGTCTGGACGCCCGGACCCGCCAGGAAGTTCGTGACGATGATCTCGTCGAAGGACAGCGCGAAGGCCAGCGCGAAGGCCAGCAATGCGCCGGCCACCAGCGCAGTTCGGAGCGCGGGGAACGTCACGCGCCGGAAGGTCGTGAACGTGTCGGCGCCGAGGTCGGCCGACGCCTCCTCGAATGTCCGGGAGGTCCGGCGGAGCCGCGCGATCGCGTTGTTGTACATCACCACGACGCAGAACGTGGCGTGGCCGATGATGATCGTCAGGATCCCGAAGTCGAAGCCGATCGTCCGGAATGCCGTGTTCAGCGCGAGGCCGGTCACGATGCCCGGCAGCGCCAGGGGCAGGATGACGATGAACGCGATCGTCTCGTGCCCGAAGAACCGGTGGCGAGCCACGGCCAGGGCCAGGAGCGAGCCGAGGACGAGCGCGAGGAGGGTCGCACCGACGGCGGCCTGGACCGAAGTGGCCATCGCCGCCCGGATCCCCTGGTCGTTGAACGCCTTGACATACCAGTCGATCGTGGATGAAGCCCAGAACGGCGACGGTCGTCGCCCGGAGCGCGATGGCGACCCAGCGCGGGATGCCCATCACAGCGCCCCGAAGGCGCCGAGGCGCCGCGCGACGAACAGGAACAGCAGCATGATCGTGACCGGGACCATCGTGTAGGCGGCGGCCAGCGGCTGGTTGCCGGCGACCCCGACGAGGTCGTACACGACGTTGCCGATGAACTTCGTGTTCGAGACGAGCGTGGGCGTGATGTAGTAGTAGACGTTCTTGAAGTAGTTCTCGTCGTTGGCGTGGAACGCCTCGCAGTGGCGGGAGTCGCAGTGGCGGGGGCTCTGCTTGTCCACCTCCACGCACGCGGCAGCGCTGACGGGTGACTCACCGAAGTAGACGGTGACGTCCGCGTTCGCCTTCGGCGAGATGATGTAGTCCATCCACTTGTACATGCAGTTCGGGTTGGCCGCCTTGGACGAGATCATCCAGGTGTCGGACCAGCCGGTCGCGCCTTCTTTGGGCAGGACGGCCACCATCTTGTCGCCACCTGCCGCGTTGAGCGTGTTGACCTGGTACTGCCACGCCGTCCCGACGACCATGTCGCCGTTGGCGAAGCCGTCGATTTCCTCCTGGGGCGGTGCCCCAGTACTTCCCGATCAGCGTCTTCTGGACCTTGAGCAGTGCCCCCGCCACTGCGACTCCCGCCACTGCGAGGCGTTCCACGCCAACGACGAGAACTACTTCAAGAACGTCTACTACTACATCACGCCCACGCTCGTCTCGAACACGAAGTTCATCGGCAACGTCGTGTACGACCTCGTCGGGGTCGCCGGCAACCAGCCGCTGGCCGCCGCCTACACGATGGTCCCGGTCACGATCATGCTGCTGTTCCTGTTCGTCGCGCGGCGCCTCGGCGCCTTCGGGGCGCTGTGATGGGCATCCCGCGCTGGGTCGCCATCGCGCTCCGGGCGACGACCGTCGCCGTTCTGGGCTTCATCCACGATCGACTGGTATGTCAAGGCGTTCAACGACCAGGGGATCCGGGCGGCGATGGCCACTTCGGTCCAGGCCGCCGTCGGTGCGACCCTCCTCGCGCTCGTCCTCGGCTCGCTCCTGGCCCTGGCCGTGGCTCGCCACCGGTTCTTCGGGCACGAGACGATCGCGTTCATCGTCATCCTGCCCCTGGCGCTGCCGGGCATCGTGACCGGCCTCGCGCTGAACACGGCATTCCGGACGATCGGCTTCGACTTCGGGATCCTGACGATCATCATCGGCCACGCCACGTTCTGCGTCGTGGTGATGTACAACAACGCGATCGCGCGGCTCCGCCGGACCTCCCGGACATTCGAGGAGGCGTCGGCCGACCTCGGCGCCGACACGTTCACGACCTTCCGGCGCGTGACGTTCCCCGCGCTCCGAACTGCGCTGGTGGCCGGCGCATTGCTGGCCTTCGCGCTGGCCTTCGCGCTGTCCTTCGACGAGATCATCGTCACGAACTTCCTGGCGGGTCCGGGCGTCCAGACGCTGCCGATCTGGATCTTCAGCAACTACTCACGCCCGAACCAGCTCCCGCTCGTGAACGTGGCGGCCGTCCTGGTCCTGGTGGCCTCCATCATCCCGGTCTATCTCGCGGCTCGACTCACCGCCGACCCGGCAGCCGTACCGGGGGCACGCCGCTGACCCAACGAAGACCGAACGCCGGCCCTACCACTTGATGCCCAGGATCGAGAAGACCAACGGCCCGGCGAACTCGACGAGCGCGGCGAACAACTGACGCACGAGGCACCTCCGCCGGCGGGTCGCCGGCACACGATCGGCGGCTGACCCCTCCAGGGAGTGCCCGGTCCAGGACCGCCGCGTCCAGTGTCGCGACGAGCGCTTAGCTGCGACTTACCTGACGCCTACATCGAGGGCGTGTGGTCGGGCGACAGGTACCGCTCGGGGTCGTCGCGGAACTCGAGCAGGCAGCCCTTGCCGCACAACCAGTACGTCTTCCCGTCGTGTTCCAGCGACAGCTGGCTCGTCGACGTATCGACCTCCATGCCGCACACCGGATCGATCTCGATCGCCATCTTGTCTCCTCATCTTGGTACTCCCCTGAGTCTAGCGGGCGAACCTGGCATCGCCGCCTCGTGGTAGTCGGACAGCCTGGTCACGTACCATCCGACGATGGATGCGCCCGACCTCAGCGTCATGCGCGATACCCTCCAGGCTGAGCGACTCCGGCTGGTCGATGAGATCGGGGAGGCGATCGTGGCACCTGCCCAGATGACCTACGGGTCGCAGGCCACCGCCGCCAGCGAGGTCTTCGCCCAGCAGCGGGATCTCGCCCTGCGCGAGCGCGCGGACCATCAGCTGGCTCTCGTCGACGAGGCGCTGGCGAGGCTCGAAGCCGGCAGGTTCGGTACCTGCGTGCGCTGCGGCAAGCGGATCGCGCCCGAACGACTTGAAGCGCTCCCCTGGGCGGCACGATGTATCGCATGCCAGCGCCTCGCCGGGCGCGAACGCTGATGGCCACCGAACCTGCGGCCCTCGTCGATCTCGCCGCGATCCAGGCGGCAGCGGCACGATTGCTTGGCGTCGCCGTGCACACCCCGCTCGTCGCGTTCGGGCCGCCGGAGGCGCGCCGCTTCCTGAAGTCAGAATCGCTCCAGCCGATCGGCGCATTCAAGCTCCGCGGAGCCTACGCGGCCATGTCGACGATGACGGCCGAGGCGCTCGCCCGCGGGGTCATCACGTACTCGTCGGGCAACCACGCCCAGGGCGTTGCGCGCGCGGCCCTGTTGCTGGGGGCCCCGGCCGTGGTCGTCATGCCGTCCGACGCACCGGCCATCAAGCGCGCCCGGGTCGCGGCGGATGGCGCCGAGATCGTGACGGTCGGGACCGCCAGCGAGGAGCGCCAGCGCGTGGCTGAAGCGATCGCCGCTGAACGCGGCCTGACGGTCATCCCGCCCTACGACGACGACCGGATCATCGCCGGCCAGGGCACGATCGGCCTGGAGCTGGTCCAGGACCTGCCTGACCTGGCCGTGGTCCTCGTCCCGATCGGCGGCGGCGGACTGGCCAGCGGCGTGGCGACCGCACTCAAGGCCATGCGCCCGATGGTACGAGTGATCGGCGTGGAGCCAGAACTGGCTGCCGACGCCCGCGACTCCCTCCTGTGCGGCGAGATCGTCCGCTGGCCGACCGAACTGGTCTCGCGCACGATCGCCGACGGGACGCGCACCCAGGCGCTTGGAAGACGGACGTTCGCGCACCTGCGCGCCTATCTCGATTCCGTGGTCACCGTCTCCGAGGCAGAGATCGCTGCAGCGGTCCGTCTGGCCGCCGAGCGCAGCCGGCTCGTCGCCGAGCCATCCGGCGCCCTGGCCATCGCCGCGCTCGCGTTCCATGCTGCGGAGGCCGGGCTGGATCCACGAGACGGCTCCATCGTGGCCATCGTCAGCGGCGGGAACGTCGACCCGGACCGCTACCTCGAGTATCTCGTCGCCCCGATCCCGCCCGAGGGCTGAGGCAACGCGGCCGTTCGCGCGGGCCGAATGCGCGGCCGGCCGCGCGGGCCGAATGCCGGGCCGTTCCCCCTTGGAACGCCTTTCGAATGAGTCCCTCGTGGTGCATCGCCCAAACCGTCATGAACTGCTGTCTGCGGATCGGTCCACGAGGCGTTCATCGCGAATCCGTTCCCAGGCGGAACATCAGCCCGGGCCCGGACACGGGTCCGGCCGCCGGGTGCCGCGACGGGCGCCGCGCAGGCCGCGCAGGCCGCCGCGCTGGCCGAGACCTCGTGCGGCGACCCCGTGATGATGCTGGCTCATCAACTATGGGGTTTGCACGCTTGGCGGTGCACCGATTCTGTCGACAACCGTGCGCCGCCACGCTCACCCGAGGCCTTCCTGATGAGTGAGCCTCATCAGCGCCCAGGTCGCGGGCAGCGCCCAACGGCCCCACGCCGCGCGCCCAACGGCCCCACGTCCCGGGTTCTAGCCCTGCGACTCTCTGCGCTCCTCAGACATGCGCTCGGCGAGGCGGCGTTCGCGGATTCGGATCTGCGCCATCTCCGCATCGGCTCGTCGGTCCGCCCGGCGTGAATCACGCGCCTCGGCCCACATCCAACCTGCGACGAGAGCAAGGGTGGCGGTCAGGAAGACGACGTCTCCGACAATCCACATGATCCCCGCTGCCAGCCGCTGGTCATCCAGGGCGGCCAGCCCCCACGGTCCGACGACGGTGGCGTAATGCGGATAGAGCACGGTCGACGCGTTGAGGATGACGACCGCCAGGAATGTGTTCTGGGTCATCTGCAGGAACGTGTAGCCGATCCTGGCGGGGTGGCTCATCCGCCACGGCGCGGGATCGAGCGCGACCGCCGGCCACCAGAACAGGAGCGCACCGATCAGAAACAGGATGTGCTCCATCTGGTGGACGAGCGGGTCCTCCAGCGACGCGTTGAAGAGCGGCGAGAAATGGGCCGCCCACATCATCCCGGCGAATATGATCCAAGCCGCCACCGGATTGGCCAGGACGCGCATGACCCGCGAGTGCAGCGCGGGCAACCACCGCCGCCGCCGCGTTTCGACCGAAGAGACCCGCAGGAGCAGCGTCACGGGCGCAGCCATCGCGATGAGTGGGGCGGCCACGAGCGTGAGCAGGACGTGCTGCACCATGTGGACCGAGAAGAACGCCGTGTCGTAGCGGGCGATGCCCGAGATCAGCGCGAACGCGATGGCCAGCATCCCGAGCATGAACGCGACGGTCCGACGGCGGGGCACTGGATTGGCGGGATGGGCCGCGTCTACCCGCCGGACGGCCCACAGCCACCAGCCGATGGAGACCAGGATGGCCAGGGTCGGCAGTGGTTCGAAGGTCCAGCCCAGGAGGAGCGACCCGATGGTCGGCGGCTCCGTCGGGACGGGCCCGTGAGCCGCGACCGGGCCGGCGAACGCGGCTGACGCAAGTAGCGTCACGACAGTCGAGGCAACGACACCCGTCATCGCCAGGAGAGACCGCCGTCGGAACATCGGCCGCATCGTCGCACGAACCGGCGTTCAAGTCGCCAGCCGGGACGGCCACGCCAGCCAGCGGGGACGGCCGCACCCGGGACGGCCACGCCAGCCAGCGGGGACGCACGAGACAAGCGAGCCCAACGCGCCCAGCGCGCACGACCGCACCTGATACGGCCGCGCCCGGCGCTGACGCACGAGACGAACGCGGGCCGGGTAGAATGGCCGCGGTTCGGCCCCGGCGGTCGACCGTGCCTGCTGACTCATCGGTCGTCGCGCTCCTTCCGGCCGCGACGACCATCCTTGAGGACGTTGATGTCCAGCTCCCAAAGGTCGGGCCCCTCGCAGACCGCCACCTTCGCCCTCGCGATCGGTGCTGCCCTGGTCATCGGCACGCTGATCGCGATCGTCGCGGGCAGTGACCTGCTCAAGGCTGGCCAAGCCTTCGTGACGGGCCTCTACCCGCCCATCGCCGTCACCGACCAGGGCGCCCAGATCCGCGACCTGTACACCATCGTCTTCCTGATCTCAGCGGCCATCTTCCTGCTCGTCGAGGGCCTGATCATCTGGACGGTCGTGCGCTACCGACGCAAGCCCGGCGATGACACCCTGCCGGCGCAGACACATGGCAACAAGATCGCCGAGATCGTCTGGACGGTCGTACCGACGCTCATCGTCATCTTCCTGTTCGTCATCTCGTGGCAGACGCTCAATGTGGTCGACACCCATTCGGCTGAGCCGCAACAGCGGATCCGGGCTGTCGCCGGTCAGTTCCAGTGGCAGTTCGACTACCTGTCCGCGGATGGCAAGACGATCCTCTACACCCAACTCGTCCCCACCGGCGAGGACGGCGGCATGGTGGTGCCAGCCGGTCGGACCGTCCAGCTGACACTGGTCAGCCAGGACGTCATCCACGCCTTCTACGTGCCGCAGTTCCTGTTCAAGCGCGATGTCGTGCCGGGTCGGGTCAACAGCTTCGAATTCAAGGTCAGCGACAAGGAGGCGGGGCAGACGTTCCGCGGCCAATGCGCGGAGCTGTGCGGCGTCGGCCACCGGATCATGCTGTTCGAGGTCCACGCCCTCACCGGCGCCGAATTCGACACCTGGCTGGCGGCCAAGGTCGCCATACCCAACGCCACGCCGCCTCCCACACCCAGCGGCGAAGCCGGCCCCACGATCAACGTGACGGCGAGCGGCGTGAAGTTCGAGCAGACGACCATCAGCGCCCCGGCCGGCAAGCACTTCCGAATCGAGTTCGAGAACAAGGACGCAGGCACCCCACACGATGTAGCCATCCGCGAGGGCTCGGCGACGGGCAAGGAAGTCTTCAAGGGCGAGCTCTTCAATGGCGTGGCCAAGAAGACCTACGACGTACCGGCCCTGCCGGCCGGAACCTATGCATTCGTGTGTACGGTCCATCCGACGATGACCGGCACCCTGACGGTCCAGTAAGGAGCCGCCGATGGCGACCACGAAGGTGAGACGGACGGCCCCTGCCTACGGGAGCACCCTGTACGACTGGGTGACGACGACCGATCACAAGAAGATCGGGATCCTCTACATCATCAATTCGTTCGTGTTCTTCTTCATCGGTGGCCTGTTGGCCATCGGCGTCCGGACCGAGCTGGCGATGCCCGGCCTGCAGTTCGTCACCGACCAGACCTACAACGAGATGTTCACGATGCACGCCACGTTCATGATCTTCCTGTTCGTGATCCCGATGCTGGCTGGCTTCGGCAACTACGTCGTGCCGCTCCAGATCGGCGCCCCGGACATGGCCTTCCCGCGAATCAACGCGATGTCGTTCTGGATGTTGCCGCTGGCCGGCGTCCTGCTCCTCCTCGGGTTCATCACGGGCGGCACGGCAGCGGCCGGCTGGACGAGCTACGCACCGCTCTCGCTGGACCGGCCGCTCGCCTCGACCGGGTCAGGGCAGGACCTGTGGATCGTCGCGCTCGCGCTGATCGGGACGAGTTCCATCCTGGGCGCCATCAACTTCCTCGTGACGATCTTCAAGATGCGAGCCCCCGGCATGACCCTCTTCCGGATGCCGATCATGGTCTGGACCATGCTGGTCACCTCGGTCCTGGTGCTGATGGCGACCCCGGTCATCACGAGCGCGCTGATCATGCTGTTCATCGATCGCAACTACGGTGGGTCCTTCTTCGACCCGGCCCGCGGTGGCGATTCGATCCTCTACCAGAACATCTTCTGGTTCTACTCGCACCCGGCCGTCTACATCATGGTCCTGCCGGCGATGGGCATGATCAGCGAGATCCTGCCGGTCTTCAGCCGCAAACCGCTGTTCGGCTACAAGGCCTTCATCTTCGCGACGGCGGGGATCGGGGCGCTCGGCTTCTCCGTGTGGGCCCACCACATGTTCACGACCGGCGCGGTCTACCTGCCGTTCTTCAGCGTCATGACCTTCCTCATCTCGGTCCCGACCGGGGTGAAGATGTTCAACTGGATCGCCACGATGTGGCGTGGCCAGCTGGTGCTCAAGACGCCCCTGCTGTTCGCCATCGGCTTCCTGTCGATGTTCCTCATCGGTGGCCTCAACGGCGCCTTCAGCGCCTCGGTGCCGGTCGACTTCGCGCTCCATGACACCTACTGGGTGGTCGCCCACCTGCACTACGTGCTGTTCGGTGGATCAGTCTTCGGGATCATGGGCGGCTTCTACTACTGGTTTC
This sequence comes from Candidatus Limnocylindrales bacterium, assembly GCA_038915165.1. Classification (GTDB taxonomy): domain Bacteria; phylum Chloroflexota; class Limnocylindria; order Limnocylindrales; family CSP1-4; genus SPCO01. Next base: position 45,385 of record JBCLDE010000003.1, read on the forward strand.
CCAAGATGACCGGCAAGATGATGAACGAGACAGTCGGCAAGGCGCACTTCGTCCTCATGTTCATCGGCTTCAACCTGACCTTCTTCCCGATGCACGAACTGGGTCTGGCCGGGATGCCGCGACGGATCGCCGACTACTCGTCGACGGCCGGCTGGAACGACCTCAACCTGCTCGCCACTGTCGGCGGCTTCACCATCGCCGCGAGCATGCTGCCGTTCCTCTGGAACGTCTTCCTGTCGCTGCGCAGCGGGGCGCCGGCCGGCGATGACCCATGGGAGGGCAACACCCTCGAGTGGGCGACCAGCTCACCGCCGCCCGCCTACAACTTCGACCGCCTGCCCGAGATCCGGTCGGAGCGCCCGCTGTTCGACCTTCGACACGGTCGGACGGACGAGCGCTGAGCGGACGATGACGACCGATAGCAACGTGGTGCCCGTCGAGCACGACCCGCTGACCTCGATGCCCCACGACACCCATGGAGGCATCAGCAACCCGGTCCTCGGGATGCTCCTGTTCATCACCTCCGAGGTGATGTTCTTCGGCGGCCTGTTCGCCGCCTACTTCAGCATCCGGGCCAACACGCCGCAGTGGCCGCCGATCAACCCGGAGACCAGCGAGCCGTTCCACTTGGCGATCCTGCCGTTCGTCGGCCCAGCCACCATCCTGCTGATCCTGAGCTCGGTCACCTGCCAGTTCGCCGTCTGGGCGATCCGGCGCGACGACCGCGTCGGGTTCCTTCGCAGCATGACCGTGACCGTCATCCTGGGAATCGTGTTCCTGGCGATACAGGTGACGGACTACGCGCTCCTGGGCCAGGAGGGCCTGACCCTCTCGTCCGGGACGTACGGGACCACCTATTACACGCTGACCGGCTTCCACGGGGCGCACGTCCTGGGCGGCGTCATCATGCTGAGCGTCGTGCTCTACCGAGGGATGGCCGGCCAGTTCTCGGCCAGGCACTACGATGCCGTCGAGGGGGCTTCGCTCTACTGGCACTTCGTCGATGTCGTCTGGATCCTGCTGTTCTCGCTCCTCTACCTGCTGCCCGGGAAATAGGAGGCGACCGCCATGCATCCCCTCCGTCATCCCCGTAACGCCGCCCTTGTCGGGATCCTGTTCCTGGTCATCGGCCTCATCTTCTGGGCCGTCCCGTACTTCGGTGGCTGGCACGTGGACTACGCCGGCACGACGATGCTCATCTTCCTGGGGGCGGCGACGGCCCTCCTGGCCTACGTCCTCGTCGCCGGATCCTCCGGGGAGTGACCGGGATCGCTCGCGCCCGCGCGACCTGACCTCGGCTGACCGATGCTCGAACGGATCTGGACCAGCATCCTGGAGCTGCTCGCGACGATCGTGACCCCCGACTGGGGTGCGCTGATCGCCCTGATCCCGGTCGGTCTGTCCATCCTCATCGTGGTCGTCCTGTTCCGGACCTTCCGCACGCTGCTGACGGCGCCGAAGCCTCGCCGCGGCATGGGTCGGGTTCCGCCCAGGACGCCGACCGGCATCCATATGCCTGGCCCGTCGTTCGCCCCGGTGTTCGCGGCCATCGGCGTGAGTCTGCTGTTGCTGGGCCTGGTCTTCGACGGCATGGTCCTCATCCTGGGTGCCATCGCGCTCGTGCTGACATTGCTGTACTGGCTGGCCGAGGCGCTTCGTCTGTACGACCGCGACATCCGGGCGACGGCGACGGTCGTGCCTGCGGTCATCCACGACGGGCCGCCACCCGGAGTCCACATGCCCGGGCCGTCCTGGCGACCGTTCCTCGGCGCCGTGGGCGTCTCGCTGTTGATGCTCGGACTGGTCTTCGGCAGCTGGCTCCTGCTGGTGGGTGTGATCGCGCTGGTCGCGACGCTCCTCGGCTGGCTCGGGGACGCCCGCAAGGAATACGCCAAGACCGTCGAGGCGGACAGGACCGGCCATCTCGAGAACATCCCTGCCGCCAGGACCCCCTCGCGCCTGCTGGGGACCCTGACCGTCCTGCTCATCGGGGCGGTGATCATCCAGTCCGGCGTCTTTGCGTCCAGGCAGGCCGATGGCGCGACCGGTGGAGCCGCCGCCTCAGGCGCACCGGCCTCGGGTCCGCCCGCTTCCGGCGGACCGGCGGCCAGCCAGGCGCCGGTGGCCGATGTCCTGATCCAGGCGCAGGGAGTGAAGTTCCTGCAGTCATCGATCGTCGCCCCGGCGAACAAGGCGTTCACCATCGCGTTCGACAATCAGGATCCGGGGACACCGCACAACGTGGAATTGAACGACTCGAGCGGGGCGATCGTCTTCAAGGGGGAGATCTTCCCCGGCGTCGCGACGAAGGTCTACGACATCCCGCCACTGGCGGCCGGCAAGTACACCTTCATCTGCATCGTCCACCCGTCGATGACGGGGACCGCGACGCTGGAATAGCCGGGCACGACCACGCCGCGTCGACCGATCCTCCTCGCGCTGCTCCTCGCTGTGCTCACGACCGTCGGCGTCCTGCTGCTCGTGCGATCGGGCCAGGGCGGGCCGCGGGTGGCGGTCGGCGAGGTCGCGCCGCCGATCATCGGGACCACGCTCGATGGTGCACCGTTCGATCTGGCGAGCCTCGCCGGCAAGCCGGTCATCATCAACTTCTGGGGGCCCAGCTGCGTGCCGTGCCGTGACGAGTTCCCGCTGTTCCAGGCGAAGCTCGCCGAGCACGCGACCGATGGGCTGGCCATCGTCGGGATCCTGACCGACGACCCAGCGCAGCCCGCCCGCGACTTCGTGGCCGACTATCACGCGACCTGGCCCACGGTCGTCGACCCGGACAAGGCGATCAGGACGGTCTATCGGGTCGCCGCCCGACCCCAGACGTACTTCGTGGATCGCTCCGGCGTCGTGCGGTCCATCCAGGTCGGCGAACTGACCGACGCGGACTTCGAGCGCCAGTACGCCAGGATCGCGACGACCGCGCCGTGAGCGGCTCGACTGGCGAGCCCGCGGTCGTCGTCGACGAGCTGGTCAAGCGGTACGGCGCCCGGACCGTCCTGGACGGCGTGTCCATGTCGATCGCGGCCGGCGAACTCGTGGCCGTCCTCGGCCCGAACGGGGCCGGCAAGACCACGACGGTCGAGATCATCGAGGGGTACCGCAAAGCCGATGGAGGCCGCGTGCGCGTCCTGGGCGTCGATCCGGCGACCGGCGGGCCCGCCCTGCGCGCGCGGGTCGGACTCATGCTCCAGGGTGGCGGGGTGGACCCGCGCGCCAAGCCGCTCGAGACCATCCGCCAATACGGGCGCTTTCACCGGGATCCCCGCGACGCGAACGAGCTGATCGACCTGGTCGGACTCCGGGCGGTCGCTGGGACACCTTATCGACGACTGTCCGGGGGCGAGCGCCAACGGCTCGGTCTGGCGCTCGCGCTGGTCGGCCGGCCGGAGGTCGTCGTCCTGGACGAACCGACCGCCGGGATGGATCCGGAAGCGCGGGCCGCCACGCGGGCGATCGTCGCGGACCTTCGGACGGAGGGGGCCGCGATCCTCCTGACGAGCCACGACCTGACCGATGTCGAGCGGCTGGCCGACCGGATCTGCGTCCTGGACCGGGGCCGGATCGTCGCCTCCGGCACGGCCGCGGAGCTGGCCGCCGGGGTCGCACCCAGGCTGCGGTTCCGCCTTGACCGCCCGCTCGGCCCGACCGAAGCGGCGGTGCTGGGACGGGCGCTCGCCGCCCAGCGGCCCGGCGCCATGCTCGCGATCGAACCCGACGGGGCCCATCATCGGGTGGATGGCGTTGAGCCGGACGCGGCACTCGTGGCGAGCCTCGCAGCCTGGTGCGCCACGGCCGATCGGCTGATCGTCGAGTTGCGAACGGGTGGCGGGACGCTGGAGGAAACCTACCTCGCACTTGTCGGGCCGACACCGGGCGACGACGCCGCGGCGGGCGATGCCGCCGGCGAGTCGGTGATCCCGGCATGAGCCGCCCGGCCTCCCCCCTCGCGGCAACGCTCGCCCAGGCCGCGATGGAGCTGCGCCTCACCGCCCGGCGCGGCGAGAACGTCCTCGTCACGGCCGTCATCCCGGTCGTCGTGCTGCTGTTCTCTGCCTCGGTCAGCGTGCTGCCGACCGGGGGTGGCTCGCCGGTCGACTTCCTCCTGCCTGGCGCACTGGCGCTGGCAGTCATCGCGACAAGCCTCGTGAATCTCGGCATCGCGACGGCATACGAGCGGCACTACGGGGTGCTGAAACGGCTGGGTGGCTCGCCCATGACACGGGGCGGTCTCATCGCGGCGAAGATGCTGGCGGTCCTGGCCGTGGAGATCGCCCAGGTCGTCCTGCTCGTCGCGGTCGCGGCGGCCGTGCTGGGCTGGCGGCCGGGCCCGACCGTCTCACCACTCCTCGTCGCGGTCGTGCTGATGCTCGGGACGTTCACGTTCGCCGGCCTCGGCCTGCTGCTTGCCGGTGCACTCCGGGCGGAGGCGACACTCGCCCTCGCGAACGTTCTGTTCATCGCGTTCCTGCTACTCGGCGGGATCGTCCTGCCGGTAGACCACCTTCCGGTGGCGCTCCAGGGCATCGCCTCGATCCTGCCCGCGGCAGCCCTCGCCGATGCGTTCCGCGTGGCGCTTGGGCAGGGCGGCGACGCCGCAAGCTCGATCGCGGTCCTACTCGCCTGGGGCGTCGGGTCCGTGCTGCTCGCGGCGCGGACGTTCCGCTGGGAGTAGGCGGGCATCGTCCGTTGTCGGTCGTCCCAAGGCCCGGGACCGCGTGTCCTCCAGCGCACGCCACCCGACTATCCTCGCCGCGTCGGACGCACACCAGCGAGGCCCGCATGATCCTGACGTCACCGTTCCACGAGCGGACGAGCGCGCTCAACAAGACCGGACTGTGGAGCCACTGGTCCGGCCACCTGGCCGCCGATCGCTACCAGATGTCGGACAAGTTCGAGTACTTCGCGGTCCGTAACTCGGCCGGCGTCTTCGACACGTCGCCGCTCTACAAGTACCGGATCCACGGCCGCGACGCGGAGCGTTTCCTGGCTGGCGTGCTGGCCCGCGACATCCGCACCTGTGCCCCGGGCAACGCGCAGTACACCGTCTGGTGCGACGACCGTGGCTTCGTCGTGGAGGACGGCGTCATCCTCCGGCCCGCCAGGGCTGACCGGCCTGCTGGTGGACTGGGCGGACTACGACCGGATCTATGGCGGCGCCGGCCTGATCCCGCCGAAGGACCACACGCCGGTACAGGAGGAGATGTTCGTGTACGGCGATGCGGGTCACCAGGTCGGCTATGCCACGAGCTTCATGTACTCCCCCATCCTTCAGCGCCATATCGCTCTCGCCCGGGTCCGGCCGGGACTCGCCACGGCCGGGACGCCGGTCCGCCTGGAGATCGACGTGAACCATCGATATGAGTACGTCGCGGCCCGGACCGCTCGATCGCCGCTCTACGACCCCGCTCGAAAGACGGCCTGACATGACGACGAAGAAGCGTTCGACGAAGACCGCCGGGCCGGGGCCGAAGGCGACCACGAAGACCGCGCCGAGTGACCGGACCTACGACGCGATCGTCATCGGGGGCGGGCACAACGGCCTGGTCAACGGTGCGTATCTCGCGAAGTCGGGGCTCAAGACCCTCATCCTGGAGCGGCGAGGACTGGTCGGCGGCGCGGCCATCACGGAGGAGCTGCACCCGGGCTTCTCGTTCACCACGTTCTCGTAGGCGCTGAGCCTGCTGCCGCCGGCGATCATCCACGATCTGGAGCTCACCAAGCACGGTTTCATGCCGCTGCTGATGTCGTCCACCTTCGCGCCGATGGAGAATGGCGACTACCTGTGGCTCGGCCAGGACCACGGCCAGAATCTCAAGGAGATCGCGCGCCACAGCCAGCACGACGCGGACGCGTACGAGCAGTACTCGCACGACATGGAGCAAGTCTGCCAGGCCCTCAAGCCGCTGCTGGACGCCGCGCCGCCCGACCTCTTCAGCGACGAGCCCGAGGAGCTGCTCGCGCTCGCTTCGCTCGGCTCGCGCCTTCGCAGGATGGACAAGCGCGTGCTCCACAACGCAGTCCGGCTGCTGACCGGCAGCGCGGCCGACTTCCTCGACGACTATTTCGACTCGGAGATCCTCAAGGGCTACCTGGCTTCGTCGAGCATCATCGGGACGAAGGTCGGACCCCGATCTCAGGGTTCGGGGCTCGTGCTCCTGTACCACTCGATGGGCGAACACGACGGTGAGTTCGGTGCGTGGGCCTTCCAGAAGAGCGGCCGGGCGACCGGCGTCGCCCTCAGCGACGGCAGCGAGTACCACGCCGCCACCGTGGTCAGCGCGCTCGATCCGCGACGCACGTTCCTGGAGCTGGTGAACCCGCGCGAACTGCCGACAGACCTCGTCGAGGACATCAACCGCTTCCGCTTCCAGGGCACCTCGTCGAAAGTCAACTTCGCGCTCGACGGTCTGCCGAAATACCCGGCGCTGGGCGATCGAGGCGATCAGTTCCGTGGATTCACGAACATCGGTCCGTCCATGGATTACCTGGAGCGCGCCTTCGACGAGGCCAAGTACGGCTGGTACAGCTCGCGTCCGTATATCGATGGTGCCATCCAGTCGACGATCGATCCGGACATGGCGCCGCCCGGCAAGCACGTCATGAGCTGCTTCATCCAGTACACGCCCTACCAGCTGCGCGAGAGCGACTGGGACACGGAGCGCCACAACCTTGGCGACACCGTCCAGCGGACGCTGGAGTCGTTCTTCCCGGGGTTCAGCGACCTCATCCTTCATCGCGAGGTCGTCACACCGCTTGACATCGAGCGCACGGTCGGGCTGAGCGAGGGCAACATCTTCGCGGGCGAATTCCTCGCCCCGCAGATGTACTTCTTCCGCCCGGCACCCGGCTGGAGCCAGTACCGGACGCCGATCGACGGCTACTACCAGTGCGGGTCGGGCACGCACCCGGGCGGCTGCGTCATGGGCGCGCCGGGCAAGCTCGCTGCGGAACGGATCCTCAAGGACCGCGCCAGGGCCTGAGGGGTCCTTCCGGGGCAGCTGGCGGAGCGAGGGCGGGGCGGGCGAGCTGGCGGGGCGGGCGAGCTGGCGGGGCGGGCGAGGGCGGGCGAGCTGGCGGGCGAGGATCCTGTCAAATGCGCGTGTGGCGAGCGTAAGGCACCTGCCAAGCCCGATTCGCGACCAGTGGATCGGGTGTCCGTACCGCTATGAGCGTGACTCCAGCACGTTCACGGGTCGATCATCGGGCTCTGGACGATCTGGATGCGCCCACCGCTCGCCTTATGCACATCTGCCAAAAACCGTCCGCTGGCCCTCGCCCTCGCGGGCCATCGCCCTCGCTGGCCATCGCCCTGGCGGGTGTTCCGCTTGGGAACGAGATTGCGATGAACCCCTCGTGGACGCGGCCCCAGGCGACAGATCTCGCCAATCTGCGGATCCATCCACGCTCAGCTGTAGGAAACGTGTTACGCACCCCACGGAACGCGCCGCCGACCGGCGCGGCGGGCCCGGAGCTGACCGGCGCAGACTCGACGACGTCGACCTCGAGGTTCCCGAGGGCACGATCCTCGGATTGCTCGGCCCCAACGGGGCGGGCACGACGGTCCTTCCGTCAACGTACGGACCGTCCCTCCTACCGAGCGCTCGCTAGTCGCGAACGGCGATCGACCCTCCAGCGAGACCGCTCACGATCGACAAGAGCAGATCGACGGCCTGTTCGTCGGTCAGGCCTGCGCCGGTCAGCGAGCGCCACGTCTCGAATGCCATCGCGTGCGCCAGCACGACCAACAGGGTCGGTCGCGTGCCCTCGACCGCGACCGACCATCCGCTACTGATCGCATCGAACAGGCTCGCCATCCGGAGGTCGAAGAGGTCCGGCGCGGTCGGCGGCGGCGCGGTTGGATCCACGTCGTACAGGACATTGCGGAGCATCCTCTCGTTCGCCCGATACCAACCGAACAGCTCGGTGAGTCCGAGGCGCAGGCGATCGGTCGGATCTGCGATCCTCGCCCAGGGATCCGGCGCCGGCATGCCGGTCACCCGGATCCCGTGCTCGGTGCAGGCGAGGTACAGCGTACCCAGATCGGGGAAGTGGGCGTAGACGGTGTGGCGTTGGACGCCGGCGCCGTCGGCGATCGCCCGGATGGTCGTCCGCGATGGGCCCACGGTCGCGTGCAGGTCGAAGGCGGCGGCCGTGATCCGTCGGCGCGTGTCCTCGAATGACTCAAGGCGTCGGCGCATGCGGTATGGACGACGTCTGGGCAAAGGAGTCGGTTGCTCAGTCATGTGCAGCGAAAGTATTGACGACAGGGGCGTTCCGCGCTACCTTCGGTCCGCGTTATCAATTGCACACGGATGTGTAGTCATAGTCGCGTGGAGGTGCCATCATGCCGGTCGTCGAGCGCACTCGGTTCCTGGTCCCGCCGGACGGCGGCGACGTCATCTGGGATGGGCCGATCGGAACGTCCGTCAAGGTTTCGACCGAGTCCACGGGCGGCGCCCTGTCCATCTGCGAGATGCCGATGGCTGCGGGGTACATGGTCCCGCCGCACACGCATCACGACACGGACGAATGGTCATACGTCCTTGAGGGTCGGGTCGGGGCGCGTGTTGGGGAGGACGAGTTCACCGCCGAGCCCGGATCCTGGATCCTCAAGCCGCGCGGCGTGATGCACACCTTCTGGAACGCCGGTCCGGAGTCGGCTCGGATCATCGAGTTGCTGACGCCCGGGCGCTTCGAGTACTTCTTCCGCCGCACGGTCGAACTGGCGTCGAAGGACGAGCTGACCGACGAGGTCATGGGCGCGCTGGCGGAGGAGTATGGAACGACGGTCTCGATGGACTGGGTGCACGACCTGGCTGCCCGCTACGGTCTCGAGGTGACCCTCTGACATCTCGGCCGATCGTCGGACAAGGAAGAACCCCGGGTGGTCGGGCCCGGGGTTCAAGGTGAAAGCGGTCTTGGTTGCGGGGAGAGGATTCGAACCTCTGACCTTCGGGTTATGAGCTTAGCACGTGCCGCCCCGGCCTGTCACGCGCCGTACCCGGCGGTGCCGCTCCGACCTCAGCCGGGTCGATTGTCCTCCCTCGCTGCCACCACCTGTCCCAGCTCATCCTGGGGCGTCCGTGACCATTGCGTGACCATTCGACCAGGGGAGCGGCAACCGGACGCCCGGTCACTTGCCCAGGCGCGAGCGTCGGCACGGTCCATGCAGATATCGCACGTGTTCAGGACCGAACACCTGAGACCGTCACCGGCCAGGACGGCAAGTCCTACCCCGGCTTCCGTCCCCGCCCCGACCCGATCCTCGCAGCCCGAGCCGCCAAGGTCGCGCCCGCCGACTACATCGACCTGATGCCGCCCGCGGAGCAGGAGTGGGGACGGGCGTTCCTCCGCGGCGCATGGCCCCGAAGCCGCAGCCGAGTGGGCAACACAAGTGCCGCTCGATCGGTTCCAGGGCGTCTCCGTGGCGGGATGCTGGCCCCAGGGCGGCCGGGAGCACGTGGAGTGGCACCCGTGGCCAGTGCAGGACGTAGAACGGCCCCGCTGCCGTCGTGTCTCCAAATGGAGACATCCCGACCGGGGCCACGGCGTAGGCGAGGAACAGGCGGGCGTCTCGCTGGAAATGGCCGACGCGGATCACCGACCAGAACCCGGCCGCGACGGACGCGGATCCGGGAGTTCGGTCGGTTGGTCCTGCTCGGGCTTTGACGGCTTTGGGAACCGTGCGCGCAGCGTCATCAGCGTGACGGGCCCGTTCGCCCCAACGAGCGCCCAGTCGGCCCAGCCGTTGGTCGGACGCCCCCGGACGACCGCCGCGGCGGCGCTCGGGGAGGCGTAGCTGGTGCCGTGGACCTCGAGCTGCCCATCGCTGCCAACCGTGGCCTCCGCATTGAGATCCGGGTCGGTGAAGACGAGCACGTCCCCCACGGTCAGGGCGCCCGCGGCGATGAGGTCCGTGACCGTCACGGCGTAGCTCTTCTTCCGCCCGTGGCCCTTATCGCCGGGCGGATCGAGCGGGTAGCCAAGGAGACGCAACACCCGCCGGATGACGGTGACATCCATCTCGAGGCCGGGGCGTTCGTAGTCGGGTAGCGTCTCGTCCCTCGGCTCCACCTTGTTCGCCAGCTGGACCGCCTTGGCGTCCATCGCTAGACGCCACAGGCGGCCCTCGAGCCAGCCTACTTGGGCCGACGTGAACCCGAACCGCGCGTTGCCGCGATCGACCAGGACGGCCCGGCGCCAGCCAGGCTTGCCTGCCACGTGCCGCCCGATCCGCTTGCGGAGGCCCTCAGCTTGACCGACATACACCGTTGGCGGTTGATCTACAGCGGTGTTGGGCGGCCAGAGGAGGATGTACACTCCGGCGCTGTCCCACGAGTCGTCGAGGGACGCTGTGCTCCCCTGCTCCACCACGGCCAGTCGAAGCGCCCCCCGCGGGTCGTACAGAACAATCGGAAGTCGGGTCGAGGCTGGCACGAGCACGGTGAGGGGCAGATCGTCGATCGAGCTAGGCTCGGGCATCCTGGGGGCTCCGTCGGTTTGGGCCCGGTGCGACTCGGGGATTGGCGGGGCCCTGCGTGGGGCATCGTATCTGAGACCGAGCTGCGATGTCACTCAGAGTCTGCTAGACCACAGACGTGACCCGGCCCTAGCGTCGCGGCATGCCCCCCGCCTCCGATCCGCTGTTCCGTGCCTTCGGCGCCGCGGTCCGGGCACTCCGGACTCATCGCGGCTTGACGCAGGAAGCCCTGGCCGAGCGGGCCCAGCTCCATCGGACGTACATCACCGAGGTGGAGCTTGGCCGCCGGAATGTCAGTCTGTACAACATCGAGCGCCTGGCCACGGCCCTGGAGGTCTCGATGCGAGACCTCATCGGCGATGCGGAGGCGCGGGCAGGAGGCGAGTCAACGCCGTCTTCGGACGAGTGAGCCAGGCTCGGGACCGCGCCTGCGCCCGAGGTCGAATACGACTGGATCTACACCCCGATGGCCGCCGCCACATCGACCCACGCCCGATCGGTCTCGCCCTCGAGCCGACGGAGGTAGACGGTCGTCACCGCGAGGGAGGAGTGGTCGAGGAATGCGCTCACCGCCTCGATCGTCTCGCCGGCGTCCCGGCGGAGCTTGGCCGCGGTGTGGCGGGTGATGTGGACGCCCGACGGCGCCAGACCGGCATCCCGGAGGTACCGCTGGAAGCGCGCGTAGAACGTCGACGAGGTAACGCCCCGCGATCCCGCCCCACCTTGCCAGAGCGAGGCCGGCTGGCCCATCTGCGCCAGCTCGAGCCCAGCGTCCGCCAGCGTGGCCCGGAGCGCCTCGTAGGCGGGACGTGGCAGCTCGCGCCGGCCGCGCCGGCCGCCCTTGCCGCGATACGAGTAGAAGGGCGTTCCGTCCTCGACGCTGATGTCCCCGGCGGTCAGGCCGATCACCTCGGCCCGCCGTCGCCCGGTCAGGAAGAGCGTCAGCAGGATCGCCCGATCCCGGCGACCAGGGACGGTGTCGGGGACGACGGCCAGAAGCCGGCGGACCTCGTCGGCCGACAGGCCCCGAGCCGGAGCCGGGACGGACCGTGGTCGCTCGAGGGCGTCGCACGGGTTCCCGATGACCAGGCCCATCCGGATGAGGAAGCGATAGAAGGAGGACAGGCAGGCGATCCGGGCGCCGATCGTGGTCGAGGAGGGGACCCGACCCGAGAGCCCGATCCCGTGCGCCCAACCCATGACGTCCGGGGGGACGACCCGGTCGGGCGTCTTGCCGAGTCTGGCAAAGAACGGCCAGAGCATCCGGCTGTAGCCCTCGACGGTCCGCCGGGAACCCGAGCGGTTCCCCTTCTCGACCAAGAAGGCGTAGAGCGCCTGGTCCCAGGTTGATGGGTCGCCGGACGGGAGTGCGGGAAGAGGCTGAGCGGTCATCGGGCACCTCATCGTGTGGTTGGTGCCCACATGAGTCACTCAGGCGGCGGGAGAAAGCAACACCATGCCGAGATCGTGTCTGAGAGACCGGGTCAAGGGGCTCCTGCAGCGGGCGTTCGCGCTCCGGGACCTGAGTGAGGTTGACCCTGACGCGATACCAGAGTGATGAGCGCCATCGAGATCACGCGCATCGTCGGATCGCAGAATCGCGCGCCGAATCCGTGAAGCAGGCATTATTGGCTCCGCGTCGTGGGGGTGAGAATCCAATGGACAAATGCGCCGGCCGCATCGACCTTCGCCGCCTTGCGATCCCCTCCTTCGTCGTGGTCGTCGCCGTGTTCTCCGGTCTGCGCCTGCTGAGCGTCGAACCCTGGGCGATGCCCGCATACGACGTGTACGCGTACTGGACGACCCGCGACGGCTTCGATTACGCGGCCACCCGGCCGGGCGCCACGGGCGCCTACCTGTACTCACCGGTCTTCGCCCAATTGATCGCCCCGCTGACGGCGCTCCCGTGGCCGGTCTTCGCGGGCGTGTGGACGGCCCTGATCGCCGCTCCGCTCATCTGGCTCGCTGGACGGTACGCGATTGCCCTGCTGATCCTCCCGCCGGTCTTCATGAGCGTGGCGCTCGGCCAGCTGGACATCCTGTTCGCGGTCGTCGTCCTCCTCGGGCGGCGCTGGCCGGCCGTCTGGGCGCTGCCCATCCTGACCAAGGTCACGCCCGGGATCGGCCTCCTCTGGTTCCTCATCCGGGGGGAGTGGCGGTCGCTCGCGATCGCGCTCGTCGCGACGCTCGCAGTGGCGGCCGCATCGGCGGCGCTGGATCCGGCCGGCTGGGCCGGCTGGCTCGCGATGCTCATGCGGATGGACTTCCCGGAGTTGGGCGGCGACCTCTGGTTCCTGCCCCTCCCGCTCGGGTTCCGCCTCCTCGTCGCGGCGGCACTCATCGCCTGGGGCGCCGCCACGGATCGGCGATGGGTCCTCCCGGTCGGCGTCCTCCTGTCCCTGCCGATCGTATGGTTGAACTCGCCGACGATCCTCGTGGCGCTCCTCCCGCTCGCCGCCGCGGGCGCCCGGACACCGGCGGGCGCCGGGCTCCGGCGGAACGTCGCGTCGACACCGTCCATCCTGCCGTGACGCCGCCTGGAGACGTGGCTCAGACAGGGGATATGAGGTCGGTCACGGGCCCGCGTTGGCCCCGCGATCCAGACGCCCTCCCGCTCCAGCGCACGTGGATGAACTGGCTGCGCAGCGGAAGGAGCCCGCGGATGGCCTCGATCGTCCGGGGCGCGGCGGATTCCCAGCGGGCGCGGAAGTGGAGATCGCCGGCCGTGATCGTCAGGTCGCCCATCCGCGGAGAATAGCGTCGCTCGCGGGCTACACGCGAGGTGCCTCGCTCGCCCCGCCGTCGCCGCGCCGGCGCGACCCTCGCCGCGCCCGCCCCGCCGTTGCCCAGCACTCCTGCCCATTCCCGGGAGTGTCGCCGCGCCGGTCACGCTCGCCGCGCCCCTCACCCCGCTGTCTTCCCGCAATTCTCCCCTGGTGGGCGTTAGGCAACGCCGGAGTTGCCGTCGTCACTCATCCACGCCCCCGGCGCTGCGATTCGGTGGTTAATGGCCTCCGGGTGGACGTAAGGCAACGACTGACGCCCCGCGAGCGGTCCGCACAGGCGGGTCCGTGCGTAACGCCACCGGGGTGAGAATTGCGGAACAATCGGGCGGGCCGGGGCGGGCCGGGCTGCGCCGGGCTGCGCCGGGCCGGGCGGGCCGGGCCGGGCTGCGCCAGGCTGCGCCGGGCTGCGCCGGGCCGGGCTGCGCCGCACTCGTCGAACCGACGGTCCCCTGACTCGTTCGCCGTGCGGTGCTCCTGACCCCGAATCAGGTGACCGCCGCTACCGGGCCCAGCGGCCTCGCGCCGAAGACGCTCGACTGGTATCAGATGATCGGCCGCCGCTTCGCTCGCATCCAGGCCGAGCGGGGCGCCGACCCTGCCCTCGGCGCCTCAACGAGCCGCCTGACAACGCGGGTCCCTCCTCAGCCGGTCTCCTTGGACATCTGGACCAGCCGCCGCACCTCTGTGGCGGTCGTCACGGCCGTGAGCACGACGGTCGCTGCGACCGAGATCCGCACGATGGTATTGATGGCGTGCGGCACACAGGGTGTGTCGGCAAACCCCAACTTCGTGGCGCTGCGCTCACCCCGATCCGACAGCCATGCCCAACCCGAGCGTCGGACCGCTGCCCGACGGTTGTTCACGCCGAGCTTGGCGTAGATGCTCTTGGTGTGCGTTCGTTGCCCGTCGGCGCCGCGGCCGAGGCCCAGCCTTTGGAGCCGAGGCGCGGCGCCGCGCGCGGTCGGCAGGGGAGCCCGGCCGCTGCGGCGCCCCTCGGTCGCTCGTATGACGGCTAAGGTCACTGCCTGGAGAGGACACTCGCCCAGGTCGATTCAGGTCATCGGACCCGAGTGCTCGTCTGTTCAGGCCCCGGGGCGTTTACGCAGGGCCCGCTCGGCCTGCCCGGCGCGATCCGGCCATTCGTTGCCGGCCCACGGGTCGTAGTCGGGGTCCTACTCCCGCTGCGGGCCACCCGCGCCGAGGCGACGAGCCTGCGGTTCACGCTTGATCGGCAGGCTCCACCCAACTACGCTCGGCACTCATGGAATCGAATGGATCCCGGCTCACGCTTCCGGACCGCCCTTGTCAGCCAGGCGGCATCCTGTTGGTCGGCATCAACCCGACTCCGGTGTCCGTCGCCGCTGGCCACTACTATCAGGGTCGGCTTGGCAAGCGGCTCTGGGGCCGCCTTCGTGGCCTTGAGGCTCTGAACAAGGGTTCCGGCACCTGGGAGGACGACGAGTTCGTCGCGGCTGGCAACGGCCTCACCGATCTCGTCAAACGGCCGACTGGCGCCGCGAACCAGCTCTCAGCGGAAGAGCTCGCCACCGGACGAACCGCCTTGGTGGCCAACGTCCGTGGCTGGCGACCAGGCCTGCTTCTCTTTGCGTTCCGTCCCCCGGCGGAGGCGCTCCTTGGCAAGAGCATCGCATCAGGGCGCGGCCCCGACTTCGAGGGCGTCCCGACGTTCCTCCTGTCACCGCCCTATGCACCCAGGCAAGTCGCCGCGGCGATCGACGTCGGACTCTTGGCCGTCATCCGCGATCTACGAACGCAGCATGGCCCACCCGGGGCCGACCCGCACCCATTGCCTCGCCAGGACCCGGACGTGACGCCGGCACCGCCCTTGGTCGCTCAGTCGGCCGTGGGTCCGACTCAGCGGGTCACCCATGCTGACCTTCGCGCTGGGCGCATCCGAGTACCCGCGCGGAGTAGCAGCGACGCAAAGTCGGTCCTCCCTCAGCAGGTCGGACGAGTTCGAATAGACCTCCGCGGCGAGGAGATGGTTGTCCAGTACAACCCAAGGTTTGGTCCCGATCGGGAGCGATCTGGCGTCTTGAGGGTGGGAACCGCCCGCCTTGCGGGCCTGGTGACGGCGGAAGAGATCCTTCAGGTCACGGTCAACCAAGACGGAGTCGTCTGCCTCGATTGACTTGGCTGCGGCCGGACCACGGCGTCCGCGCGCCGGTGCGTCCGCGCGCCGGTCGACGGGCGACATCGCGTGCCACCTGGTGTGGCCCCATCGACGGCACGATGACCACGTCGTGTCCGGGCGGAGCCTGCCCCCTCAGCTTCCGCCGCCGCGCCTACCGCGGCTTGTACACTCTCCCGACGGAGGTGCGCGCACTGATGAACGACCTGGCGCTGGCGCTCACGAACGTGCGCGCTCGGATTGCGAAGTTCGGGGGGCAGACGATCGGCGAGGAGAACACCAAGCACGCCCTGATCGAGCCGGTGTTGCGAGCCCTCGGCTGGGATGTGGGAGACCTCGACGAAGTGCGCTGCGAGTACAAGCTCAAGCAGGCTGACAACCCAGTCGACTACGCCCTGTTCGTGAACGGGGGGCTGCGCCTACTCGTCGAGGCGAAGGCGCTCGGGGAGAATCTGTCCAAGTCGGCTCATCAGATCATGGGCTACGCCGGCGTAGCGGGCATCGTCGAGTGGATTGTGCTCACGGACGGGAATGAGTACCGCATCTACAACGCCTACGCCCCCGTCCACATCGACCAGAAGCTCTTCAAGCGGGTCGTTGTCGCTTCGGACGAGCCCGGACTCGCGGAGACCCTCGGGCTCCTGTCGAAGGCGCAGCTCCAGAGCACGGTGATCGATGACCTGTGGCGCGCCTACTTCGTCGACCGGCAGGTGAAGAAGGTCGTCCAGGATCTCGCCGGACTTGATGCCCCGACAGACTTCGTCAACCTTGTTCGCAAGCGGGTTCCCGCGCTATCCACGGCCGAGGTTCGGCAGAGTCTGGGACGCGCCACGCTCTCGCTGGACTACGGGACCCTCAAGTTGGCGCCGACCCTCCCGGTTGGCGCGAAGGCGCCGGTCAGCCCGCCGGCCACCGTCCCGCCGGCCGTCAAGGACGTGGGGGACAAGGACCCCGGCCCTGACAAGACGCCGTGGCGCCACGTGACCCTCAAGGATCTGATCGCGTCGGGCACGATCGCGCTGCCGCTCGACATCGAGACGACGTACAAGGGCCACCAGCTCACCGCACGCATAGAGACAGACGGCACCGTGACGTGGAGCGGCACCAGCTACGGCTCGATCTCGATGGCCGGGGCGATGGCACGCAAGTCGATCGTGGGCGCGCCACCAGGCCGCGAGTTCCAACCGACCAACGGCTGGACCTTTTGGCGCTTCCGAGACGCGGACGGAAGCCTGGCCTTCGTCGACGTGCTGCGCCAGCGCCATCTCACGAGCTCGATGTGATTCACGAGCAGGCTCCTGACAAGGGAGCCTGATGGGGCTCGTCGAACGCGGCCTCCATGAAGGCCAGCGGGGTTCAGGCAGGACAGGACGCTCTCACGCGCCAGCAACCGACGGACCTTGAGTCCCATCCCCACCGGCTCTCGATCGTCGAAGCCGGTTGGTACTATCGCGACGATGGTGATGGGAGGGGCGAGTGCCACGCGGACGAACTGAGTTGACCCAAGCGAAGGCAAGGACTCGCCGACGGCGTTCGCCACGAGGTTCGGCCATCGCGCCTCTCGGAGTGATGGGACCCGACGGCCTCGCACGCTTGCGGGAGGCGATTCTCGAGCTAGACCCCGAGGGGCGGCACGTCCAGCTCGACGTCTCAACCGGCACCGTACGCTATGGCGACGAGATCATCCTGCACTCGGCCATCAGTACCTACGTGGGCGAGGAGGAACCGGCCCGCGCCTACCTCGTGGCTTGGCTGTGCACTAAGGGTGGGTACCTCCCCGCCAACATCGAACTCGAGAAGGCGTATTCCATCGGACGGCCGAAGCTCGGTGCTCGACTCGACATTCTTGTGAACTATCCGGATGGCACGCCATATGCGCTCATCGAAGTCAAGAGTCCGGTCGAGTTCGGAGTGGACCCGGACAGGTTCATCGAGGGCCAGCTGTTCAACATCGCGCCTCACGAGAAGGGCAGTCGCGTTCTCGCCTACACCACCGTGCGGGTCTCCGAGACTGCTAGCCCCGTTGTCCTAGCCATCGGCTTCACCGATGGAGACAAGTACTCGACTTGGGTCAGCAATGGAAGACCCGCGGCTGCCGAGTTCCCCGTCAGCTACGGAGATGCCACCCACGAGCACCTTGTCAACGGAGGAGGGGTTGACTTGCGGGTTGACGTTGGAGGCGCTGAGCTGGAGCGCCTCCGCAAGCGGCTGCATGACGTGCTTTGGAGGGGGTCGACGCCCGACAACGACATCTACGAGCATGTCGTCAAGCTGTTCCTCGCCAAGATCTACGACGAGAAGACGACCAATGGCGGAGAACGCTACGAATTCCAGCGCTGCTACGTGGGTGTTCAGCCAGAGACTACTCTCCGCACGTTCCAGAGGATCAACGACCTCTACAAGCGCGGCTACGCGCGCTATCTCAATCCCGGCGAAGGTGGCGCGACAAGTGAGCTCGACGGAAGGAAGTTCAGTCCTGACCAAACTGCGTTCGTAGTCGAGCTTCTCCAGGGGATCTCGCTGACGTCAACTCGCGGTGGAGACGTACTTGGCGGCTTCTTTGAGGGGATCACCCGCGACGGCTTCAAGCAGTCGAAGGGGCTCTTCTTTACGCACGCCAACATCGCGGCGTTCGTGATCATGGCGCTCGAGCTAGATGAACTAGCCATCGAGAAGATCACGAGCAACGCGCACTACGACGATCGATTCCCCTACATCATCGATCCGTCTTGCGGCTCCGGGACCTTCCTCCTATCGGCGATGCATCTCATCACCCAGCGGATCGAGGGCGAAAGAGCAGCGATCTCGCGCAACGAAGATGTGAGAGAGCTCTTGAGGGATAAGGCTCCCTCCGAACATGCCAATCGATGGGCAAAGGACTTCATCTTCGGGATCGATGACTCGGAGTTGCTGTCAATGGCAACGAAAGTCAACATGGTCCTTCACCGCGATGGCAACACGCACGTGTACCAAGCTGACGGGCTTTCGGCGCTGGACCGATTCCGGGACCAGCGTTTGAAAGGTCGCGACCCGGCTGACGCCGCCGTGTATTCGAAGAAGGTCGCTGTCGCCTTCGATGCCGTGGTGTCGAATCCTCCGTTCAGCATCACCCTTGTGCCTGCAACTGCTGCGACACTTGCCTCCACATTCGAGCTCGCTGCAAGCGCAAACTCGGAGAACTTGTTTCTCGAGAGGTGGTACCAGCTGCTGAAGCCGGGAGGCCGCCTTGGGGTGGTGCTCCCGGAGAGCTTCTTCGCGACGAAGGAGAATCTGAACGCTCGCTTGTTCCTCTTCAACCACTTCAATGTGAGAGCTGTGGTCGGCCTCCCAAGGCTTGCCTTTGAGCCGTGGACGCCCACCAAGACTTCGCTCCTCTTTGCCCAGAAGAAGTCGGATGCGGAGGAGCTGGCATGGAAGAACACTCGGATCAGGCACGAGCGAGAGATTGAGGTTGCCAAGGCCGCAGTGGCGAGCGCGACCCGACGGTTCGCCAGGGACGCGACGGCGAGTCGCCCGATGGGGCCGAAGGAGGGGTCCGAGCTGATCGCGACGCTGCGGTCGTCCCTGTCTGGGCTCGATCTAGCTCCGCCCGACGACACCGGGGAGCTTATGGCGAAGCTGCCGGCTCTAGCCAAGGTCAGCAAGGCTGTGAACACGACTGTGCTTGCAGTCCAGAGAACTGCGCGAGAGTTGGACCTCGACTTCCTGGTAATCAGTGTCAGTATGATCGGCTACAAGCGGACGAAACGCACTGAGTACGACCGACCAAACGAGCTATTCCAGGCGATGGCGGGACGGCGTCGTCGCCGGGCAAGAGTCCTGAACTTGAATAGGACGACGGCCGATTGGTCTATCGAGACGCCTCGCCGGGGCGCGGACGCGCTGAGTATCCTCCGACGTTCACGAATCTGGCAATGATCCGCTCGCAGCACGTGCGGCTTAGCACCGCCGTTGAGACGTCCGCCGCGCGGATCGATCCCCACTTCTTCACGCTCATTCGGCAGATCGGCGGGATAGTCGATTCGCTTCGCTCCGGCATTCGTCTGATGTACCCCGCGACGACGGCGATCAGCAATGGGTTGAATCTCCCGGAGGACGCCTACGATTACCTGACCACAACGCCGGATCTGCTCTACGTATCGGTCGGCGCGATCTCACAGTACGCGCTCAGACGAGACCGGGCGATAGCTATCAAAGATCCGCTTGAGTATGCGTACGCATCGGACCCAACGGCCGTCGCTTGCACGGCTGCAGAGATACTGGTGACTCGGTCAGGGACGCCTGGGATCGCGTGGCCAGCCGCAGAGATCGTCGAAACGGCGGATGCACCGAGGATCGTGCCGTCCGGGTTCGTTATCCGAGTCTCAATCGATCCACTTGTGGCTGACCCGTTCTTCGTCGCGGCGATCCTGAATCATCCCGTTTGGCGTACCTGGACGACCGCTCTCGCAACGGGCAAGAGCCAGCTCAATCTGTCGCAGGATCAGCTTGGCGAGGTCTTGATCCCAGCGGTCCCGCTGGAGCGGCAGTCAGAGATCGGGTCCGCCTACAGACGATTCCTGGGATCCATCTCTGCACTCCATGGCTCAGGTGCCGACCTCGAAGGCTCTTGTGACGCGATCGTTTGTGAGGTGCTAGGCCGCGACCTTCCACGACTGGCGCGATCGAGCATGACAGTTGACCGCCTCAACCTGTCCGACGCTCTCTCCAGATCCTCCCAATTGAGAATCGACTGTCGCTTCCAGAGCGGAGAGGTGCGAGACATCCTTGCTCCGCTGCAATCTCTCGATGTCGTGGCTTTGCGCGACCTGGTGGCAGGGGATCCGGTCAAGGGACGACAGCCAACCATCCTCGACGAGACGGAGGCGGACGAGTTGTCGCCTCGCGTGGTGTCGACTGCCGCCGTTCAGGCTGGAGTTGTCCGGCAGGAGCTGACAAAGCCGACGACCGAGGCGGAGGTTGCCCATGCCGGGGACCGCTTGATCCTGCCTGGTGACCTATTGGTGACCATGGATGGGGAGGGGTCGATAGGCAAAGCAGCTGTCTTCGAGAGTGGCTACGAGGCGGTGCCTGACTCTCATGTGATAATTCTGCGGCTTCGTGACCCATCCACCGCACCCACCCTAGCCTGCATGATCAACAGCGGCCTCGGCCAGGCGCAAATCGATCTCTGCATCTCCGGGTCAACAGGACAGACTCAACTTTCGAAGTCGGATCTCCTCGATCTCCGAGTTCCTGTGGCGATGCTGGATGACCCAGGGCTCGTGGCGCTCCGGTACACCGCCGTCACGGCGGCCTTCCAGGACGCATCCGATGCAATTCGGACGCTTCTGGTCGAGCAGGCGCAGCGGGTCTCCGAAGCCGTGGTTGCCAGTGGCGTACTTCCGGCCAACTGCGCCGCGGAACTTGAGGCAATGTCGCGCACGGAGAGTCTCGAGCTCCTCCTCGACGCGATCAGAGGGGCTGCTGCCTAACCGGCGATCCCGTCCGCCAGATGCCGCGCGACGTCCTCGCCCAGCGACCACAGGGCGAGCAGGACGGCGAGGCCCGGGTCCGTCGAGACGCCGATCTCGGGTGTGCCGGCGAGGTCCGCCACGGCCAGCCACGTCCTGTCGAACTGGCGCATCCGGACGTCGACCCAGAAGTCGAGCTCAGGGTCGGTAAGGCGTAACTCGGTAGGGAGGGAACGAAGCGACATGACCGATTACCTGCCATTCGCCCGGTACACGGAAGCCGGCCGGACAATCCTGCCACGACCGCGACAGCGTGACGGGACCGCCCGCCACGGCTACGGGCTCGACGTCTTCGCCCAGTGCGGCTACACGTGCGTCTACTGCGGGCTGGACATGGCGGAGACCTTCGAGTCCTGGCTCCAGCTCTCGGTCGACCACGTCGTACCGCACCAGATGGCGGACCACGGCTACGACCGCAAGTACGTGGAGAGCATCTCCAATCTCGTGACCTGCTGCCGCGCCTGCAACGACCTCGGCAACCGCTTCACCATCGACAATCCTCCGCCGACCACCGACGAGGCGTTCCTGGCACTCCGCGACGCCGTCATTTGAGAAACGTCGTGACCTGATCCTGCGGCGCCGGGCAGAAGAACGGGCCGTCTACGCGAAGCTCATCGGATCGCTCCCCACGATCGGCTCCCGAATCGGCGCGCCAGAACACGGTCAAGGCACGGACTTCTCACAGCCGCCCCCGTCGCCGTCCGTCAGGCTGTCACGACGCAGCGAACGCGCGGAGCGGGGGCCGCCAGGGACACCGTAGCGGGCGCCCATTAGCTGCGACTTACGCTGGATGTGCCCGCGACGCGCCTCGGGGAGTCGAGCCACGTCGCGGCCTGTGCCAGCCGCATACGGTTCGGTTGCTAACCTCAGTTCGTCCGCCTCCGGTAGCGCCGAATGTGCTTGCGTTGGAGCTGGCCGAACTCGTGGATCTCCTCGGCGGTCAGCCCCGCGGCTGCGATCAGGTGAGCAAGTTGCGGTTGAGGTCCACCTCGCTGCCCAGCATCTCGTTCGCGCCGACCTCGCCCTCCGCCTGGGCCAGGACGAAGCCGTCGGAGGTGACGACCAGCTCGGAGATGGCCGGCTCGCTGAAGCGCTCGTCGAGGATGTAGCCGACGATGGCCGCCATCTTCCCGCTCATAGCCGTGAAGCGATCGGGCCTCAGCTTCGCGACGAGTTGTTCTCTCACAGCAACGATCCTCCCACAACCGGCTGGCCGGCAGCGGCTGCGGATGCGCGGACTCAGCGCGACTGCCTGCGGCACACGTGCGGCTCCGTCGTAGGGCCCCTGTCAGGGCGTCATGCAGGCGGGACACGGCAGGTCGTCCGCCACGCTGGTGTCCACGACGACCTCGGACCAGAAGTGCATCTCGACAAGGAACTCGACGTTGCACAAGGCAGCCGACCGTGAGGCCCGGCGCGTGGTCGGCGGGGCCGGACCTCGTCCGCGAGGCGGCCCTGGAAGCCGGCGGCTACTTCGACGTCCTCGTCGTGTGCGGCTTCGCCTTCGACGCCCGGGCCGACGAGGAGACCGGCAAGGCGATGCGCTTCGGCAAGCTGACCGTCCTGGCCGCGCGGATGAACCCCGACCTCGCGATGGCCGAGGAGCTGCTCAAGAAGACCCGGAGCGGCAACCTGTTCACCGTCTTCGGTCAGCCCGACATCGACATCCGCCCGGCCGGCGACGGGGAGCTCCAGGTCGAGATCCACGGCCTCGACGTCTACGACCCGACGACCGGTGTCGTCCGCAGCGACTCGACCGACGACATCGCCTGCTGGTTCATCGATACCGCCTACGACGACCAGCAGTTCTTCGTCCGCCACGCCTACTTCCTCGGCGCCGACGACCCCTACGACAAGCTCAAGCGCGCCCTCCGGGCCGACATCGACGAGGCCGCCTGGGCCTCGCTCAACTCGACCGTCTCACGCCCGTTCCCGCGACCCGCCAGCGGCCAGATTGCCGTCAAGGTCATCAACCACTACGGCGACGAGATCCTCAAGGTATATGGGGTCTGAGACGAGCGACCGCAAGCGGCCGCACCTCGCGGTATCGTGCCCCGACTCCCGCTTCCGTTCCCACACGATGGAAGCATCGTGTGCTACGCGTCCCATGAGCAGCGCGGCGGCAGTGTGGGCCTCCTGGATGATGCCGCTCTCGTCGAGCAGGATGATGGCATCCCCTGCCGTTTCGAAGTCGGTCCGGTACTTGTCCTCGGATGCTTGTCGCTCGCGGCAGGAACGCCGCTCAGAGCCGGACCGAAGAACTCGGCCATCCGTCGCTCGTACTCGTCCGGATGGAGGGTGAGGGCCTGAGTGTGCCCGGCGCCCTCGACCCGCCATGCCTCGACCGAGCCGCCGGCCGCGCGGACGCCGGCCACGAGCGTGTCGAGATAGCGCGGGCTGAGCCGTTCGTCCGCGGAACCCATCGTGAGGAAGATCGGGCGGCCGTTCAGCTTCGCGGTGGCCTCGAGCGGACTGCGCGCCGCGATGTCGTCGCCGACGAGGACCCTGCCTACGAGGATCCCGCCCTCAGCGAGGAACGTCGGGTATCCGGTCCGGATCAACTCGTCGCGGATGGACTCTCGGATGTCGGCGAAGCTGCTGTCCGCCCAGACCGCCGCGATCCCCTGCTCTTCACCAACGGCGATCATCACCACCGCCGCGCCGAGCGAGAAACCGAGGACGCCGATCCGCGCCGCCGGCACGCCCTGGGCGCGCAGCCAGTCGAACGCGCCGAGGACGTCGAGATACTCGTCGGTCCCGCCGGCGAAGCGGCCGTCCTCGATCGTCGAATCGCCGTGGTCCCGCAGGTCGATCAGGAGCACCGAGATGCCATGCCGGTGGAGCATCCCGGCCGCGAGCAGGTTCGTACCGCTCCGGCGGCAGCCGTCGAGCCCGTGGACGAGGATCACCGTCGGGGCATCGGGGCTGGCGGCGCGAACCCACCACGCGGCAATCGCGATGTCCGGGTCGCCGCGCGCGGGGAAGGTTGCCGTCTGCGGCGCGGGCATCCGGTAGGGAACGGTATCGATGCCCTCGACGGCGAACGACGTCGGATCGTTGGCGGCGGTCCCGGGGCACTCGGCGTCGGCACGCGACAGCTGGTCGTAGACGTACGCGCTCGCCCCGAAGTAGCCGACCGCGGCCACGACGATGACGCCCACGATCGGCGCGAGGAGTCGGCGCCGGCGACCGGGAGGCCTGTCCCGCGTCCACGCCCTTGTCGGGTGGTCCCGATTCATGCCATCACGGTGGTCCCGTTTTCGGTTGACCTTCGCACGACGGTCCAGGTCGGGGGGCACGCGGACCGGCAAGCTCGGCGCAGACGAGACGTGCGAGCATCCCAGACACAATGGCCATCCCGGAGCTGATTGTGCGCGCGATCACGATCGTGGTGCTAGCCGCGGCGGTCGTCCTTGCCTATCTCTACGTTACCCAGTCTCGACGAGGGCCGATGATCCGATGATCGACACGATCTGGTGATAGTGACGGTGCCGTAGCCTGGCGAGACGGGGCACATTGCGGTTGGCGCGAGGCCGGACGCCACGGTCATCGCAAAGGAGATGACGCCCCGCTGTGAACGTGCCGACGGTTCGTTTGGGTCACGCGTAAGCCGGAGATAACGTGCCAGAGGTAGAGTCTCCCTGGCTCCCGCTCCGTGGTCTCGCGACGATCCCGGCTGACGGGCTGGCCAGTTCGATGGGGCGCGTCGGGAGTCACTCTTCGGCCTCCTGCGCGGGCGGCAGTCTGTGGCCGGGACGCCGGTCCGCCGCCCGACCTTTGTCGAGCGACAGCTCGTCGCAGCCGGCCCGGTCGGATTAAGGTCGCTGCTCGACTACGGACTGTCATCGACCCGCCACCTGTTCGTCATCTGCCCCTTGCTCCGAGGAGCGCACCTCCTGATCCGCCCGGGGCTGGTCCGCGATCGGCCGCGCAATCATGAACTCGGGTGGTTGGCAGGGCCCCGCGGCTCCCGGAAGCCCCCGGGTTCCCCAGAACTGGGCGACTCGTGACGTCCATGCCGCGCGGGACGAGGCGCCGAGGAGCACGCGATCAACGTCAAGGCTTGCATTTCCCTTCCTGTTGCCGAGTGGCCAGGCGGGGCTCGAACCGTAGCCGAGCGCGATTCGGGCGATGATCGCGCGGCGTAGCAGGTCGCGCCATCGATCGAGTGCGAGAAGGAATTGCTCGCCTTTCCACTCCGTGGCGTCACTGCCGGTTACCGCAGCGATCTTCTCGTCGATCTTCTCCCTCGACATCGTCGCGCCGTGGACGAAGGTGGACCGCAGCTCATACAGGATCTTCACGTCCTCGTAGATGGCTTCCGGCGGATCCTGCTCAGTGCCGAGCAGGTGAGCGGCGCGCGACCGCAGCCGAAGGGCGATATCGTTCCGCGCGGTCCCTGCTAGGGCAGCCTCGAGCCCGACCGCAAGATCGACCGCTTGATCCACGAGCGACTGCATCGTCCCATCAAGTGAGCGCCCGAGGCGACCGAGGGCAATGGTGAGCGGCGAGTCCCATCGGCCCGGCGTCACCAGCTCATCGAGAAGCGCGACGAGGGACTCGATGCCGGGCACGACGACTTCGTCGAGCGTCACCGGTCTGTGAACGAAGCGGAAGCCCCAGTGCGGAAGCCTGGTGACGTTTGGGGGATGTGCATGAACCAGGCCAGGCTGTCCGGCGATGTCGACGAGAGCGTGGAGAGTCGACGCGGTCGCGAGTCGAATCGCCGATGTGACCAGCCAGACCCTGCGACGTGCGTGGTGCTGGAGTTCCTCGTACTTCGCCCGCCCGATCTCCTCGGCCAGCAGGAGCGCGGTCGGACCGGGCCAGGCGAAAGCGTCGGACCGAGCGATGTCGAATCCGGCCGACGGAACCTCACGCTCGACGAAGCGCTCGGCCTGATTGCCGACGCGAATGACCTTGACGCCGGCGATAGTCAGCTCTTCACCGAAGCGGTCGCCGTGACCCTCGCCCGCCTCGTGGGCGACGTCGATGTCCGACACGATCTGAACCACCTTCGCGCGGGGAAGTGCCTGGACGGTAAGCACCAGTTCGGCGACGCACTTCTGGACTGACGGGCTCTTCGGGTCGTACGCCTCGCCTGCTCTCGTGGCGGCAGCTACAGCCGCCTCGAGGAGGGCGGTCGGATAGGACCAGGGCAAGTCGATCCCGCTGTTGCGGTGTAGGTCGAAGCGGTCAGGAAGCGCCTCGGCCAGTCTCTTCGCCAGAGTCCCCTCGCTTCCCTCGATCGCCCAGCCCTCGTAGTCGGTCCCGACGCGAATCCAGCGCTCGTATCGCGACCTGGGCAGGACTCGCTCCTGCCTCAGAATGGCGAAGGAGCGAGCGAGCGCGGCCTCCGCAGCCGCCCGAATTGCCGCCTCATCCGCCGGCGTCAGCGGGAACGGCGTTGCGATCGGATCGGTCACCTCGATCCCCTCGTTGGCTTCGGATTCGCTCGACCTTGTCATCGTCGAATGCTACCGGTCGCAGGGCTCTCGTCCACAGCCGTCCCTCCCCTCTCCACGGTCATCAACTCCTCGCTCGGACCGACGTCGACCCGCCCGTGCGAGGCGTGGGATGTTGGGTCCTCCCTGCAGGTCGGGCCCCCGTGCGCACATGACCGGCGAGGCGGCTGGTCGGGTGCCGTCGCGATACCGACACGGGGGTTCACACTCCCTCCACCATCGCCCGATCGTGTCGTGTTCGGATAGCGTGTTCGTCGCAAGGCCCTCGACTCGGCGGACTCGACAAACGTCCGGGACCCGCCTTCTGAGCGTCGCACGCTCAGCGTCTGCTTGCCACGCTCCACAGTCTATCCGCCACGCTGAGGTAGTCGTCCGACCACGACAGCGCCTCGTTCTCCTCGGCCGATAGTGGGTTGCCCAGTTCCTGCCAGGCCCCCGCCAGTCGTTCCGCAATCACCGCCGCCTGACCGCCCGGCTCGGCCAGCAGGTACGTGGGAATCCCGCGCTGGCGGGCGATGTGCCACTCTTCATCGACCCCGGGCGAATGGCCGCCTCCCTCGCTGGTCCGGCCGCCGACGATCACCGCGAGGTCGGCTCGGCTTGGCTGGATCATCGCCTCCCTCATCGCGGTGAGAGAGGCTACAAGCGTGTCGCCCCTTGGCACCTCGACGACGGTCGCCTGCGCCGCCAGGGAGACGACGAACGCAGGCGTCGTGAACCAGGCCGACTGGTAGATGGTGAGCCGCTTAGCACCGTCCTCACCGACAGTTGCCCTGGCGACCTCGAGCAGAAGTGGCGTGAAGGTGGGATGGCCGCCGAAGATGATGGCTCCGCCGAGCTCGAGCCAGCGACGGCAGACCGAGTTGACCGCAGCGATCACGCGGGGGTGGGTCCGAGGATCTGCAGGAAAGGCGCCGAGGAGAAGCAGACTCGGTCGCTCGGCGACGCTCTCTGGACTGGCTTCCGCTCTGGTCAGGTTGCCGACGTACCGCTCCGCGGATTCGACGAGCGACCACTCGTTCAGGGGCTGTGCGCGAGCCACGCCGGGCCGAAGCAGGAGCGACGCATCGAATCCTCGGCAGCCCGTCGCGTGCTCAAGATAGCCGTTGGCGCCCAGCCACCCCCTGAGCTGCTCCCAGTCCTCGGACGCTGGGCAGCGCCCGTACAGCTGCACGATATGCACCCGTCGTCGGTTGGGGTATGGGCCAATCCCATCATCGAGCGAGACCGCGTAGATCAGCTGTCGCTGGTCCAGCGCCTGCACCTCCGCCCCGGCCGCGTCCGCCCAGCTTTTGAGACGCTCGAAGGCATGGGTGGTCGCCGAGACATGGAGCCGGACTTCGTCGAGGGCAGCATCGAGCACGTCGCGGGCGAGGTCGCCTGCCGCACCCGGGGTCCCGGCCATCAGCTGAGGCCCTCCTGCAGGGCAGACGGCCAGAGGGACGCGCCCGTCGGCCGGCCCGACCCGGATCCACACGATGGGAATATTCTGGCCCAGGGCGACGCTCAGCTCCTTCGCGATCCAGTCGGACTCCCCCGCGCGTAACGTGTCGATGAAGACGAGGACATCGGCGGTCGTGAGCTTGGCCTCGATGACGTCTTGCGCTGGGTCGCCGACCTGGATGTCGATGAGGTCCCTGAACACGTGCTCGTGATGCACGCTGAGCTCACGATCCAGATCTGCCGCCTCGACTTCACCGTCCGCGCGCCGATATGTGATGAACAGACGCAGGCGGTCCTTGTAGAACGTGGGCGCCACCCGAGCGAGGGCTGCGTGCGCGAACCACCGCGCCGCGATGTCGAGGCGAGTCGGGGCGTGTCCCGAGCGCCGAAGTTGTTCGGTGACGTCGAAGCTCTGGGCAGCCCCGATAGACGTCGGAGGCGCCCGGTGATCAGCGTCAAGGGCGACCGGCAGCAGCACCGCGCCAGCCGTTGCCGCCTGCTCGAGGAAGGCGTCGACATCGGGGTCCAGCGGGCCGGCGCCGATCACCAGAGCGACGCCGTCCGCCGGCCCGACGGTGCGGCCCGTTGCGGCCGCCGGGCTCGCAATCCAGGAAGTCGGGTGGAATTCGCGGAGGCGCCGGTCCGACCGCTCGAGGAACTCGCGAGCGACCGGGCCGTCCGCTCCCGTCAGGCGGGGGTCCACCAGGTACAGCATCGCCCCGTCTCCGCCGACTCGTCCAGGCTACTTGCCCACCTTCTTAGCCGCCTTCTCGACCCAGTCGCCGAAGTTGTTGTAGCCGTTATCGCTCACCCAATCGTAGACCGGGTACGTGCTCGGCAGGGGGTTTGGGCCGTCAGTGTCCGTGTTGCCAACCTGATCCTTGATCCGGTGAATGCGGACGCCTAGGAGCCCGTTTCCGCGGGCGATGCTCTGGGTGATCTCGTACTGAACGTACTCGCGGCGGGCTGTCTGTGCCCCGATCAGCACCGCCGTGACAGTGGTGCCTACGAGGGCACCGTCGATCATCCTCTCGATGGCTTGCTGACCCTTCTTCTTGGCCTCTTCCCAGATGCCCGCGTCGAAGAAGCCGGCGGCCTCGCGATCCGCCTTCGTCACCCAGCTGTTGCGCACGACGCTGGCCCGCCACACGTCGCGCTCGTAGTGGAAGCTGAAGAACACCCGTCTGGCCATGACCTGCCTCCGTCCTCTGCGGCTCGGCGTCTGCCGCTTGCCGCTCGTCGCCCTGACCGTCTTGCGGACGTTGACCTTGGTCCGGTTGCCAACCGTTGCGCTTCGGGCACGGGCACGCTTCACGGGCTCGCGTATGCCTGATACCTCAAGAATCCGGTGCCAGAGTCGATTTAGCAGGCTCCGGAATGACGCGCTCGTCGGTTGCTCTCAGTCTGCGAGTAGTCCATCTACTGTAGACCATCGAGCCGCGTGTGACCTAGCTCCACCCGCGCGGGGCGCTCGATCGCGGCTCAGGGTCATCCAGCGGAGCACCCCCCGGTGTCACCGAGAGGCAATCGTGGCGCTCTGCGCTGTGTTCGCTGCGTAGGCCACCTCAGCGGGGGCTTGGGCGTGGGTCGCCGCGGGCGCGCCGGGGGGTGCCGGGACGAACACGATCTTGCCATCGTGGCGTTCGTCGGGTTCGTCGTCTGGGGGCCAGCTGCGTCCCGCACGCGTTACTCGCGCGCCGCGCCTGGTGCGGCGAAGATCGATTCATCCCAATCGAAGAATGGGCTCTTGCTGCGGTTTGCCGCCGAGAGGGCGAGAGCTTGTTGGATTGCGCGACGCATGTCCCCTTCGATCGCCGAGGTGAACTCGTCGAGTGTCACAGGCTTGTGCTCGCTACTTCCCCAGGTTTCCGGCGTTGGGGTCCCACCATGGACGATGGCGCTCCGCGTGTCGTAGGCCCTGCGCATTCGCTTTGCGAGGGTCATCCGCTCGCTTGTCGTGCTGCCAAGCAGGTGGGCCGCGTGGAGTGCCAGTCGGAACCGCAGTTCCCCTCCGTGGTCCGTCATGTGCCCAAGGAATAGAGACTCGGCCGCGATCATGAGGTCGAGGAGGCGGTCGTCGGCTCGGTGACGCTCACTGGCAAAGGAGAAGCGGCGAGCCGCGTTCTCGACGTATGGGCGCCGTTGGACCCCACGCGACGCCAGGGCGGACGCCAGCGTCTCGATTCCAGGACGGTCCGCCTCGGTCACTTCATAGGTGCTGAAGCCGATGTAGCCCGGTGCGAGGAATCCTGACGTGGTGGATTGTCCAGGGCCGAGATCCACGGTGAACGACATGTAGCCGACTCCAGCGATTGCCCCGGCTCTGTGCACACGAAGCGCGACCAATCCGCGCTCGAGTTCAGCCGATGCGCGCTCGTAGTACCTACTGGGTTGCGTGCCACCCTGGAGACGCTCGAACGCCGCTGCCCCTACGACCTTCGGCAGCCTCTGACGGACGCGGATGCCCCATACGGCCGGTTCATTCTGGAAGATGGCCAGCGTTCCGATGCCTCGGACCACGCCGACGCTCAGTGATCGCGCGATCTCGGCATCGGTCAGCCGGTCAACCTCGGTCACATCGCTCAGGACGAAGGGCGCATCGGCGGTTCCAGCGAACCCCGCCAATGGCATCAATGTGACTTGCTCCACGGTCTCGGCCGCGAACACAGCCATGACCTCGCCAAGACGCTCATCGAACAAGTCGGCCCGGAAGTCGAACGGGCTGTGAGAATCGGAGGCGGCGGCGATCAGACTCCAAAGGAACTGCGAGATCTGGAACTGCGAACCACCCATCGGGGTGCCGACAATCTGGTCGAGGTGGCGTCGCGCTGAGGGATCCGCCTCCAGAGCCGCGATCGCCCGGGCGTGCTCAGGCAGGCTCTCTAGAGCCTTCTCGGCCGCGGCCACCTGGAACGACGGGGCCGGAGCTAGACGGAAGATCCCATCCTCGTCGCGCCGCCAGGTTGGCCAACTGAATGCGAGCAAGGCCGCGGGGTCTCGCCCGTACAGGCCCTCGAACATCTCGATGGCGCTTTCGACCAGGTGGCGAAGAGGTCCGTACACAGGAAGGCGAGATACCGAAGCGCAGTCGCGATGTTCCACGGTCGAAGTCTAGACGCCGCGAGTTGTCAGCTGGGAACAGCGCCCTCCGATGTCACGATGTTGCCATCGTGGGGGG
>JBCLDE010000004.1:0-55345 GCA_038915165.1 Candidatus Limnocylindrales bacterium
TGACAGAACCGCTGGCCGCTTGGTGGACAAAGTCGCTGGCCGTCGACAAGGTTGATTCGGCACTTCTCAAAGGTCGACCCGACGACGCCCGCCGACGACGACCGGTCCCGCCTCGCCTCAACCCCCGGTGGCCAGGCCATGCAGGAGGACGACATTGAGTCCGATGATGATCGCGCCGATCGTCGCCGCAGATGCCGTCGTGAGCCATCGGTTGACATGGGGTCCCATCACGCTCTTCCGGGCTGTCAGCCAGACGAGGGGCAGGATGGCGAACGGCAGCTGCATCGACAGCGCGACCTGGCTCAGGATGAGGATCTGGTAGGAATCGACACCGGCAGCGATGACCAGGATGGCCGGGATGACGGTGATCGCCCGGCGCAGGAAGAGGCCGAACCGGATCCCCAGGAATCCCTCGATGATGACCTGGCCGGCCAGCGTCGCGGTCGTCGAGGACGAGAGCCCGGAGGCCAGGAGCGCGATGGCAAAGGCGGCCGCGGCGGCAGGACCCAGCAGCGGGATCAGCGTCGCGTGCGCCGTCTCGATGGAGCTGACCTCGAGACCGGCCGACCCGAACGCGCCGGCCGCGGTGATGACGATCGCAGAATTGATGAGCCACGCGACGTTGAGCGCGATCGCCGAAGCGATGATCGAGGACCGGATCACCCTGCGGTTGGCCTCGGGATCCGCCTGGCGCCGACTGATCACGACGGCCGAGTGCAGATAGAGGTTGTGGGGCATCACGGTCGCCCCGATCATCCCCATCACGATGGCGAGCGCGCCGGTCCCGATGCTCGGCGTCACGATGCCCCGGGCGACCGCGCCCCAGTCGGGCTGGACGAGCCAGATCTCGAGCAGGTAGGCGGCGCCGATCACGACGACCAGGGAAAAGATGACGAACTCGACGGAGCGGTAACCGCGCCGGTAGAGGCCGAGGATCCCAAAGACGACCACTGCCGCGAGGAGAGCGGATGGCAGCAGCGGCAAGTGGAAGAGCAGATAGAAGCCGAGCGCGGCCCCCAGGAACTCGGCCAGATCGGTCGCCATCGCGGCCAGCTCGGCGGTGACCCAGAGCAGGAGCACGACCGGCCGGGGGAACTCACGTCGGCAGAGCTGCGGGTAGCTGAGCCCCGTCCCCAGACCGATCTTGGCGGAGAGGTGCTGGAGGAGCTGGGCGGCGAGGTTCGCCGCCAGCAGGACCCAGAGGAGCGTATAGCCGAAGCGCGACCCCGCCTCGAGGTCCGTCGCCCAGTTGCCCGGATCCATGTAGCCGACGCTGATGATGACGGCCGGCCCGAGGAGTGGGAGCACCCGCCACGGTGAGGCTGCGGTCCGGTCAGGAACGGGTAAATCCTCCTGCGTATCAGGAATCAACCGATGCCTGATCGGCGCCACCCAGACATGTCACATCCGCGCTCATGATGCACGCCGGTATGCCGCGGCATTCTAGACTAGGTGCCTGTGTCGGAGCCGGTCAGCAAGGTGGCAGCGTCGGGCATGAATCGGGTCGATGGCCGCGGTTACGGGATCGAGGAGCGACCCGGACTGCTGATCGCGGTCCACGATGGGGAGGAGTTGCGCGGCGACGCCTACCTCCCCGACCATCCGGGCTCGTTCCCGGGCATCGTCCTCCTCCATGGCGGCGCATTCACCAAAGGGTCCCGGTCGAGCTACGCAACGTGGGGACGGTTTCTGGCGTCGCACGGCTACGTGGCGCTCTCGGCCGACTACCGGCTGGCCACGAACGACCGGCCGACGTACCCCCAGTGCATCTGGGATGTCAAGGCGGCCATTCAGTTTTTGCGCGGCGCCGCGAACGACCTCCGTGTCGACCCGCAACGCCTGGGTGTCATGGGCGGATCGGCAGGTGGGTACCTTGCGGCGATGGCCGCGCTGACCGCACACGAACCAGCGTTCACCAACCCGTACGCGGACCCGTACGCGGACCTCGGTGCGGAGGTCTCGGTCGTGGTCCCGATGGCCGGAACGTTCGACCTGATCGCCCAATGGGAACACGACCGGACGGCCCGGCCACCCGGCGCGGATATGGCCGAGGCATTCATCGGCGGGACCCCACTGGATGCGCGTCGGAGGTACTCCGAGGCGTCGCCGATCTTTCATGCGTCAGCGGCGAACGCTCGCGGCACGAAGTGGCTGATCGCCTGGGGGACGTTGGACGACGTCACGCCCCCACCCCTCCATTCGGAGCGGCTGGCGCATGATCTCAAGCTCGCCGGTGCCCTCGTCCGGCTCGCCCCTCTCGTCGGGGCTCCACATTTCTGGTACATGGAGTCCGAGGCCGACCAGGCAGGGTCCTACAACGTCCAGTTTGCTGGCCGCCTCCTGTCATTTCTAAGGACATGGTCGGGCTGGGAGGGGCCAGAAGCAGACCCGCTGACGTGACCGCCGCCGACTGAACCGAGGGCCGAGATCGGTCGCTACAGCTCGGTGCCACCGCGCTCGTCGGTGGCCGCCATGTGCATGTAGAAGTTCGCCATCTCGTATGCCCAGGCCGAGTCGAAGGTGAGGTTGAAGTTGGCGGCGATCCGTCGGTTGACGACCCGCTTGGCGAAACCGAGCGCGTGGGACGAGCGGAGGAGGAGGCGCCGGCAGAACTCGTCAACGGTCGCGTCGAGGTCCGCGGCCGGCACGGCCCGGTTGATGATCCCGAGCGCGGCCAGGTCGGCGCCCGTGTACGGCCGGGCGAGGAACAGGAATTCCTTGGCCATCGCCGGTGGCATGTGCATCGGCACGAAGACCGAGCCGCCGTCGCCGGGGACCACCCCGACGTCCGACCGGCCATAGCCCGTCTCGCCCATCCCCAGGTGGTAGTCGGCGATAACGGCGTCCTCGGCGGCGATGATGAAGTCGGAGGCAAACACCAGACTGGACCCGAAACCGATCGCATCGCCGTTGACCCGGGCGATGATCGGCTTCTCGATCTCGATGAACGCCTGAAGCGTTCGTGCCAGACCGACGGTCAGGTCCCAGTCCTCGCCGGGGTTGTGGCGCGACTTCGGCCCGGGCGCGCCGCTGGGCGGTACGAAGAAGACGTCACCGAGACCGGTCAGGACGATCACCCGGATCGAGTTGTCGGCCCGCAGCTCCTCGAGCGCCAGGCCGAGCTGCTTGTGCTTCGGGAAGAAGATCGGCGGAGGATCATCCGGCCCGCGCTCATACTGGATGTCGCCCGACGGACGCATCCCGATGGTCGCAACCTGGCCGGATCGAGTCACCACGAGACCGCTGTAGCTGTTCGCCATCCTGAACCGCCTCCATTGCACTGCGTGACGGCACCAGTATGCAGTCGAATCCCGTGCAAACTCGAAGGGCAACACGCATGTTCAGTCTGGGAACAAAGGCGCCTATACTGCGAGACGGATCGATTGCATACGGAGGGATGCCGTATCGCATTCAGATCCTGCTGAGGACGGGCGATGCGCACAAACCGTGTGACCCGCAAAGATGGGCTGCAGAGCAGCGAATTCGTCTATCGATCGCTCAAGGAGCAGATCATCTCCGGAGCCTTGGCGCCGGAGAAAAGGCTCATCGAGCTGGCGATCGCAGCCGAGTTCAGCGTCAGTCGTACCCCGGTGCGTGAGGCGCTCAAGCGTCTGGCCGTGGAGAACCTCGTTCTCGCCGACCCAGCCCGGGGGATGGTCGTCCATGCTCCCGACGCCCGCGAGATCGAGGATGTCTTCATCGTTCGCGAGGCGCTCGATGCGCTGGCCGCCCGCCTGGCTGCCTACCGGATCACGCCGTCCGAACTCGGTCGGCTGCGCGTCGTCGTCGACTCCATGGAGGAGGCGATCGCCAGCGGCCGGCGCGAGCAGGTCGTGGTGGCGAACACCCATTTTCACGACGTGATCTATGCCGCCGCGGGCAATGAGATGCTCGAACGACTTGGGCGCGACCTGCGCGATTTCGTTCGCCGCTTCACGACGCTGCCGTTCGCCAGTCCCGATCGCGTCGACCACGTCCTCGCCGAGCATCGAGCCATCGTCGCGGCCCTCGAGGCCCACGACCCGGAAGCCGCGGAGGCCGCCTCGCGCTCGCACCTCGCAGCCGCTCGCGAGTACGTCGTCCGGATGCAGCTTCAGGAATTCGAGAAGGCGCTCGCCTGATCGAGGCGTTCCCGGCCACACCCCTCTGCGGGGCCTCGACCGCGTCACTCGCTCGTCCGTCCCCGTTCGCGGTGGACCCACGCGAGCGCACGGGATACCATTGTCTACACGCGTGTTCCGCGCTGGTCCGAGTTGAGGTGTGTCCGGAGTGAGCGACATCGAGCGGCGTCCACGGGTTGCCCTGATCTTCACCGGAGGGACGATCGATTCGGTCGGTGTCGACCGGCTCGACCTTGCCTTCTACATCGAGGCCGGCAAGCGGCTCGAGGACGGCGAGCTCGTCGCCCGCGTCCCGGAGCTGGCGTCGATCGCCGACGTGGAGGAGATCCCGTTCCGGCGGCTTCCCAGCCAGTCCATCACGGACCAGGACCTGTTCGACCTCGTCGCGCTGATCCACAAGATCTTCGACGAGGACCGGGCCGATGGGGTGGTCATCACCCACGGTACGAACACGCTCGAGGAGACCGCCTACTTCCTCCATCTCACCCTCAAGCGCGATCGGCCGGTCGTCGTCGTGGGCGCGATGCGACCGGCATCCGCGATCTCAGCCGACGGCTACCTGAACCTGCTCAGCGGCGTCAGGGTGGCGGCCGCCGAGGAATCCCGCGGGATGGGCGTCCTCGTCGTCCTCAACGACACGATCCTCTCCGCCCGCGACGTCACGAAGACGGCGACCTATCGCGTCGAGACGTTCCAGGGTCGCGATCTCGGCCCGCTCGGCTATGCGGACAATGACGGCCGGGTCCTGTTCTATCACCGCCCGTTGCGGACGCACACGACCGCGACGGAATTCGACCTGACCGGGATCGATGCACTGCCGCGGGTGGACATCGTCGTTTCGTATCTCGGCGCCGACGGCGTGATGGTCGACGCCGCGGTGGCGGCCGGCGCACGCGGAATCGTGAGCGCGGGTACCGGAGCGGGTCGGCCGACCCCGGCGGAGGACGCCGCGCTCGATCGAGCCTCGGCGGCCGGCACTGTCGTCGTCCAGGGCACCCGGGTCGGGTCCGGCCGAACGGTCACCAGCCCCGGGCTTCGGCGCAAGGGCTGGTCGGCCGCCGACAACCTTCAGCCGTGGAAGGCCCGCATCCTGCTGGCCCTCGGCCTGACCAGGACGAGCGACGTGACGGAGATCCAGCGGATGTTCGACACCTACTGAGCTCCGCCCGGCGACGGCCGCGGGATGGTTCCGCTTGATCGAAACCATCGGCACACCGCCTTGCTGGCCGCTGTCCGCCTCGGCGCCTTCCTTCCGGCCACGACTCAGCCGGGCGACAGCAACCGGCGTGGGACCCAGACCTGGCCGTCAAGGATGTGCCGGGCCGTGCGACCGATTGCGACACCCCGGATGACAGGGGCTGCGGCCGGGCCGTCGCCGTTGACCACCGCTTCCATCACCCCGTATGGATGGCCGATCCGGATGCTCTCCGCGAGGGGCCGTTGACTGATCGGTCGGACCAGCTCGTTGACGATCGTGCCGTCGACGAAGGCCGCGGCCGCGGTCGCGATCGCGCCGGTCGCCATGTAGGAGCGATGGGCCGTCTGCATCGACATCAGCCGGCCGGTCAGGTCGACCGAACCCTCCGGGACGTCGACGCCGGCGGTCGTCCGGTAGGCCATCGGTCGGGCCACGAACCCGACCTTCGGCAGACCCGGCGTCACCTTCGTCGCGTCGTGCCGGTCCGGGACGAGACCCAGCCACTCCGCGACGACGCCGCGAATCGCCTCCAGGGTGTCGGTCGCCGCGGTGGCGGCCTCGATCTCGAGCGGTAGCTCCGTGCCCGTGAAGCCGAGCGCCTCGGCGGCGACGAAGACGACGGGGTTGGCGGCATCGACGATCGATACCTCGAAGGCCCGGCCGTCGTCGAGCGTGACCTGATCGCGCGGCCTGTCGGTCGGCAGCAGCTTGCCCGTGAGCGAGCCTGCCGGGTCGCTGAACTCGAGCAGGATGCGCGCGCTCGTCCCGGCCACGCCGGGGATCGCGTAGTCCCCTTCCGAGGCGGCCCGGCCGCCGCAGACGGGCACGTGCTCGAGGATGATCTTGCCGGTGTTGGTGTTGTGGACTCGGACGGTCGTGATCGGCTCGACGGCCCGGACGAAGCCCTGGTTGATGGCGAACGGCCCGACCGCGGCCGAGATGTTGCCGCAGTTGCCGCCCCAGTCCACGAGTTCCGCGCCGACGCTCACCTGGGCGAACGTGTAGTCGACGTCCGCATCCGGCCGGCTGGGCGGGCCGATGATCGCCGCCTTGCTCGTCTGCGACGTCGCCCCACCGAGTCCGTCGATCTGGCGGATGTCCGGGCTGCCGAAGATGCTCAGCAGGAGCGGCTCGATCGCGGCGCGGCCCGGCGGCAGATCGTTGGCCAGAAAGAAGACCGCCTTGCTCGTCCCGCCGCGCAGGATGGAGCACCGCACCGGAACCGCGTCACTCACCACGACTCATACCTCTTCAATCGACTCGATACCGCGCTTCGAGGGCCTCGATCTCAGGGAGCCCGACGAGCGCCTGCCGGTCCTCCCAGCTCAACATCCGATCCTGGAGGGGGCGGCTGTCGCCGGTCGCCCGAAGCTCCGCCAGGGCGTCGCGAATCGCGCGCGCGCCCACGCGCATGGCCGTGTTCGCGAACAGGACGATCCGGTAGCCCATCGCAGCGAGCTCATCCGATCCGTAGAGGGGCGTTCGACCGCCCTCGACCATGTTGGCCAGAAGCGGTGCCGGAACCCGGCCCGGCAGGGCCGCCAGCTGGTCGAGGAGGACTGGTGCCTCGATGAAGACGACGTCGGCGCCCGCCTCGGCGAAGGCGCGACCGCGCTCGATCGCGGCCTCGAAGCCGTCGACCGCCAGTGCATCGGTGCGGGCGATCACGACGAGCGCCGGATCGCGGCGGGCCTCGAGCACTGCTTGCAGCTTGGCCAGCATCTCCGGGAGCGGGACGATCTCCTTGCCGCTGAAATGGCCACAGCGCTTCGGGAAGACCTGGTCCTCGATCTGGATCGCGGCGACGCCGGCCCGCTCGAATTCGACGACCGCCCGACGGGCGTTGATGGCATTGCCGAACCCGGTGTCGATATCGGCGACGACCGGGACGTCGACGGCGGCGGCAATCCGGGCGACCTGGTCGACGAGTTCCGTCATCGTCGTCAGTCCGACGTCGGGCACGCCGAGCAGGGTGTTGGCGATCCCGGCTCCGGTCGCGTAGACCGCCTCGAAGCCGGCGGCGACCGCGATACGCGCCGTCAGCGCGTCGCTGCAGCCGGGCAGGACCAGCGCTTCCGGCCGGTCGAGCAGCGCGCGCAGGCGCCGGCCGGGGGAAGCGTCAGGGCTGCCATCGAGGGTCGGTCGCGCCATCAATGCTCCGTGTGCGAGCGCCTACAGTCGCATACCATCGTAACGCCGCGATCCCGTGGGCGGCAACCGGCGTCCCGGGCCACCGGCGCCCCGGCGTGAGCCTGAGGGATCGATCAAGATCGAGGAGAAGCAACCATGGCGGAGCGGGTCTGGGATCGCTATCTGACCGAGCAGGATCGGGCGT
This sequence comes from Candidatus Limnocylindrales bacterium, assembly GCA_038915165.1. Classification (GTDB taxonomy): domain Bacteria; phylum Chloroflexota; class Limnocylindria; order Limnocylindrales; family CSP1-4; genus SPCO01. Next base: position 7,655 of record JBCLDE010000004.1, read on the forward strand.
ATGTCGCGCTCAATCCGGCCCCGCACAAGGGTGTCGGCAAGCGCCCGGCTCTGCTCCTCGTCGACCTCTACCGGAACGTCTTCGGCGATACCCCGGAACCGCTCCTTGAGGCGATCAAGACGTGGCCGGCCAGTTGCGGGCTGGCGGGCTGGACGGCGCTTCCGCACATCCAGCGCCTGCTCGGTGAGGCGCGCGCGCTCGGCATCCCGGTCGTCCATGTGACCGGGCTCGAAGGGATGCCCGGCTGGCGCGACGCGACGCCGCGTGGCGGCCAGATCAGCGAGACGCCGGAGGCGGCGGAGCGGCGAAGGCGGCGCTACGAGATCGTCGACGAACTCGCCCCGATCGACGGTGAGGTCGTCCTGCGCAAGACCGCGCCGAGCGCGTTCTGGGGGACGCCGATCGTCGGCCTCCTCAACGGCCTCGGCGTCGACACCCTGGTCGTCGCCGGTGAATCGACGAGCGGCTGCGTCCGGGCGACGGTGATCGACGGCAAGGCCTATCGCTACAAGATGGTCGTCGCGGAGGAATGCGTCTTCGACCGGAACGAGGCGCCACACGCGATCAACCTCTTCGACCTCGACCAGAAGTATGCGGACGTCGTGCCCGTCGAGGATGCGATCGCCTACCTGAAGACGGTCGAGTCATGGCCACGACCGCCGCGCTGATCGGCTTCGGCGCCGTCGGCGGCGCCGTGGCCCGGATGATCGCTGAGGGCCTGGCCGGGACGGCCACGCTGGTCGCCGTCGTCGTTCGCGAACCGGGGCGACACGACGCCGACGGGGCAAGGCTCGACATCCCGTTCTTGACCGACGTCGCGGACCTCATCGCGCTCCGTCCGGACGTCGTCCTGGAGGCCGGCGGGCACGACGCGTTCCGCCAGCACGTCCCTGCCCTGCTCGCCGCGGGGATCGACGTGATCGCCCTCAGCGTGGGCGTATTGGCAGATGAGGCCCTGCTGGCCGAGGTCGAGCGAGCGGCCGCCTCGGGGGGCAGCCGCCTGCGGATACCGTCCGGGGCCATCGCCGCACTCGACGCCATCTCCGCGGCCGCGGTCGGCGGCCTGGATCGGGTCGTCCATTCCGTGCGGAAGCCGCCCCATTCGCTGCTCGATGGCGACGAGGCCGCAGCGGTCGTCCTCGCGGGCGAGCCACGCGTGCTGTACGCCGGACCGGCGCGCGAGGCGGCGAAGCGGTTTCCCGCCAACGTCAACGTGGTCGCTGCGGTGAGCCTCGCCGGGATCGGCTTCGACCGGACAGAGGTCCGGGTCATCGCCGACCCGACGGTCAGCCACAACACGCACGAGGTCGAGGTCGAGGGCAACTTCGGCCGCCTTCACGTCCGGATCGAGAACATCCCATCCGACGAGAACCCGAAGACCGGCCGGATCGTCGCGTTCAGCCTCGTCCGGGCGCTACGCGGGTTGTCGGAGACGGTCGTCGCCGGCGCCTGAACAGGCGGGTCAGCCGCCCACGGGTCAGCCGATCGCCGCCCACGGTCAGGCCATCGCCGCCTGCAGGCCCTCGATGCCGCGATAGAGCAGGTTGAGGCTCGCCACCAGCAGCAGGATAAGGACGGCCCGCTCGAGGGTGTGGGCGGGCAGCCTCCCGCGCAGCCAGAAGCCGATGCGCTGACCCGCCAACGACGGGATGAGCAGGATCACGGCGAGCTCCACGATCCCCATCGTGTACTGGCCAAGCCCGGTCAGGACCACGTTGCGGATGAGCGACATGGCGAAGAAGACCGTCGAGATCGCGAGCACGAACTCGCCGCCGCGCAGACCGATCGCCACGAGATACGAGCCGAAGACGGGACCGCTCGCACCGAGGGTCCCGTTGGAGAGCCCACCGACGAACCCGGCCACAGGGGCAAGGCGGCGTTCCGTCCGCGACCCAAGCGGAGACCGCCGTCCCCGCAGCTCGATGATAACGTCGAAGACCGTCAGCAGGCCAAGGGCCAGCGAGATCAGGTACCCGGGCAGGAAGACGAGGATCTGGGAGCCGATCGCCGTCCCCGCGAGCGCGGCCAGGATGAGGAGCCGGAGCCGCATGGCCGTCGCTCGGTGGGCCCGGAAGTGCCAGACCTGGAGACCACTCACGACCGGTGTCAGGAGGCTCAGGACGATGATCCCCTCCTTGGCGCCCAGGATCACGGCGAGGACGTTGACCGCCAGAAGGGCGAAGCCGAAGCCGATCGTCCCGTTGACGAAGGCGGCCCCGAACATGGACCCGACGAGAACGGACAGGACGACGGGACTCAGGTCCATGGGACTCCATCGAGTTCGATCGGCGGGACGGGGGTGAGCGTCGCCTCGGCATGAGCGTCGCCTCGGCATTGACCGGGACGCCCTGAAGCCGATAAGATACCGCTGCATACAGTGACGTTCACGCCGCCCCGACACGTCGGTGTCGACGCCGGATGTGGATACGGACCTGATGGACCGCGACGGGTGCGTCCGCCCCGTCGGTCGGAGGCCCAGAGCGGTCCGGCCAGGTGGATTGGAGAGGACAGGCGTGGCGATCAACGATCAGCCGAGCGATCCCGTGACAGGCCGTCTGGCCCCGTGGCGCGATACCCGCGAGTGGATCGCCCGTGCGCAGGAGCAGGGCGAGCTGCGGGTCGTCCGCGGTGCGAGCTGGCAGTCGGAGATTGGCGAGATCACCGAGATGCTCGACCACAACGAGAACTCTCCGGCTGTCCTGTTCGACGACATCCCCGGCTACCCGGCCGGCCGCCGCGTCATCGTCAACTGCAGCGGCAACCAGGCGCGCCAGGCGATCACGCTCAACCTCCCGCCCTCCGAGGCGAACCACGATGGCCTCTTCAAGTTCTGGCGCGGCGTCCTCGACGGCCTCACCCCGATCCCGCCGCGCGAGGTCGAGACCGGGCCGATCTTCGAGAACATCCTCGAGGGCGATGACGTCGACCTCGAGGCCTTCCCGGTGCCGATGTGGCATCCGCAGGACGGCGGCCGGTTCATCGGTACCGCCAGCATGAACATCCTCAAGGACCCCGACTCGGACTGGGTCAACCTCGGGACGTACCGGAACCAGGTCTTCAGCCGCAACGAGCTCGGCATCTACATCAGCCCGGGCAAGCACGGCAAGCTGATCCGCCAGAAGTACTTCGACCGCGGCCAGCCGTGCCCGATCGTCGTCGTCGTCGGCGCCGATCCGCTCCTGTTCATGTCGGCGTGCGCGGAGGGAATCCCCTACGGCGTGAGCGAGATGGCCTGGGCCGGCGGCGTGCGCGGCGAGGCGATCGACGTCGTCCGCGGCAAGCACACCGGTCTCCCCTTCCCCGCGACGGCCGAGATCGTCATCGAGGGCTGGATGTACCCGGACGAGACTCACCACGAGGGTCCGTACGGCGAGTGGATGGGCTACTACGCCAGCGGCGAGCACCAGACCCCGGTCATCCATGTCGCGGCGATCTACCACCGCACCGACCCGATCCTGCTTGGCTGCCCGCAGGGCAAGCCGCCGCACGAGGACAACCGCTTCCTCGCCTATCTCAAGTCGGCCCTCATCGAGACGCAGCTCCGGGCGGCCGGCGTGCCGGGGGTGACCGGCGTCTGGTGTCCGCCCGAGGCCGGCAACCGGATGATGACGGTGATCGCAGTCAACCAGGCCTACGCCGGTCACGCCACGCAGGCCCTCATGGTCGGCAGTCAGACCGGGACGTCGGCGTACGCGGGTCGGATTGCGATCGTCGTCGACCCCGACATCGACATCACGAGCCTCGACGACGTCATGTGGGCGGTCATGACCCGCTGCGACCCGGACCGTGACATCACGATCATCCGGCGCGCCTGGAGCGGGCCGCTGGACTCGGCCATCCATCCCGACCATCGCGGCTTCAACTCGCGGTTGCTCATCGACGCCACGATCCCCTGGGAGTGGCGCGAACGATTCGGCGTTGCGGTCGTGACCGCCGAGATGTCAAAGGCCACGAAGGATCGATGGGGCTGGATCCTCGACCCCGAGGCCAGCGAGACCGCCGGCCCCTAGCCCGACCGGCCGAAGCCGGAGCCCAGACCAGGCGCGACCAACGCGCGACCAACGGCGACCCAGCGCAACTCGTCATGCAAGCCCAATAGCAGGAGAACTGGACAACCAATGGCAGACCAAGTCGATCTGATCGTCAAGAACGGCACCGTCGTCACCCCGGACGCCACCTTCAAGGCGGACCTCGCCGTCGACGGCGGGAAGTTCGTGGCCATCTCGGCTCCTGGCAACCTCGGCCTGACGGCCAAGGAGGAATACGACGCCTCCGGGAAGTACGTCATCCCCGGCGTCATCGACGGCCACGTCCACTTCCGCGAGCCGGGTCTCGAGTACAAGGAAGACTGGCGGACCGGTTCGACCGCGGCCGTCATGGGCGGTGTCACGACCGTCATCGACATGCCGAACACGAACCCGAAGACCGATACGGTCGCCGGCTTCGAGCTGAAGAAGAAGCTCGCCGAGGAGAAGTCGTACGTCGACTTCGGGATCATCGGCCTGCTCGTCCAGGACAGCGTGCCGGCCCTCAAGTCGCTGGCCGAGGCTGGCGTCGTCGGCTTCAAATGCTTCCTCGGCGAGACGATCGGCAACATCCCGGCGCCGGACGACGGCATGATGCTCGACGGTTTCCGTGAGATCGCCGAGACGGGGCTGCGGATCGGCTTCCACGCCGAGAACAACGAGATCATGCAGCACCTGATCCGCCAGATGAAGGCAGCCGGCCGGACTGACGCGCTCGCCCACGTCGACTCGCGCCCGCCGCTCGCCGAGGTCGAGTCCATCCAGCGGATGGGTCTCTACGCGAAGCACGTCGGGACGAGGATCCACATCTTCCACCTGTCCTCGAAGGAAGGCCTCGACATGATCGAGGAGTGGCGCGCCAAGGGTGTCGACATCACCTGCGAGACCGGCGGCCATTACGTGTTCCTCAAGGCCGAGGAGATGGCGACCCTCGGCTCGCGTCTTCGGATGAACCCGCCTGTCCGCTACGGCAGCGAGGGCCACGGCGACTACCTGCTCGAAGGCATCAACGACGGCCGCGTCTCGATGATCGCCACGGACCACTCCCCGCACACCGCGGAAGAGAAGCTCAACGACGACATCTGGAAGGCGATCTCCGGCTTCCCCGGCGTCGAGACGAGCGTCCGGTTCTTCCTGACCAACGGCGTCCACACCGGGCGGATGACGCTCCAGCAGTTCGTTCGGGCCACGTCCGAGGGACCTGCCAAGACCTGGGACATCTACCCGCAGAAGGGCACGATCGCCATCGGCTCCGACGGCGACCTGACCATCATCGATCTCGACAAGGAAGGCGTCATCCGCGATGACGACCTCCACAGCAAGAACCACATCACACCGTACGACGGCCGCAAGACGAAGGGCCAGCCAATCGCGACGATCATCCGCGGTCGGATCGTGATGCGCGACGGCGAGCTCGTCGGCGAGCCCGGCGGCCAGCTGGTTCGTCCGGTCGTCCAGACTGCTGCCGCCACGAAGTAGCGGATCGCACCCCAACCCCGCTCCTCCTCCAGAGCAAAGAAGCCCGCTGCATCCGCGGCGGGCTTCTTCGTTGCGTCGCTATGGCCGTCGCGAAGGCTGCCGATGCGGCCTCGCGGCGAGGGTCAGCGGGAGGCGCCGATCGTGGCGGCCATGTTCTTCGCGAACTCACCCAAGATCTGGTCGGCCTTGCGTCGCATGACCGCCTGGCCGAACTCCCCGAGCTTGCCGAGGATCGAGGATTCGGTGTGGATGTGGATTTCCGTCTCCGTCTCGGAGCGCGGAACGAGGGTCAGCGTCGCGTGTGCGGAGACGGCGCTGTTGAGGCGCTTCTCGGCAGCCTGGACGTCCATCCGCGAACGGAAGTTCTCGCGGTCCCGCTCGACGACGATGACCTTGCCGTTCAGCTTGACGCCGATCGGCCCGACCTTGACCTTGAGTGTGCCCAGAAACGTGTCGTCGTCGATCTTCTCGAACGACTCGACGCCGGGGACGCATGCGCTGACCGCCGGAATGTCCATGAGGAAGGCCCAGACCTTGTCCGGGGTCGCCTGCACGACGACCTTCTGATCGAGAATCACCCGCGTCGCTCCTTGTCCACAGTCATTGCATACGGAAGTGTACTATGTCACCGATGAGTATCGCCCAGGCGGGGGACTGCCGTCCATGAGCGACGTGCCGTCCCGTCCCCCGTCCGATTGGCGCCGTGGGTTCATCCTTCAGCTCGTCGTAACCGTCTTGGCCACGACCGCGGCGAACGCGACCAAGCCGACGATGACGTATCGGGCACTCTCGCTTGGCGCATCGCCTCTCGAGATCGGGCTCATCCAGTCCGCCTTCTCCATCGTGCCGGCGCTGACGGCGGTGGCGATCGGTCGCTGGATCGACCGCGTCGGTGAATCGCGGTATCTGATGTTGAGCCTGGGGGCACTCACCGCGGGCAGCCTGATCGCCGTCTTCGCGCCCGGGTTGCTCGTCCTGGGGCTGGCCCAGATCGCCCTCGGTTTCGGCCAGATCATCTACCTCGTGGCCGGTCAGTCGATGATCGCCAACCACGGCTCCCGGGAGGGACGGGAGGCCCGCTTCGGGCACTACTCGACCTTCACCTCGCTGGGCCAACTGGCTGGTCCGGCCATCGCCGCCGCGATCCTCGGAGGTACGGTCGGGATGATCGTCATCGGCGGATCGACGATGTTGGCCAGCACAGGGACGCTGCCCGTTCCCCTGACGGCCGCGATCGCCACGAGTCTCATGCCGGAGAACCGCGAGGCAGGCGTCTTCCTCTTCTGCGCCACCGTGACCCTCGTCGCCAGCGCCATCGCCTTCCTCATCCCGAGCACGCCCCGCCGACCACAAGGCGACGCGTCGGGAACGCCCGGTACCGGGCAGCCGGGGATCCTTGCGGTGACCGGCCAGGTGCTCCGACGCTCGGGGATGATCTCGGCGATCTACGTCAGCGTCACCGTCATCTCCGCGGTCGATGTCCTGATCGCCTACATGCCGTTGTACGGCGAGGACGTGGGCCTCTCCATCGCCCTGGTTGGCACCCTGCTGTCGGTCCGGGCCGGCGCCTCGCTCGTGTCGCGTTTCTTCATGTCCAGGCTCATCGGCTGGATCGGTCGCTCAAGGCTGCTCGCCCTCTCCATGCTGCTGGCGGGTGGCGGCCTGTTCGTCATGCCGTTCGTGACCTCCCCGGTCGTCCTCGTCGCGATCATGGTGATCGTCGGGCTGGGCCTCGGCCTCGGGCAGCCGATGACCATCGCCTGGGTCGCCAATCGCTCACCGCGGAGCGAGCGGGCGACGGCACTCGGAGTGCGGATCACAGGGAATCGCGTTGCGCTGCTGGTCGTGCCGACGACGATGGGCGCGATCGCCGGATCGGCCGGGATCGCCGCGATCTTCGTCGTCATGGCGGTGTCGCTCGGGGTGGGCGCCGCGGTGGCGCTGACGACTTCGTTCGACGACGACGCCCTCGACCCTCCGACAGCCGCGACGACCGAGGCCGCCGTCTAGCGCGCCGTCTAGCGCGCCGCCTATCAGCGCGCCGCCCGTGCGGCCACGAGCTCCGCGAGCCGGTCGAGCGATTCCATGTCCGCGGTGCACGGCCGGAGGATGAACTCGTCGACACCCATCTCGGCCTGCCGGAGGATCGCCGCCTCGACCGCCGCCGGCGTGGTCGCGATCCCGCGCATCCGGCGCTCCGCGAGCTCCGGGTCGAAGCCGTAGTAGCTGCCGACATGCGCGCGGGCGGCTTCGTCGGTGTTCGGGCCCAGGGCGAAATAGCTGCCGCTGACCCAGCGCGGGCGTCCCTCGCGGCCGGCAGCAGCCCACGCCTCGAGGATCCGCTGCCACAGCTCGCGCATCCGGGCCGGCTCGCCTCCGCCCGGTGACATGAACCCGTCGCCCCAGGCGGCGATCCGCCGCGCGACGGCGTCGACGTAGCCGCCGACCAAGATCTCCGGACCGCCGGCCCGGACCGGTGTCGGGCCGATCGCACCGACCTCTTCACCGAGTGGCTCACCCGCCCACAGGCGCCGGAGGATCGGCAGCTGCTCGTCCAGGCGGCGGCCACGAGCCCGGAACGGGAACCCGGTCGCCGCGTAATCATCCTCGCGGATGCCGATCCCAAGGCCCAGCGTCAGGCGCCCCCCCGGACAACGAGTCGATCGAGGCCGCCTGGCGGGCCAGCAGGGTCGTCTCCCGGGTCGGACCGAGCAGGACGCTGGTCAGCAGCCGGATCCGCCCGGTCACCCCGATCGCTGCCGCGAGGGCGATCAACGGTTCCTGGGAGTCGTGCACCACGCGATCCGCGACGGCCAGGCTGGAGAACGGCCCCGCGTCGGCGCGTCGCGCCCAGTCGAGCAGGAAATCGCCGCTGACGCCGCCACCGCGCGGCAGCCCGATGCCGATCTCGATCTTCCGCCTGTCCGACATCTGCGCGCCGCTCGCCTCCTGCCCGACGGAACGCCTGCATTGCTCGCCGCGCCATTGTAAGCTCCGAGATGCATTGGAACCCAGCTGATCACGGGTGAAGGAGAACGGGATGGAGACCACCTTGGGGGCCGCCGCGGAAACGCCCGTTCAGACGCCGGTGGAGCGCACGTTCACGGTCAACGGGACGGCGGTCAGCGGGCTGGTTGACGGCCAGAAGACGCTCCTCCGGTACCTGCGCGACGACCTCGGCCTCATGGGCACGAAGGACGGCTGCACCAGCGGTGACTGCGGTAGCTGCGTCGTCCAGGTCGACGGCAAGACGGTCGATTCCTGCGTCTACCTCATGAAGCGCGCCGACGGCGTGAAGATAGAGACGATCGACGGTCTCGCCCGCGAGGACGGCACCCTCCATCCGATCCAGGCCGCCTTCCTCGAGAAGGGCGCCGTCCAGTGCGGGTTCTGCATCCCGGGCATGATCATGGCCTCCAAGGCGCTGCTCGAGACGACGCCCTGCCCGACCCTCCCCCAGATCCGCGAGGGGCTCAAGAACAACATCTGCCGCTGCACCGGGTACGAGCCGATCTTCGATGCCGTCGCGCAGGCAGCCGAGTGGCTGGACGATCCGTCGTCGTATGAAGGCTGGGAGCCGACCTACGGACCGATCGGCACATCGTCCGTTCTCGTCGACGGCACGAAGAGCGTCCAGGGAAAGCTCCCATACGCCGACGACATGGTCCTGCCCGGGATGCTCCACGGTGGCGTGGTGTGGTCCGAGCACGCCTACGCCCGGATCCTGAGCCTCGACACGTCGGCCGCGAAGGCCGCCCCGGGCGTGAAGTGGGTCCTCACCGCGGACGACGTCCCCGGCCTCAACGCCCATGGTCGGACGGTCCCGGATCAGCCCGTCTTCTGCCACGACCTCGTCCGCTTCACCGGCGACCCGATCGCCCTGGTGCTGGCCGACACACGCGAGAACGCGGCCGCGGCCGTTGAGCTCGTCAAGGTGGAGTACGAGCCGCTCGAGGGCCTCTTCGATCCCCTCGATTCGCTCGCCGAGGGCGCCCCGCAGCTCGTCTCCTCTACGCCGGGCAACGTCTGCAAGGCGATCGTCCACGAGGTCGGTGACATCGAGGCGGCGTTCGCCTCCGCGGCCCACATCGCCGAAGGCCACTTCTCGACCCAGCGCCAGGACCACGCCTACCTCGAGCCGCTCGCCTGCCTCGCCGAGGCCCGCGACGGCGGGGTCACGGTCTACGTCCCGACCCAGTCGCCGTTCGAGGCCCGCGAGCAGCTGACGAAGATCCTCGACCTGCCTCGCGAGAAGATCCGGATCGTCGTCACGCCGCTCGGTGGCGGCTTCGGTGGCAAGCTCGAGATCGCCCTCGAGGGGATGGCCGCGGTCGCCGCCTGGGTGACCCGCAAGCCGGTCAAGATCGTGCTCAACCGGAGCGAGAGTCTGCGGACCTCCGTGAAGCGCCACCCGTTCGAGCTCGACTACCGCGTCGCGACGGACGCCGAGGGCCACCTGCTCGCGGTCGACGCGAAGATGATCTGCGACGCCGGGCCGTACACCGGCAACAGCCCGCGGGTCATCGACCAAGCGTGCATCTTCTCGTGCGGGCCATACCGCGTCCCGAACGTCCGCATCGACGGCAAGGCCGTCCTGACCAACAACCCACTCGGCGGCGCCTTCCGCGGCTACGGCATCAACCAGGCCGCCGTCGCGATGGAATCGCTGATGGATGAGCTGGCGATCAAGCTCGAGATGGACCCGTTCGACTTCCGCCGCAAGAACATGTACGTCGAGGGCGACTACACGATCACCGGTCAGCACCTGTCGAGCAGCGTCGGCGCGGTCGCGACCCTCGATGCCTGCAAGATCGCGTTCGAGGAGGAATGGCCGACCTACCAGGCGATGGCCCGGCCGGGCTACCGGATCGGGTTCGGCGTCGCCGGCGGGATGAAGAACGTCGGGGCCGGGAAGGGCAAGATCGACGACGCCGGGGCGACGTTCACGCTCAAGCCGGACGGCCGGATCGAGCTCATCGCCTCGGTCGTCGACATGGGCCAGGCGATCCGGACCACGATGGTCCAGTTCGCGGCCCAGTCGACCGGCCTCGACTTCCGATGTTTCGACATCATCACCATGGACACCGCGGTGGTGCATCCGCATCGGTCGGCATCGGGCCAGCGCCAGACGCTCGTGTCGGGCAACGCCGTGGTCATCGCCGGCAAGCAGTTCAAGAAGCTCCTGTTCGAGCTCGCCTCGAAGTGGAGCGGCCACGCTCCCGAGCAGCTCGCGCTCATCGACAACGAGTTCCGGACGCAGTGGACCCAGTACGTCGTCGAGCAGAAGGTGATGACACTCACCGAGCTCTACGAGCGGGCCAGGGCGGAGGGCATCGAGGTCAAAACGGAGGCCGAGTACATCGCCCCGCAGACGTGGCCGCTGTCCGACCAGGAGGCGCGCCGAACGGTCCCGAGGGAGAAGTACCGCAACTACCCGACCTACGCCTACGCCACCCAGGTCGCGTTCGTCGGCGTCGACGAAGCGACGGGCCACGTCGACGTGCTGCGCGTCATCGCGGCGCACGACTGCGGCGTCGCGATCAATCCGCAGCAGATCCGTGGCCAGCTGATCGGCAGCGTGTCGATGGGCCAGGGCTACGCGCTCACAGAGAACTACCCGACCGTGAACGGGACGCCGCCGTGGCGGCGGCTCGATTACCGCCGCCTGGGCGTGCCGACGAGCCTGAACGCGACGACAGTGCGCACCGAGATCGTCGAGGACCCGTTCGCGGAGGGCCCGTACGGCGCCAAGGGGATTTCGGAGATCGCCACCGTCCCGTCGACCCCGGCGATCCTCAACGCCGTCCACAACGCGACGGGTTACCGGCCGTACTCGATACCGGTCGACCCGAAACAGGTGCTCGAGGCCATGGTCGCGTCCTGATCTCCGGTGACCGCTCCGTCTGATCCGCTCACCGTCGTCGTCGCGTCGCCGATCGAGCCGGAGCTCGTCGAGCGGATTCGCGCTGTCGACCGTGTGCGCCTGCGGATCGTCCACGAGCCGACGCTCATCCCCCGCGCCCGTCATGTCGCCGACCACGACGGCGAGCGGCCAATCCTCGACGCCCCGGATCTGGAGCGCTGGCTCTCGATCCTTGGCTCCGCGGACATCCTGTTCGATCTCGATTGGTACGCCCCGGCCGAGATGCCCAGGCACGCGCCGAAGCTCCGCTGGGTCCAGGTGTCCCGCTCGGGCGTCGGCGAGTCGCTGCGTCGACACGGGCTTGACCGGTCCGACATCGTCTTCACGAACGCTGCCGGCGTCCATGCGGTACCGCTCACGGAGTTCGTGGTCCTCGGCCTGCTCTGGCTGGTCAAGAACGTGCCCCGGATGCAGGCGGAGCAGGCGCAACACGCCTGGCAGCCGAGCGTCACCCGGGTGCTGGCGAACACGCGCGTCCTCCTCGTCGGGCTCGGCGGGCTCGGGGGGCAGGTCGCCGGTACGTTGGCCGGCCTCGGCGTCGAGGTCTGGGGTCTGCGACGGTCGGACGCGCCGCCGCCGGAAGGTGTCGCCCGGTCGATCCGGCCCGCCGAGCTCCGATCGGCCCTCGGCACTGTCGACGCGCTAGTCGTCGCCTGCCCGTACACCGCCGAGACCCGTCATCTGATCGGCGCCGATGAGCTCGCTGCCCTGCCGGCCGGTGCCTTCGTCGTGAACATCGCGCGGGGCGGCGTGATCTATGAGCCGGCCCTCGTGGCAGCCCTCCAAAACGGCCATCTGGGCGGCGCCGCCCTCGATGTCTTCGAACACGAGCCGCTCCCGCCCGACAGCCCGCTGTGGGACATGCCGAACGTCCTCGTCTCGCCCCACCGGGCGAGCGTCGTCGACACGGAGAACCCTCTGATCGTCGACCTGTTCATCGACAACCTCCGCCGGTTCCTCGATAAACGACCCTTGCGCAACATCTATGATCGGGACCGTGGGTACTGAGGGACGCGCTTGCATGCTGTCATGTCGATGAACGGCTCCGGGACCGTGGTCTACCGGGCCGCGGAGATCATCACCGTTGACCCAGCCGGGACCGTGGCCACCGGGCTGCTGGTCCGCGGCGATCGGATCGCGGCGATCGGCGACGCCCACGAGCTGGTCTCGGCGGCGCGTCCGGGGACACCGGTCATCGACCTTGCCGGATCGACGATCGTCCCCGGTCTGATCGACGCCCACTGCCACATCTCGATGCTGGCCTACCTGCTGACCGGCGCGGACTGCTCTTCCGGCGCGGCACCGTCGGTGGCTGCCATCCGCGAGCGGCTGGCAGCCACCGCGCCCGGTCCAGAGGGCTGGATCACCGGCAGCGGCTACGCGGAGTACAAGCTGACCGACGGTCGCCATCCGACGCGCGACGATCTCGACGAGGCCGTCGGCGCCACGCCGTGCGTTCTCTTCCACCTCTCGCTCCACCTGTGCGTCGTCAACTCGGCGGCCCTCCGCGAGCTCGGTCTGACCGACGACAGCCCCGATCCCGACCACGGCTGGCTCGGGCGGGACGCCGTCGGGCGCCTGGACGGCCGGCTCATCGAGACGCTGGCCCTCGACCTGCTCGGCGCGAACATGCGGCGGCATCTGGAGGCGCTCGACGCCACCGGTCGTGCCGCCTTCGTCCGCCGGGCCGGCGACCACCTCGCCGCGCTCGGCATCACCAGCTGCTCGGATGCCGCCGCCGACGCGGGCGCCTTCCTGGCCCTCCGCGAGGCGGAGCGGCGGGGCGAGCTGCCGGTCAGGGTGAGCGTCATGTTCACGTATCCCGAAGCGGGCTGGCTGCTGAAGGCCGGCATGACCACGGGCTTCGGCTCCGACCGGCTGCGGATCGGGGCGATCAAGCTCTTCTGCGACGGCGGCATGAGCAGCCGGACCGCCGCGGTCGACGAGCCCTACGAGGTGCCGCCCCACGACACCGGCCTGCTCTGGTACGAGACGGACGCCCTGGCGGCGGTCATCCGCGAGTGCGACGAGGCCGGGTTCCAGGTCGCCATCCACGCCCAGGGCGAGCGCGGCATCCGGACGACGCTCGCCGCCTACGAGGCGGTGCTCGCGCCGGGCAACCCGCTGCGCCACCGGATCGAGCATGGTGGCTGCTTCACGGCGGAGCTGCGGTCGGTGGCGGCACGCCTCGGGATCCACGTCGTCAGCCAACCAGGCTTCTTTTCGGCGCTCGGCGACGGCTACCTCGAGGCGTTCGGGGCCGCCCGGACGGCGGGGCTCTACCCGTTCGCGAGCCTGCGCGACGCCGGCGTCCTGGTCGCCGGATCATCCGACGCGCCGGTCATCGGGGCCTCGCCACTCGTCGCCATGCGTGACGCCATCCTGCGCCGGACGGACGGTGGCGGGCATGTGGCCCTGTCCGAGGCGCTCCCCGCGGACGAGGCGCTCGCGATGTACACGCGCCGCGCGGCGTTTGTCAGCCACCACGAGGACCAGGTCGGCTCGCTCGAGGTCGGCAAGCTGGCCGACTTCACGGTCCTCGACCGCAACCCCCTGACCGCGGCGCCCGAGACCCTGGCCGAGACCATCGTGCAGCTGACGGTGGTCGGTGGCGCCGTCACGTTCAGACGCCCGTGGGAGGCCGCTCGTGCGTGAGGAAGCGGTCGAGTTCCTGTCTGAGGGGACGCGCGTCGTCGGGATCCTGCGCCTCCCCGACACGGGCGACGGGCCGTTCCCGGTGATCGTCCAGGGCCCGGGCTGGCTCGGTCTCGCCGACGCCAAGGCGTACGTCCCTTGGCATGCCGCCTTCGTCGACGCGGGCTACGGCGTCCTCGTCTTCGACTACCGCGGCCACGGCAAGAGCGACGGCGAGCGCGGCTGGATCCTCCCCGAACGGATGGTCGAGGACATGATCAACGCGGTCACCTTCCTCGAGACCCGGCCAGAGGTCGACCGTCACCGGATCGGGGCGTTCGGGATCGGCGGGATCGGCTCGGCGAACGCCATCGTGGCCGCGGCCCGCGATCCGCGGATCCGCTGCCTGGCGGTCCAGTCGGTCGTCAGCGACGGCGCCGCCTGGCTGCGCGGGATGCGCCGCGAGTACGAGTGGGTGGCATTCAAGGCGCGTGTCGCGGAGGACGCCCGGACGTGGGTGCGCGACGGCGTCAGCGAGCTCGTCGATCCGCGGACGGAGATCATGGTCGGCGCCCCCGAGCGGGCTCGCTACACGGGCAAGGCGGACGTGGACGCGAAGATCGAACAACGCTTCCATCTCCAGAGTGCGGCCGCGGTCATGCGCTTCCGCCCGGTCGATGTCGTCGACCGGTTGGCGCCGCGCGGACTGCTCGTGATCACGGTCGCGGACGACACCGTCACCCCGGACGAGCAGGCAACCGCCCTGTACGAGCGCGCCGGCTCGCCGAAACGCCTGGTCCGCCAGCACGGGACGACCCATTACGAGTCGTACACGGAGAACTTCGCGCTCCTCGCCCGGGAGATCGTCGACTGGTATGACGAGCACCTCACGGGTCCGTCGATCGAAATCCTGGAGGGCCGCACGTGACCGCCGCCGACCTGACGATCCGATCCCGACGCATCCACACGCCCGACGGCTGGCGGGACGGCTTGATCGTCGTGGTCGACGGCCGGATCGTCGAGATCCGTCCTGCCGGGGACGACCTTCAGGGTGCCCGTCATGTCGACGCCACCGACCATGTCGTCATCCCGGGTCTCATCGACACGCACGCCCACTTCCGCGACCCGGGCTTCACCGACAAGGAGGACTGGACGACCGGGAGTCGTGCGGCGGCGGCCGGCGGCGTCACCACCGTCCTCGACATGCCGAACGTCCAGCCACCGACGACGGACGCCGAGAAGCTGACCGCCCACCTGGCCAACGCCAAAGCGAAGTCGATCGTCGATTTCGGGCACAACGCGGCAGCGACCATGCCGGAGAACATCGCCGGGCTCGCCGACGCAGGGGCGACCGCCTTCAAGGTCTTCATGATGGCCGACGTCGGGCGGGACTATCCCCACATGCCGGGGATCGCCGTGGACGACCACGCGACCCTCTTCCGGATCTGCGAGGAGGTCGCAAAGACCGACCGGCCGCTCTTCGTCCACCCCTGGGACCAGTCGCTCTATCAGCTGTTCATCGAGCGGGCCTGGGCCACCACCGGGCGCGACTTCCGCTCGTATGCGCGGGCCGGCCGGTCCGCCGAGGGGATCGTGCTGGACTCCGGGATCGCCACGATGCTCCTGCTCCAGCGCGCGACCGGCGTTCGGCTGCACATCCTCCACGTCATGACGACCGGCGGGGTCGAGATGATCCGCGCCGCGAAGGCCGCCAGACAGGCCGTGACGGCCGAGGTGAACCCGGCCTCGCTGTACGTGACGAACTCGTGGGAGAGCATCGAACGGTGGGGTCCGCTGGCCCTCGGGATGTGGGTCCCCGACGACCATGCCGACGCCGTCCGACGGGCGACCGTGGACGGCACGATCGATGTGGTCGGCACGGATCACGCTCCGCACACGCTCGAGGAGAAGGAGATCGGCTGGAGCGACATGTTCGCGGCCCCGGGTGGCAGCCCGATGATCCAGCACTACCTGTCGCTCCTGCTGACCGACGTGAACGCGGGCCGGATCGGTCTCGAGCGCGTCGTCGAGCTCTGCGCCACGGCGCCGGCGCAGCTGGTCAACCTCTACCCGAGGAAGGGCGCGATCGCGGCCGGCTCGGACGCGGACGTTGTCATCGTGGACATGAACCGCGAATCGGTCATCCACGCTGCCGACAGCTACCACAAATGCGGCTGGTCGAATCTCGAGGGGCGGGCAGTGATCGGGATGCCGGTCATGACGATCCTGCGGGGCACGGTGATCGCCGAGAACGGGGTGGTCCTGGTGGGGCCCGGGAACGGCGAGCCCGTCACCGCTCCCCGGATCATGGCCTGAGATTCGGAGGCACACATGCTGCTGGCGATCACCAAGTCCGTCACGCTTCCGCGCTCCGCCGACGAGGTCTGGGCGCTGCTGCAACAGCCGGTCCGGGTGGCCGGCTGCCTGCCCAACGTCCGGGAGTTCGAGCCAGCGGGAGCGCCCGGCCGGTACACGACGCTGCTGGTCGAGCGCCTCGGTCCGTTCTCCGTCCAGGTCGCCCTGACGATCGACGTCTCGGAGGATGCCGCCGCTCGCCGGATGGTAGCGACGGTGTCCGGCGAGGATCGGGCGGGTCAGGCCCGGGTTCGGGGCGACGTCACCGCCACGGTCAGGCCGACCGGCGAGGGATCGACGCTCGATGTCTCCAGCAACGTCGAGGTCCTCGGGCGCATGGCCGCCCTGGGCGCCGTCCCGATGCGGCGGCGCGGCGACCAGGTCTTCGATCAGTTCGTCCGTAACATCGGGACCCTCCTGGAGGAGCAGCATGGCTGACGCGCCCATCGACCCGATCGCGGTCGTGATGACGGTCAATCGGACCGAGGTGTCCGTAGAGGTCGAGCCGTCCGAGTCGCTCTCCTACACCCTGCGCAACCGCCTGGGGCTCACCGGCACGAAGCTGTCATGCGATGTCCAGGCCTGCGGCGCCTGCACGGTGCTGGTCGACGGGCTCCCCCGCAGCTCGTGCACGTTCCTCACCTACGAGGCCCGCGGACGCGAGGTCCTGACGGTCGAGGGGCTCGCCGTCGACGGCGTCCTCCATCCGGTCCAGGAGGCCTTCATCGCCGAGAGCGCCTTCCAATGCGGCTTCTGCACGCCGGGGATGCTGCTGACCGCCCACGCCTACCTCGCGAACGAGGCGGAGGCCGACGCAGATGACGACGACCTCATCGAGCACATGAGCGGCAACCTCTGCCGCTGCACGGGCTACCTGCCGATCGTCGCCGCGATCCTCCGGGCCCAGAAGGCCCGGAGGGCGCAGATCATCGGCTTCGCCGGCCTCCCCGGACGACAGGGGTAACGCCGCCATGCCGCACTACCCGCACCCATTCCGCATCGCCCAGCCCGCGACCCTGGCCGAGGCCAGCGAGCTCCTGCTCAGCGGCGGGCCCGACGCGACCTGCTACGCCGGCGGTTCTGAACTGCTGCTCGCGATGAAGCAGGGTGGGCTGCGGTACGACACGCTCATCGACCTCAAGACGATCCCCGGCCTCGACACGATCGAGGAGCACAACGACCACCTCGAGATCGGGGCCCTGGCGACCCATCGCACCATCGCTCGGTCGCCGCTCGTCCGGGCCGCGTTCCCCCTGCTCGCCCGGCTCGAGGGGCGGATCGCCAATCCGCGGGTGCGCTCGACCGGCACGCTCGGTGGGAACCTCTGCTTCGCCGAGCCGCACTCCGACCCGGGGACGCTGTTGCTCGTCCACGACGCCGTCCTCCACGTGGCGGGACCCGGCATGGAACGTGCGGTCCCGATCGCGGCGTTCACCGCCGGCCCCTACGAGACGGTGCTGGAGCCCGGGGAGATCCTGCGGGCGATCGCGATCCCGACCCTCGCCGCGGGCCAGCTGGTCGGCTATCGCCGGGTCCAGCAGCTCGAGCACCGGCCGATGCTCGGCGTGGCGGTCCGGCTGGACCTCGACCTCGCACGGCAGAGGATCGTCGGCTCGCGTCTCGGCGTGGGCGCCTCGAGCCCGATCCCCGTCCGGAGCGAAGCCGCCGAGGCGATCCTCCTCGGTGACCTCGACGGCATCGCGGACCGGCTTCCTCGTGCCGCCGAGATCCTGGCCGACGACGCCGATCTCCTCGACGACGCCGACGGCAGCGCCGACTACAAGCGCCACCTGATCGGCGTCCACCTCGGTCGGCTCGTGTCCGGCCTCATCCGCGGCGAGGATCCCGAGATCACCGGCGGCCGCACGCGCCGCTCGCTCAAGGCCACGATCGAGGAATGGGAGGAGCGCAGGCAGCACACACCGAAACCGGAGTTCTCGGTCGTCGGACGGTCCGTGCCGAGAACCGATGGCCGCGCCAAGGTGACCGGCCAGGCGGTCTACACCGCGGACGTCGTCCTGCCGCGGATGGCCCACGCCAAGGTCCTCCGAAGTCCGGTCGCGCACGCCCGGATCCTGTCGATCGACACGACGGCCGCGAAGGCGGTCGAGGGCGTGCTCGACGTCATGGTCGGGTCCGATCTGCTGACCCTGAAGCGCCACCTCTTCGGGCACGCCATCCGCGACAACGCCATCCTCGCGATGGACAAGGTCACGTACGTCGGGGAGCCCGTGGTCGCGGTCATCGCCGAGGACGAGCCGACCGCCGCACGTGCGATCGAGCTGATCCACGTCGCCTACGACGAACTCGAGCCGGTGATGACGCCGGAGGCGGCCCTGCGGCCCGGCGCGCCGCTCATCCACGAGGAGCCGCACGATTTCGGCCACGCGCCCGGACACGTCAACCTGGCCGGCCGGAAGTTCGGCACCAACCAGCTGACCGACGACGTCGTTGCGTGGGGCGACATCGACGCCGCCTTCGCCCGCGCGACGACGATCGTCGAGGGTGAGTACTACTACCCGATGGCGTTCGCCTATCCGCTGGAGTCGTATGCCGCGGTGGTCGACCACCGCGGCGACGAGGTCACCGTCCACACCAACGGGCAGCACACCTACACGACGCGACGCGACGTGGCCGATCTGTTCGGCCTGCCGCTCTCGCGCGTCCGCGTCATCACGCCATTCGTCGGCGGCGGCTTCGGCGCGAAGTCGTACTCGAAGGTGGAGCCGCTCGCTGCCGTCTGCTCGTGGCGGGTGCGCCGGCCGGTGCGGGTCGAGCTCACCGTCGAGGAGACGGTCCTGACCACGCGGGCCCTCGATGCCCGAGTCTGGCTCCGCACGGCGGCCGATGCCGACGGGAAGCTCATCGCCCGCCAGGCCCGCGTCCTGATGAACAGCGGCGCATTCGCCCAGAACAGCATGCTCGTGTCGGCCAAGACCTCGACCCGCCTCGTTGGGCCATACGGCTGGGATGCCGTCGACATCCGCGTCCGCGCCGCGTACACCAACACCAGCCCGGCCAGCTCCTACCGGGGCTTCGGAGGGGCGCACGCGAGCCTCCCTGGCGAGGTCCAGATGGACGAGATGGCCGAACGGCTCGGCCGCGATCCGGTCGACTACCGGCTGCTCAACCTAGTCGATCGGGGTCATGTCTTCTTCCCGGGCAAGCGTCCCCTCCATGCCGATGTCAAGGGGAACCTGCGTCTGGTCGCCGGTGGCCTCGACTGGCCGCGCAAGGAGCCGCCGGGAACGGGCAAGGGCGTGGCGCTCGTCGTCATGGACAGCGGGGCCGTGCCCGTCGGGCGGAGCGAGATCCGGGTCCATGGCGACGGCTCGGTGACCGTCCTGACCGGATCGGCCGAGCTCGGCCAGGGCAGCCAGACGATCCTGACCATGGTCGCGGCGGAGGAATTCGGGTTGCCGATGGAGCGCGTCCGGATCCAGATGTCGGACAGCGGCGTGACGCCCTATGCCCGGACGACCGGCGCCGATCGGACGACGATCATGGAGGGCACCACGATCCTCCTCGCCTGTCGAGACGCCAAGGAGCAGCTGCAGGAGATGGCGGCCGAGATCTGGGAGATCCCGGCGGAGGAGATCGAGCTCGAGAAGAGCGGGGCGCGCAACGGCGACAGGACGCTCCCCTGGGGCGACATCATCGGCCAGTATTTCCAGGCACCGGACATGGAGGTCAGCGGCCGCGGCCACATCCGGCCGGTCGGCGACTGGGGCCTCATCCCGCCGTCCTGGGAGAACCCGATCGTCGGCGTGCGCGTCGCCACCGACGCAGAGACCGGCGAGTGGTGGGCGACCAGTCTCGTCGACGTCGCCGACATCGGGCTCGCGATCAACCCCACTCTGGCCGATGGCATGGACATCGGCTCGATGATGCAGAGCCTCGGGATCGCCATGCGCGAGCAGCTTGTCTACGACGGTCAGCAGCTCTCCAACGGCTCCGTGCTCAACTATCGGGTCCCGGAGTTCACCGACCTGCCGGACGAGGTTCGGACATTCGTCATCGAGAACCGCGACGGGATGGGCCCGTACGGCGCGAAGGCCCATGGCGACGGCAGCATGGCGACGGTCGTCCCGGCCGTCTCGAACGCGCTCCACGACGCGCTGGGCGTCCGGATGCACCGCGCACCGTTCACCCCCGAGCGGGTCTGGCGGGCGTTGCGCGACCAGGCCGATGGCGTCCCACCCGATCCGCCGACGGGGATCCCGGGCTGGTGGACCGCCACGGAACATCCGGAAGCACATGGAGACGCACTTGACACCCGATGACGTCGTCGCCCGGATCGACCCCCAGGAGGTCGTCGATCTTGCCCTTGCGCTCGGCAACATCGACAGCCCAACGGGCAGCGAGGGACCGGCCGGCCAGTTCGTGTTCGACTGGCTGGCGAGCCATGGATTCACGCCGCGCAAGTTCGCTTTGACGGAGGACCGCTTCAACGTGGCGGCCTGGCTGGAGGGGACCGGCGGCGGCCAGAGCCTGATCTTCAACTCCCATCTCGACACCACGCTCCGACCCGATGCCATCTGGTCGGCGCGCGACCCCCAGGATCCGCTCTATCACAGCGCGTGGGTCGAGGGCGACGAGATCTTCGGGGACGGCGTGGTCAACGACAAGGGCCCGATGGCGGCCTTCCTGATCGCCGCCAAGGCAATCCGCGAGAGCGGCTATCCCCTGGCGGGCGACCTCATCGTCAGCGCGGTCGCGGGCGAGATCTCACGCGAGCCGATCGACGAGTTCCAAGGTCCGGGCTACCTCAGCAAGGATCTCGGGGCGCGCTTCATGGTCACCCACGGTGCGGTCGCCGATTACGCCCTCGTCGCGGAGGGGACCGGCTTCGGGATCGTCGGGGTCGAGCCGGGCAAGGCCCACTTCAAGGTCACCGTCTTCACGGACCAGCCGCGCTTCTATACGCCGTACCTGCCCAGGCCGACGGGTCTCGCGGACGCGCCGAACGCGATCGTCCGAACGAGCGCCGTGATCGCCGCATTCGAACGCTGGGCGTACGACTACCAGACCCAGATGACCTACGAAGGACCGACCGGGACGATCGTACCCAAGGCGAGCATCAACGCCATCCGGGCAGGCTATCCATACAACCTGACGAGCACACCCCAGCTGTGCTCCTTCTATGTCGACACGCGGATCCTCCCGGGCGCCAATCCGCTCGACCTGCGAGACGAGCTTCGCGACGTGCTCCGTGAGGTCGGCGTGCCGGGCACCGTCGAGCTCTTCCTGTACCGACCCGGCTTTGAGGCCATCGGTGCGGAACGGCTCATAGAGACGGTCCGCCGTTGCCACGACCAGGTGTTCAGCGAACCGCCGCTTATCGTCGGGTCGCCGGTGACGAGCATGTGGCGCGACACGAATGCGTTCAACGAGCTTGGGATCCCGGCCATCAGCTACGCCCCACGGTCGACGAGTCACGCCGCCCGCAAGGCGTTCAAGGTCAGGGACCTGACCGACGCGGCGCTGGTCTACGCCCGGATCGCGATGGACCTCTGTAACCAGCCACGCGAACGCTTCAGCCCGCTCGGCGCCCACATCAACGCGGCCATCGCCCAGAAGGTCGCCGACCGCCGCGCATCTCGCGGGACCTGATGGCCCGCCGGTTCGCCCGGACCGAGAGACACGCCCGCCCGCGGGCCGATCGCGACTGGCAGGCGCGGATCCGAGCCGAGGGGGTCCCTCGGGGGTCCGCCACGGTCCCTCGACCGCCCGCGCGCTCGTCCGCTCAGGACCTGGGGATCTCGGCTCCGGTGATCGCCGACCAGGCCTCGAGCCCGCGATCGACACCCATGCCCGGAAAGCCGAACGGGCCGGCCACGAGCTCGCGGTAGCGGTCGAGGCTGCGGACCTCCTCGGTCGTCTTGCCGCTGGCCGTGTACCGCGTCAACTCGTGGTCGCGCAGCTGGATGACCACGTCGTCCGTGCAGTGGACGAGCCGGAAGTTCTGCATGACGAAGGTCATCGGCGGGAGCGCGTGGTGGCGCTGGTAGGAAGCCTCCATCTCGTCGGGCGTCGCGGCCGCCATGTCGTAGGTGACGAAGGGCTTGAACTCGCCGCCCACCCAGCGGTCCTGGACCAGCTTCCCGGACCCCTCGTCCGGCCGGAAGCGATAGCGCAGTCCCGCCCGGTCGATCTCGAACGGCTCGTCGGCCGGGATCGCCTCGAAGATCGGCTGGCCGTTGCCGACATCGACGAGCAGCTGGCGCCCATCGAGGTCCACCATCAGCGCCGAGTGGGAGCCGGGAAACGAGATCTGGGCGAGCACCGGGTAGGCGACGTAGCCGAGGTCGTCCAGCAGGCGGCCGAGCATCGAGCCGACCTCGTAGCAGACGCCGCCGGCGGCGCGGGCGGCCCACGTATCCATGACCCCGTCCAGGTCGAGCGGCGGGACAGGGCCATCACCGGTGGCGTGCCGGCGGATCAGCGAGCTGACGTTCTCGAAGGCGATCGCCCGATGCGCCCGAATGAGCGCGTCCAGGGTCGCGCGGTCTGGTGCCCCGCGCTCGAGACCGAGCAGCGCGAGGTAGCGCGAGGTCCAAACTTCACCCGCCGGCATCGCGTTCCTGCAGGGCGCGCCACACACGCTCCGGTGTGAACGGGGCCTGCCGGAGTCGGACTCCCGTCGCCCGCTGGACCGCGTTGGCGATCGCCGCCGCGACCGGGTTGAGCGAACCCTCTCCCCCACCCTTCGCCCCGTAGACGCCGACACCGTCGCCACGCTCGGCGAGGATCGACGTGAACGGCGGGATATCGCCGGCCCGCGGCACGCGGTACTCGACGAGGTTGCCGCTCAGCAGGTTGCCGTCGGGGGTGTAGACGAGCTCCTCCCTCATGGCCATCCCGAACCCCATGATCGCGGCGCCCAGGTCCTGCGACTCGACCAGCTGCGGGTTGATCGCACAGCCCACGTCGCCGACGGTGACGAGGTGCTTGACCCAGATCTGGCCTGTCGCCTCGTCAACGCTCACCTCGACCCCGACGCAGCCGATCTCCCAGAACGACGGCATCGCCTGGGTCGTGCCGGCCTTTCGCACGTAGCCACGTCCCACGATCTCGCCGCCGGCCCCGGCGAACCAGGCGCGGACGACCGCGCCCCAATCGTGATGGACCCCGTCGACGAGGACGCCGCCGGGAGCCGGCTCGACGGCCCCCCCGTTGGCCAGCGCGTCGCGCGCCGCGTCGAGGAGTTGCGCGCGAGCGTCCGCGGCGGCCGACTGGATTGCGAGACCCACGAGGGTCGTCGTCCGGCTGGCACCCGTCGACCGGTCGTAACTGACCGCCGACGTGTCGCTCTGGAGGAGCTGCACGCGATCGAGCGGCACACCCATCTCCGCGGCGGCGATCTGGGCGAGGACCGTCGACGACCCCTGCCCGATCTCGGTGCTCCCGACCGTGACCGTCACCGAGCCATCGGCCGAGATCCGGACGAGGCTCGTGGTGACGGGTTCGGAACCCGCGTCCGACGCGCTGATCGCGATCGCCCGGCCGTGCCCGGCCGCAGGCGGCGTCCACCAGTCGAGCGCCTCGGCGACGAGGCCCAGGTCAGCATCGAGATCGGCATCCATGCCCCGGACCCCGGGCCACAGCGCCTCGCCGGGCGCGACGACGTTCCTGCGCCGGATCTCCAGTGGGTCGAGGCCGAGTTTCTCGGCCGCCTCATCCATCTGGGATTCGGCCGCGAAGTTGCCCTGCGGCGCACCGAACCCGCGGAACGAGCTGGCGGGCGCGGTGTTCGTGTAGATCACCCGGCAGGTCACCTCGACCGCCGGGATGCGATATGGCCCGGCGATCCGGTTGGCGGCCTTCCGTCCGACGAGTGGCGAGTTTTCCGCGTAGGCCCCCGTGTCGAGCGCGATCTCGGCCCGCCGTCCGCGCAGGCGGCCGTCGGCGTCGAAGGCGCTGGCGATGTGGATGAACGCCCCGTCACCGCGTGTCGTGAGGATCGATTCGTCGATCGACAGGGCCAGCTTGACCGGCCGCCCGGCGCGCAGGGCGAGGGCGGCCGTGAGTGGCTCGATCTTGGTGTAGCTCTTGCTGCCGTACCCGCCACCGACGAAGGGCACGATGACCCGCACCCGCGACTGCGGCAGCGAGAAGCAGTTGGCGAGGTCCTCGCGGACCATGAACGGGTGCTGGCACGAGCTCCAGACGGTCAGCCCGCCGTCACTCCACTCGGCGATGGCCGTGTACGGCTCCATGGCGTAGGCGTACGAGATCGGGTAGCGGAAGTCGCCCTCCACGACCAGGTGCGCACCATCGAATGCGTCGTCGATATCGCCATAGCTCTGGGTCGACAACGAGCAGACGTTCGGGTGGTCGCGTTCGATCTCCTCCTCGAAGCCGCGGTGCGGTCGCTGGGCGGCCTCGCGTTCATGGATGATCGGTGCCCCGTCGGCGAGTGCCGCCTCCACCGTGATGACCACGGGCAGCGGCTCGTAGTCGATGAGGACGAGTGCCACCGCCTCGTCGGCCGTCGCCGCGTCCTCGGCGACGATCCCGACGACGGCCTCGCCGACGTAGCGGACGACGCCGTCGGCGATCAGCGGATGGTCGGCCAGCGCGTGCCCGTAGTAGATCTCGACATCGGCGAGATCGGCGGCGCTGACGGCGGCGATGACGCCCGGCAGCGCACGTGCCGCCGAGGTGTCCACCGACCGGATCCGGGCGTGCGGATACGGGCTGCGCACGATCTTCGCCCAGGCCATCCCGGGCACGGACAGGTCGGACGTGAAGCGTGCGGCCCCGGTGACCTTGGCGACGCCGTCGCGGCGCGGCACGGACTCGCCGATCGGGGAAGGCGGCGCCGGCCTCGTGGTGACGCGCTTCATCGGTCGGGACGCGAGGCGGTCCTGGCGGCCGCGGCCGCCAGGACCGCCTCGATGATCGGCACATAGCCCGTACAGCGGCAGAGGTTGCCGTCGATCCCGGCCACGACCTCCTCGCGGGTCGGCGCCGGGTTGTCGCTGAGCAGGGCGGTCGCCGCCATCAGCATCCCCGGGGTGCAGAAGCCGCATTGGAAGGCGGCCACATCGATGAAGGCCTGTTGCAGGGGAGAAAGCTCGCCGTCCCGGGCCAGCCCCTCGACCGTCAGCACCTCGTGGTCGCCGGCATCGACGGCCAGGTACGTGCACGCGCTCACGGCCAGCCCGTCGACGAGGACCGTGCAGGCGCCGCAGACCTGGACGTCGCAGGAGACCTTCAGGCCGGTCAGCCCCAGTCGCTCGCGGAGGACGTCGGCGAGGGTCTCGCGCGGCTCGACGAGGACCGTCCGGCTCCGCCCGTTGACGGCCAGGTTCAGCTCGACGATCTCAGACACGGGCAGCGGCCTCCACGAGCGCGGCCTGAGCCGCTCGCGCCAGCAGCACGCCGGCAAGGTGTCGCTTGTAGTCGGGCGAGCCGTCGAGATCCTGGGCGGCGTCGATCCGGGTCATGGCCGCCGCGCCCACCACCAGCGCCTCGCTCAGCGCCAGCGCGTCGGCCGGGATACCGCTGAGCGCCGACTCGGCGGCCGCGACCCGGATCGGGGTGTCGGTCATCGAACCGACGGCCACGTGGGCCTCCGCGATCTTGCCCCCGGCCAGTCGCAGGCGGACGGCCACCGAGACCACCGGTCGCTCCCGGAACTTCGCCTTCTCATACGCCCGACCCTCACCCGCGGACGCACCCGGAACCACGATGGCGACGACGATCTCATCGGGCGCCCGGGCCGTCACGAAGGGCGACTCGAGGAAGGCGTCCATCGCCAGCTCCCGGCGCCCCCCTGGACCCTCGAGTCGCAGGCGGGCGTCGCAGGCCAGCAGGAACGTCGCAGGATCGGAATGCGGCTCGGCGAAGCAGAGGTTTCCGCCGATCGTCCCCTGGTTGCGCACCCGGACATTCGCCACGTGCGCCTCCAGCCCGGCGAGGCCGGGCAACTCCCGACGGACCGTCGCGCTCCGCTCGATCTCGCGATGGGTCGTCCCGGCACCGATCCAGAGGGCGCCGTCGTCCTCGACGGCGATCCCCCGCAGCTCAGGGAGACCCTTGAGGTCGATGAGCGTCCCGAACCTGGCCAGGCCCATCTTCATCACCTGGAGCAGCTCGGTGCCCCCAGCATACCATGCGGCATCTCCACCGGCGCCGTCGAAGGCGGCGAACGCCTCGCCGAGCGCGGAGGGACGAGCGAGCGCGAACCGCGGGATCATCGGGCGAAGCTCCCGCCCTTGGGCGACCCCAGCCGGACCCAGTAATGGGCCCAGCGGGTGAACCGCTCGGTTCGCGTGTCGCGCTCCTGCGCGCGCCCGGGCACGGGCTCGATACCGCGGCGGACCAGCGCCTGGAGCATCAGGGGCACCAATCCGTAGATGTGGTCGGCGGCGGCGCTCGGCCCGTCGGGCGCCGGGAACCCGCCCGCGACCGATCGACCTGGGCAGATGTGGCTGCCGGCCCCGAACGACAACCCCCAGCGAGGGATGTCGCGACGGACCGTGCGGTCCGGGTCGAACCGGTCCGGGTCGGCCCCGAACAACGTGGGCTCCTGGTTGCCACGGACGATGTCGAGGACGACAAGCGCGTCGGCCGGGATCGATCGTCCCACGATCGTCGTGTCGGCGACCGTCCGCCGGCGGATCTTCGGCGTCGTCGGTCGGAGTCGCAGGGTCTCATGGACGACACGCTGGGCGAACAGCAGGTCCTGCGCGACCCGGTCGAGGATGCCGGGCTGCTCAGGGAGCGCCGCGAACAGCAGGTCGGCGGCGTTGACCACGGTCTGGCCATTGGTGTGGGTGCCGCCCTGGAGATAGGTCGCGACCTCGCGAACGATCCGCCGCTCGTCGCCAAGCTCGAGTGACGGGTCGACGCGGTGCTGGAGGAGCGCGGTCAGGATGTCGTGGGCCAGGTCGTCGGCGCCGATCTCGCCGCGCGCATGGGCGTCAAGCATCGCCTGTCGCCGCTCGCTGGCAGGGCGGATGTAGTCGCGTTCGAACCGCTCGTATGCCGCGTAGACCCGCTCCCGGACGGCGTCGGGGTCCTTCGCGTCAAGGATCGCCGCACCTTGGCTGAAGATGTCGACGAACTCGACTATCGTCGTCAGCTCGTCGAGGTCGTGCTCGCGGATGTCGATCCCCGCGCGCCGCGAGGCCAGGACGCTCGCGAGCATCTCGCCGATCCGGTACAGGTCGATCTCGTCGCCGACGAGCAGGACGTCGAGCAGGTCGGCCATGACCGCGGGGAAGAGGGTCTGCTCATAGAGCCGGAGCTTGTCCGGACGAAACTGGGTGTTCTCGACACGGCGCCGGGCCCGGTGCATGGGACCGTGGGCCGTGCTCACGATGCCGTCGCGGATGTTGCCCTCGGCATAGCTTCGGGTGTCGAAGGTCCGTGACAGATCCGGGCTGAAGAGGGCCTCGCGGATCTCCTCGTAGCCGGACAGCTCGACGGTCGTGGCGTACGAGCGGGGCAGAGCGCCCGGACGTGCCGGATCTGCCTGGTCAGCCACCGTTGGACCTGTGCAGGACCGTGCCGTCGGCGGCGACGACCCGGATCGCCTGGGTCGGGCAGGCGGACGCGACCTGGACGAGAAGGTCGACGTCCGTCTCCGCCGCCGCGGCACGCGGGACGCTCACCCCGAGGTCCTCGCGCAGCTCGAAGGCGTCCGGGAGGACCCGCACGCAGTCCCCGGAGCCGATGCAATAGTCAGGGTCGATCGAGACCGATGCGGCCACAGTGCTTCCTCCGCCGCGGATGGTGGACTTCATTGTATGCACTCGCACGCGTTCAGCGTCAGCCACCGATGACCGGGGTCTGGCCGGCGTCGGGCGGTACCTCGGCCGGCACCTCGGCAGGCTTCGCCGCTGGCTGCACCGGCAGCCGACGCCAGGCCGACCGGATGGCAAACAGGCCGACCGGGAGGATGAGCAGCCAGATCAGCATCCCGGCCTGGAGGCTGAGGGTCGCCACGCTGCCGATGATCAACGCCGTGAACGGTCGATGGCCCAGCAGGGCAAGCTGATGGTACGACATGACCCGGCCGCGCAGCTCGTCCGGCGTCGCCTCCTGGAGCGCGGCGGTCAGGACGGGGAAGCAGAACGCGAAGCCGAGGCCGATCAGGAAGAACCCGGCCAGGGCGATCGGGAGGTTCGGCGCCGCGGCGGCGGCGACGACGCCCACAGCCTGGACGACGAGTCCGATGAGGGCCGACCAGCGCAGCCAGCCGTACTTCCGGATCGGGACGAAGAGCAGGTAGGAGATCGCCGAGCCGACGCTCTGGGCCGCCAGGATCAGGGCGGCGTTGCTCTCCGCGACACCAAGCCTCTCTGAAGCGAGCGCCGGGCCCACGGTTCGCTGGATCTCCATCACGGTGCTGGTCACGACGATCCCGGCGAGGAGCCCGACCAGCCAGGTATTCCGGCGGACGAACGAGGCCCCCGACCGGGCAGCCTCGCCGGTGGCCGCCTTCCGGGCCGCGGCGGTCTCCCGTCCCGCCAGCCCCATCCGGGCGAGAACGATCATCGCCACCACCGGCGCCACGTAGGTCAGGGCGTTGATGGCGAATGCCAGGCCGGCGCCGGAGATGGCCAGCGCCGCGGCGGCGATGAGCGGGCCGGCGATCTGCCCGCTCATGAAGGCGAGCGAGCCGAGTGCGACGGCGTCCTGGAGGTCCTCGCGGGGCACGATGTTCGGCACGAGGGACAGGAGGGACGGCTTGCCGAGGGCCCACAACGCGTTCAGCAGGAACATCGCGACGATCAGCGTGAGCACCGTCGCCGCGCCGGCGATCGTCAGCCAGGCGAGCACCGCCGCGATCGCCACGGAGACCGCGTGGGTCGTCCAGACGACCGTCCGGCGGTCGAACCGGTCGGAGATCTGGCCGCCCAGGACGGAGAAGAGCAGGATCGGGACGAACCCGGCGAAGTTGAAGACGCCGACCGAGAACGTGGAGCGGGTCAGCTCGTAGACGTAGATCGAACCGACCACGGCCGCCAGCCAGGTCCCAAGGCTGCTGATGGCGACGGCCAGCCAGTAGGCGACATATCCTCGGTGCCGAAACGGCCCGAAACGGCGGCCGGCAGGCCGAGCCTCGTTGCTCACCCCGCGGCTATCGGATCGCAGGACGCCAGCGGTCGAACCGCCGTTCGATGACGCGCACGAACTCGCCGAGGGCGACACCGAGGATTCCGAGCAGGACGATGCCGAAGTAGACGCGGGCGGTCTGCAGGATCGAGCCGTTCAGGAGGATGTAGAAGCCGATCCCGCCGTTCGAGGCGAGGAACTCGGCGATGACGACTCCCACCAGCGCGCGCCCGGTTCCGAGACGCGCCCCGGTCAGGATGTAGGGCACGCTGGCAGGCAGGACCACGGAGCGGAAGCGCATCCATCGCGAGGCCCGGAAGCTCTCGGCGATGTCGTGGAAGTGGGCGTCGGCGGCATGGACACCGGCCATCGTGCTCACGACGATCACGAAGATCGCCTCGAGGAAGACGATGAACACCTTGGCCTCGAGCCCGATCCCGAGAATGATGATGATCAGCGGCGCCAGCGCCACGGTCGGTGTCGCGTAGATGGCCGACAGCCATGGATCGAGGAGGTAGTTGAGCCGTCGGAACAGGCCGATCGCGAGTCCGACGGGCACGCCGACCACGAGCGCGGCCAGGAACCCGAGGACGTATTCGGTGCCGCTGGCCTGGAGGTGGGGCCAGATCACGCCGTTGGAGATGTCCTTGATCGCGGCGTTGAGGATCAGGGTCGGCGAGCTGAGGACGACCTTCTTGACGAGGCCCAGGACCGAGACGGCCTCCCAGACGCTGAGCACCACGACGAAGCCGAGCAGGCCGAAGACGAGGCGCTCCGACGGTCGCCACCGCGCCGTCGAGGGCGGGTTCGGGGGGGCGCGGTGCGCCACCGATTCGGTCGTCACGTCAGTCCGCGGCCGGGACGTCCGGTCGGATCTGCGGCGTGATGAGCTCCCAGATCTGATCGGCGAGGGCCGTGAACCCGGGCGTTCGCTTGATCCTCAGCTCGCGGGGTCGCGGCAGGTCGATCGGGATGTCGGCGAGAAGGCGGCCCGGCCGCGCGCTCATCACGAGCACCCGGTCGGACAGATAGATCGCCTCGTCGATCTGGTGGGTGATGAACAGGACCGTCTTCCTCGCCTCTGCCCAGATCCGGAGCAGCTCCGCCTGCATCAGCTCCCTCGTCTGGGCGTCGAGCGCGGCAAACGGCTCGTCCATCAGCAGGATCTCGGGGTCGACCGTCAGCGCCCGGGCGAGATTCGCCCGCTGCTGCATGCCACCGGACAGCTGGTACGGGTACTTCGCCTCGAACCCCTCGAGCCCGACCATCCTGATGAACGGCATGGCTCGCTCGTTGGCGACCTTGCTGGGAATGCCCCGGCATCGCAGGCCGTAGGCGACGTTGGCCAGAATCGAGAACCACGGGAACAGCGCCGCGTCCTGGAAGACCATGGCGTGGGCGCTCCCCTCCGACCGGCGCTGGAGCACCTCGATCTCGCCCTGGTAGTCGGGAAGCAGGCCGTTGACGATCTTGAGGAAGGTCGACTTGCCGCAACCGCTCGGGCCGACGATCGAGACGAACTGGCCCTCCGGAATCTCCAGGTCGATGTGCTCGATGGCCACCAGTCTGTCATGCGTGGTCGGATCGATGTAGGTGAACTGGACACCTCGTGCTCGCAACGCCATTCCGCCCGTCGTCATGCTGCCGCTCCCTGTCTGACCGGACGCCAGCGCTGGACACGGGCCTCGAGCCGCCGTACGGCCTCGACCAGGATGATTCCGGCGAAGGTGAAGATGAGCACCCCGAACAGCAACTTGTCCGTCTGCAACGTGTCGCTCGCCCTCTTGATCATATGCCCCAATCCTCCGGTGGCGGCGAACAGCTCGCCGGTGACCACGCCGATCAGGGCGCGGCCGATACCGAGCCGTAGGCCGGACACCATGAACGGCACCGTGGCCGGCGCGACCACCGTGGCGAAGAGTCGAGGTCGCGAGGCGCCAAAGCTTGACGCCACGTCGAGGAATCGCCGATCCACGGTCCTCACCCCCTGGATCGTCGGGATGATGATCGCAAGCACCGCGCCGAGAAACGCGACGACGATCACGGACCACATTCCCAGCCCCGTCGCGATGACGATGACCGGCAACAGCGCAAACCGCGGTATCGAGTTCAGGAAGTTCAGCCACGGATCAAGGCTGTATTGCAGGCGGCGGAACCAACCCGTGAGGAGCCCCACGGGAACTCCCACCGCGATCGCCAGGCCGTACCCGACCAGGAACTCGGTGAGGCTGCGGCGCACGTCGTCCCAGAACCGGGGGACCTGCACCTCCACCATCCCGGCCGCGACGATCGCGGTGGGTCGGCTGAAGAAGAACTCGTTGATCGCGCCCGCGCGGCTGCCGAGCTCCCAGACCAGGAGGAACCCGACCGCGCCGACGAGGCCGTATCCCAGTCGGCCGCGACGATCGAGCCAGCCTCTTCGCCCCGGTTCACCGGTGCGCCGCCGCGGATATCTCGAGGCAATACTCATCGTGGCCTGATGGCTCCTTGCACTCCCGACTCGCCGGATACTCGCAAGAGCGAGCCCATCCGGCCAGTTTGGCGGTCCGCCAGATGCAATGTCAACGCAATCATAGACAACTGCATGCCGCTCCGGTAGAGTCGGTCCTCGGGCTGCTGCCCGTGGATGAACATTGTGGAGGAGAGCGAACGTGGCATTCACTATAAGGTCCTTGCGGGGCGCGGCGTTGGTCGTGATCGCGAGCCTCGCTTTCACGGCGTGCGGCGGAGCCGCGGCGCCGACCGCGACGCCGACCGCGGCGCCGACCGCGGCGCCGACCGCGGCGCCGACCGCGGCGCCGACGCCGGAGCCGGGCACGCTGCCGACGCCCGAGCTGAGCAAGCTGGCGATCGGTCTCAGCGTCACCGAGATGAGCCAGTACGCCGGTGCGCTGGCCGTCCAGCTCGGTCTCTTCAAGAAGTACGGGATCGACGTCGAGTTGAGCGTGTTCGAGGGTGACGCCCGCGTCGTCGCCGCCCTCCAGGGCGGCCAGATCCAGATCGCCTTCAGCGGCACGTCGAGCGCCATCTCGTCGCAGCTGACGGACGTGCCGCTTAACATCATCGGCGTCCTCGCAGTGATCCTGACCGACAACCTCGTCTGCCAAAGCGGGATCGACACCGCCGAAGAGGTCAAGGGCAAGACGATCGCGATCAGCACGTTCGGCGGCACGTCGAACGCCGCCGCGCTCCTTGCGCTCAAGGCCCTCGGGCTCGCCCCGAATGAGGCGGTCATCACCCAGATCGGCGGCCAGAGCACTCGGCTCGCCGCACTTCAGGGCGGTTCGGTCGACTGCGCGATCATCGACTCCAACATCGAGGCCGACATGATCGCCCAGGGCTTTGGCATCGCGGCCCGGTTGTTCGATCCCGCGGCGCCGAAGGATGCCAACATCGCGTACGGCCGGTCGGGCATCAGCGTGACCAAGGACTTCCTGGCGGCCAACCCGAACACTGCGCTCGTGGTCATCGCCGCCGTCCTCGAGGCCCAGAACGTCATCTTCACGGATCCGGCATCCGTGATCCCGTACTACATGGCGCACACCGGGCTGGAAGAGGAGAAAGCGGCCTTGCAGGTCAACAACTTCATCAAGATCGGCAATCGATCCCTGATGTGGACCGATGAGGCGTTGAAGAACCCGCAGAAGGCGATCGCCATGATCAACCCCGACATCATCGATGTCGACGTGGCTGACGTCGGAAACCGCACGTTCCTCGAGACCCTCGCTGCCAACGGGTTCTACGACAAGATCGGCAGCCCCAAGCCGTAGCTCGACCGCAACAACGTCAACCGATCGCCCCCGGAGCACCGCTCCGGGGGCGATTCCATCCAGCCGGCGCACACAGGTGAGTTGAAACGCATGTGCGGAACGACAGACTCCCCAGAACTCGAGGCCCGGATGGAGCCGGGCCCCGCCCGTGGGGTCCGGCGGGTCGTCGACGTCAACGACCTCCTGGAGACCGCTCGCCATGTCGCCCACTCCGACGAGGTCCGGCGCACCGCGGCGGGCTTCATCGGGTACGGCGCGACAGGCCCCGGACAACGCGTCCTGATCGGCGTCGATACCCAGACCGACCCCGCGATCACCGATGCGATCGCCGCCGCCCTGCGGGAGATGGGGGCCTCGGTTGACGTCGTCATCGCCCAGGCCGAGGCCGACCGCGTGTTCGACGATCTCGACGAGATCAAGGTCGCCATCCGCCGCCAGCCGTGGGTGGAGAACCCACGCCGGTGGGAAGGGACGCCGTGGATCGAGGACCTCGCAAGGACCCGCGGCTACGACCTGCTGATCCACGGCAAGGGCGGCGCGATCCCGAAGGTCTCGCACCGCTACGAGGGGTTCCCATGGGTGGTCACCGACCACTTCGACGGCCCCTCGAATCTCTTCCCGCGGGCGCTCCACCGTCTGATCAACGAGCGGACCTGGTCGCGCATCACCGATCACGCCGGATCTCGCCTCCGCCTCACCGATCCCGAGGGGACGAACCTCTCGCTGACGATCCTGGCCGAGCCGCTCCGCGACACGACGCGACACGACTACGGGATGTCGCCCAAGTGGGGCCACCTCATGGCCCATCCCCCCACCCCGATCGAGCCGACCGACGACTCGACGGGCACGATCGCCGGCACCCTCAACCACTTCAGCCGGCCATTCCCCCGGATCGAGGTCCAGGTCGAGAACGCCCGGATGACCGGGATCCGCGGCGGCGGAGTCTACGGCGATGCATGGCGCGACCTCGAGGCCGAGGCCAAGGACATCCAGTACCCGTGCTTCCCCGCCCCTGGCCTCTTCTGGCTCTGGGAGCTGGCGATCGGCACGAACCCCAAGATCGTCCGCCCGGGTAACATCCGCTACCTGTCGTCGGGCGGGTTCGAATGGGAGCGTCGCCGAGCCGGGATCATCCATTGCGGCCTCGGCACGCGCTGGCGGAGCTCCGAGGAGGTCTGGGCCGGCGAGCGCCGGCTGGTGTACGGCCACCTCCATGTCCACCTGCTCTCCCCCACCCTGATCGTCGAAACGCCGAAGGGCGACGTCCCGGTCATCGAGGGCGGGCGGCTGTCGGCCTACGACGACCCGGATGTCCGCGACCTCGCGGCCACGTTCGGCGACCCGGACCAGCTCCTGCACGACGACTGGGTTCCGGAGATCCCCGGGATCACGGTGCCCGGCGACTACGCCGAGTACGCCAGGGACCCATCACGCTGGATCTACGCGAATGCCTGACTCCAAACTGGGACGAGGGGGCAGATGACGACCGAGGAGGTCCGGATCCACAGCGGCGGGGCCGTGCTTGCCGGGACGTTCAAGCTTCCGGAAACCGGGTCGGAGCCGTTCCCGGCCGTGGTCCAGGGCCCCGGTTGGCTGGGTCTCCGTGGCGCCAATATCTACCGTCCGTACCATGAGGCGCTGCTCGCGGCCGGGATCGCCGTCCTCGTCTTCGACTATCGCGGCTTCGGCGATTCGACCGGCGACGCCACGTTCCTCGACCCGATGACCCAGGTCGCGGACTACCGGGCGGCCGTCACGTGGCTCCACACACGCAAGGAGATCGATCCGAAGCGGATCGGGGCGTTCGGGTCCGGCGGCACCGGCGGCGGCAACGCCATCTACGCGGGCGGGCTCGACACCAGGATCAAGGCGGTCGTCTCGCAGGTCCCGATCGCGGATGGTCGGGACTGGCTCCACCGGATGCGCCGCGAGTCCGAGTGGCTCGAATTCCTCGAGCAGATCCGCCAGGACCGGCTCCGCCACGTCGTCACCGGCGAGCCGACCCTCGTGCCCCCGCGCGAGGGCATCATGGTCCCGACACCGGAGCGCCGGGCGACTACCATCAAGGCGGATGTCGACGACAAGATCCCGCCGCTCGTGGAGCTGGGGAGTGCGGAGGCGATCTTCGCCTACCGGCCGATCGAGGTCGTGGACCGGATCGCGCCCCGGGCGGTGATGATCATCGCCGTCGAGAACGACGCGACCACGCCGGAAGACCATGCCTACGCGTTGTACGAACGCGCAGGCGGCCCGAAACGCCTGGTGATCCAGACCGGCACCACCCACTACGCCGCGTACGCGCAGTACCTCGACGTCGTGAACCCGCTCATCGTCGAGTGGTTCGAGCGCCACCTGGTCGGCGGCGAGGTGCTCGTCCACGAGCGACCCGCGGATGCGGAGATCCTCCGCCTGGACCGCCCCACCATCTGACGGAGGACCTGCGACCAATGGACCGTTACGACATCGCCATCCGCGGAGGAACGCTCGTCACCGCGACCGGCCGCGTCCGCGCCGACCTCGGCATCTCCGGTGAGCGGATCGCGGCGATCGTGGAGCCGGGCGCGCTGCTCGACGCCGAGCGAACGATCGAGGCGTCCGGGAAGCATCTCCTCCCGGGCGCGGTCGACGTCCACTCGCACCACCGCGAGCCGGGCTTCACCCACAAGGAGGACATCGTCACCGCCACCAGCGCCTGTGCCGCCGGCGGCGTGACGACCTCGTTCGCCATGCCGAACGTCCAGCCGCCGGCCAATACGGTCGAGCGCCTCGACGCCATGATCGACCTCTACGAGCAGAAGGCGATCGTCGACTGGAACATCAACGCGGCGGGGACCGTCGTCGACGAGATCCCGGGCCTGGCAACACGCGGGATCGCCGCATTCAAGGTGTTCATGGTGGTCGACACCGGTCGCGACTACCCGCACATGCCGGGCATCGGCGTCCACGACCACGGCAAGCTGCTCGAGATCTTCGAGGCGATCGAGCCGACCGGTCTGCCGCTCATGGTCCATCCGCACGACCAGGCCCTGATGACCCATATCGAGGAGGGCTTCTGGAAGCGGGGCGAGCGCGACGCCCTCGCGTACGCCAAGGCCTATGCCGCCCACGACGGGATCGTCTGGGATACGGCCGTGGCGCTGCTGCTGCGGCTCCAGCGGGCGACCGGCACGCGGCTGCACCTGCTGCATACCCAGACCGAGGGCGTCGTCGAGCAGCTGCGGGTGGCAAAGGCGGCCGGTCAACAGGTCACCGCCGAGCTCAATCCGTGGGCCGTCTTCCTCGGTAACGACTGGCCGACGATCGAACGGCTTGGCTCGTACGCCCTCAGCTACTACGTGCCGGAGAAGAACACGGAGCCACTCTGGCGGGCACTCGCCGACGGCACGATCGACATCATCTCGACCGATCACGCGCCGCACACGCGCGAGGAGAAGGAGCCGGGCTGGACCGACGGCTGGAAGGCCCACACGGGCACCCCGTCGACCCAGTTCTACGTCCCGCTGCTGCTCGACGCCGCGGCCGCCGGGCGGATCTCGCTCGAACGCGTCGTGGAGCTGATCGCGACGGCGCCGGCGCGGATCTTCGGGCTCACCCGGAAGGGCCGGCTCGACGTCGGCTGCGACGCCGACATCGCAGTCGTCGACCTCGACGCCGAACTCGAGATCCGCGATGAGATCGTGCTCAGCAAGATCGGCTGGACACCGTACGCCGGTCGTCGCGTCCGGGGCGTCGTCGAGACCACCCTGGTTCGCGGCCGCGTCGTCTACGAGGACGGCGCCGTGGTCGGCCAGCCCGGCTGGGGCCGCCAGGCTCGCCCGGGTTCCTGAACCCCGACCGTCGGTCGGATCACCACCGGACACGTCACGCAAGGAGAACGACGACCATGGCCACCCGTTTCGGCCTTCTCGTCCCCCACTTCGGGATCGAGGCTGACCAGGACCTGCTGATCGAGGGATCCCAGCTCGCCGACCGGCTCGGGTTCGACTCGCTCTGGGTTCGCGACCACCTCGTCTTCCACCCGCACGGGATGGAGGGCACCGATCGGACGTTCGTCGAGCCGCTCGTCACGCTGACCTACCTCGCCGCCAGGACCGAGCGGATCGGGCTCGGGGCCGCGACGATCATCCCGTTCCGCCATCCGATCTACCTCGCCTACAGCATCGCGTCGATGTCGTGGATGACCCGCCGCCGGTTCGAGCTGGGCATCGGCGCCGGCAACTTCCAGCACGAGTTCGACGTGATCGCCCAGGGCGACGTCGACCGGCCGGCGATGATGCGCGAGCAGACGCAGATCGCCCGCGCTCTGTGGACCGGCGAGAGCGTCGAGTGGCAGAGCGAGTTGTACAACTTCAAGGACGTCGACCTGAAGCCACAGCCGCTCTTCCCGGTGCCGGTCTGGTGGGGCGGCGCGACGCCCGCCTCGGTCAGGCTGGCGGTCGACTTCTGTGACGGCTGGCTGCCGGGGCGGATCACCTTCCCGACGTACGAGGTCCGGGTCGCCAAGGCCCGCGAACTGGCCGCCGAACAGGGCAAGCCGATGATCATGGTCGGCGCCGTGCCGGTCACCTCGATCGCCGATACGCGCGAGGAGGCGATTGGGCACATGAATGTGGCGGGCCTGATCGACAACGCCAACCACCAGAAGTTCTGGCTCAAGCCGGAGGGCGGGCAGTTCACGACCTTCGAGGAGCTCGACGGCTCCGTCCTGGCCGGCACGCCGGACGACATCGTCCGCGGTATCCAGCGCTACCAGGAGATCGGCGCCGACCTCCTGATCATCGACTTCCGGATGCGCTTCCCGGACTGGCTCGAGCAGATCGAACGATTCGCCCGTGAGGTCCTCCCGCGCGTCTCATGACGACCACATCGGCCTGGTATGGATCCGACCTCCTGGCCGACCGATTGGCCGGCCTGGGGATCGAGCAC
Source organism: Candidatus Limnocylindrales bacterium (assembly GCA_038915165.1). Lineage (GTDB taxonomy): Bacteria > Chloroflexota > Limnocylindria > Limnocylindrales > CSP1-4 > SPCO01. The sequence goes on from JBCLDE010000004.1 coordinate 45,838, forward strand.
GTGGCCCTCAACCCCGGTGCGTCGATCCGGGGCTTCCACGACTCACTGGTCAATCCGCCCGGCCGAAGCCCGAACCTCGTGCTCGCGCTGCACGAAGGGATCGCGGTCGCCATCGCCCACGGCTATGCCAAGGCCGCGGGCCGCCCCATGGCCGTCGGCCTCCACGACACGGTCGGGCTGCTGCATGCGAGCATGGCGATCTTCAACGCCTGGGCCGACCGCGCGCCGATGATCCTCGTCGTGGGCACGGGACCCCTGGACACCGCCCGGCGGCGGCCGTACCTCGACTGGATCCACACCGCGGGCGAACAGGGTGAGTTCGTCCGTCATCTGACGGTCTGGAACGAGCAGCCGACGAGCGCCGAGGCGCTCCTGACGACGACGGTCAGGGCCTGGCGCGCCGCCCGGAGCACTCCCGGCGGCCCTGCCCTGATCGGCCTCGATATCGACCTCCAGGAGCAGGCCGTCGAGGCGCCAGCCCAGCCGGACCTGACCTTCCGGCTCGATGTCGCCAGGATCGGGCCGGACCCGGTCCTCATCGATGAACTCGCCCGCGACCTCAAGGCGTCCAAGCGACCGTTGCTGATCACGGACCGCCCGCTCTCTGCCGAGGGTTCGGCGTCGCTCCTCAGACTGGCCGATCAGCTGGGCGCCGGCCTCGTCGAACTGGGCGGCGGTGCGTCCTTCCCGGTCGGACACCCGCACGACGTGAGTGAAGGGACGCTCGAGGCCCTGCGGGCAGCCGATCACGTCACATTCATCGACGTTCGCGACCCGGCCTTCGCCCTTGGGTCCGTCAACCTCGCGACGCGGCAGATGGAGGGCCTCGAGCACCTCCCGACGATGGCGAGCATCGGCCTCGGCAGCCTGATGGATCGCTCGTGGATCGTCACCGAATCGATGGGCCCCGAGCGCCTCGACATCATTGCCGACCCGGCCCTCGCCCTGGAACAGCTGGTCGACGCCATCGGCACGGTGCGACGACCCCTCGACCCGGCGTTCGAGGCGATCGCCGCGAAACCGGCGCCGGCGCCCCCGGCAGCGTTGTCGAACGCGCGCGGGCTCCATCGCGGACACGTCGGGCGTGCCCTCGCCGATGCGCTCGGGGGAACGGACTGGGTGCTCGCCCACGGGCAGTTCGGTGGCTGGGCGCGGCGGACGCTGCGGTTCCAGCAGCCCGGCCAGTTCCTCGGTCGGTCCGGCGGCGAAGGCTTGGGCTACGGACCCGGCGCGGCGATCGGGGCCGCCCTCGCGTTGCGTGGATCGGGCAAGATGGTCATCAGTCTCCAGGGCGACGGAGACCTGCTCTACACGCCGCAGGCCCTCTGGACGGCGGCCCACGACGGCCTTCCGCTCCTCATGGTCGTGGACGCGAACCGGACCTACGGCAAGGACGAGCTTCACCAGCGGGTCATGGCCAGGGAACGTGGACGATCCGAGGCGAACGTCGGGCGCGGGATCACCATCGACGAGCCGACGATCGATCTGGCCGGCCTCGCCCGCTCCCTCGGGATCGCCGCCGAGGGCCCGATCGAGGAGCCAGGGGATCTGAAACTGGCCTTCCAGCGCGCCGTCGCGAGGGTCAAGGCCGGCGAACCGGCCGTCGTGGAGGTTCGGACATCCCCGGACTGAGCGCGTTCCGGCACGCCGGCGACCCGCCCCCCCGTGGCGCGGGATCGGGTTGTGTACAATGGAACACAGACCTCCGCACGCTGCGTTTCGACAGGCTCGCAGGTGGCCAACCCCCACGACGCATAAGGTTCTGCCATGTCGTCAGAGATTCACGTCGGACAAGCCTCGGACCTCGCCGACGGTCAGCGCCTGATGGTCCGACTCGACGGCAGGGACGTCTTCATCTTCGAGCGCGAAGGCAAGCTCTACGCCTTCGAGAATCTCTGTCGCCACATGGGCGGGCCCGTCGGTGAGGGGATCCTCATCGGCAAGGTCGAATCCATCCTGGATGAGAATCAGGCCCACGTTCGCGACCGTTTCAGCCCCACGGAGATCCACCTGGTCTGCCCGTGGCACGGCTGGGAGTACGACATCGAGACCGGCGAATGCGCCGCGAACCGCCGGTTGAAGCTACGCAGGTACCAAGCGGTCCAGCGTGGGGAGGACATCTATGTCATCGCCTGAAGCGGCGGCGGACCAGGAGCTCGCGGCGGACGCCGCCCGTATCCTGGCCCAGGCAGACCGCATCCTGTCGGAGGGCCGCATCGCGGACGTCCCGGATGTCGCGGTCCAGCAGCTCCTGCTGGCCGCGGTGCGTCTCTTCTCCGCCAAACGAGACCAGGGCGATCGTCTGGAGGCCTTCGGGGCCAACGCGGTCACCGCGACGGATGTGGCGGTGACGGCGGTGGCCATGACCGAGGCCGTCAACCTCGAACTCTTCGAGCTCGCCCTCTGGAACGGCTGGAGCAACATCTAGTCCCATGAAGACGATCGATACCGCCGGCGGCAGCGTCGAGCCGCGCACGTTCAACACCGGTGAGCGGGCAGGCTACAACACGCGCCTCCATCTCGAGCACGCGAAGCGCCAGGCCGAGGAGCGTGGCTTCAAGGACATCCTCATCGTCGATTCGGACGCCCATCAGCTCAACGAGATGACCTATTTCCAGGACATCGCGAAGTACATCGACGACGAGGTCCTCCGCCACGAGGTCTTCAACGGCGAGGGCGGCAAGCTGATGTACCCGGGCTTCAGGGGCCCGCAGCACCAGAGCTTGGCCGGCCGGCTCGTGCGCTATCGACATGAGCACCTGGAGGACCTCAAGTCGGAGGTCCCGCCAGAGGTCGAGTTCTCACGCCGCCAGATGAACGCGATCGGCATCGACTACCAGGTCGTCTTCCCAACGGCGCTCCTGTCCCTCGGGATGCATCCCGATCCGAATGTCGAGACCGCCATGGCGTGGGCGTACACCCGCTGGCTGACCGAGGAGATCCTGCCCCACGCTCCGCACGTCAAGACGATGGTCTACCTGCCGATGAACCAGCCCGAGGCCTGTCTGAAGTTCGTCGAGCAGTTCGGCGACCGCCCGGGCGTGGTCGGGTTCATGGTGACCTCGGCCCGCTACCGGCCGGTCCATGCCAACGAGTACATGCGCCTGTACGGTGCGCTGCAGGAGCGTGGACTGCCGCTCTGCTTCCACGCGATCTATCACCAGCAGGAGCGCATGTTCGAGGGGATGAACAAGTTCCTCTCGATCCACGCCCTCGGGTTCATCTTCTACAACCTGGTCCACATGACGAATATGGTGATCAACGGGATCCCGGAGCGCTTCCCGAAGCTGAAACTGCTCTGGATCGAGAGCGGCCTCGCCTGGATCCCGTTCCTGATGCAACGGCTCGACAACGAATACATGATGCGATCATCAGAGGCTCCGCTGCTCAAGAAGCTGCCGAGCGACTACATGCGCGAGATGTTCTACACGACGCAGCCGATCGAGAACGGCGATCTCGAGTTGCTCGAGCTGACGCTCAAGAAGATCAACGCCGAGACCCAGTTGCTCTTCTCCTCGGACTACCCGCATTGGGACTTCAACCTCCCGAGCACCATCTATGATCTGCCGTTCCTGTCGGAGAACGCGAAACGGCGAATCCTCGGAACGAACGCGTGGGACCTGTTCCAGCTCGACCGCCGCTAGGGTAACGACTCCCCCCCTGACGTCCCGAACGGCGTCTGCCGGTGCGCGTCCCTGGAGCCCGACCGTGATGCCACCAAGCTGCCAGGATGGAGGATCGACATGAAGACCACCACCCAGACCCAGGTCACCCATTACGAGGTCCAGAAGAAGCGGCGCGCCTCATTGCTCGAGGAATGGCGCGGCTATCAGAAGACCGTCATGCGCCGGGCCGACGTCGTGATGCACGACGACCCGTTCCGGCGGATGCGGCGCGGGGTCTTCGCGGGCCACGACGGCGACCGCCCGACGATGAACCTCGACGCCTCGATCCACGAGATCGGGGCGAACACCACGAGCACGATCCACCGCCACTCGTGGGACGCGATCATGTTCATCGAGAACGGGACGGGCTGGACCGAGATCGAAGGGCAGCGCATCGACTGGCGACCGTGGGACACGCTCCACCTGCCGGCCTGGGCATGGCATCGCCACGGCAACGATGGCGAGGCTCCGGCGACCTTCCATACCTGGAGCGTCCAGCCGATGCTCCAGCAGTTCGGCGTCGCCCTCCTCGAGGAGGGCGGCGACACGCCGGTCAAGGACCTTCCCCCGCGCCCGAAGCAGGTCGCTCCCCTGCCCGGCTCTGACCCGTATGCCCGGCGGACGCAGCGCCTCGCAAGCCAGTGGGAGGGCGCCGAGAGCGCGCGTCTGGTGACCCGCTTCGACGACGTTCGCGGGCTGGTCACGAAGCGCGGGGCGCGCAGCCTCTTCCTCGTCGACAAGTCGATCGGCTACCACACCGCCGGCCTCTCCGCGGTCATGCACGAGCTGGCGCCGGGGCTCTACCAGTCGCGCCACCGCCACGGCGGCGAGGCCTGGCTCTATGCCGTCTCGGGCACGGGCTACAGCATCGTCGACGACGTTCGCCACGATTGGGAGGCGGGCGACCTGATCGTCGTCGACCACTGGGCGTGGCACCAGCATTTCAACGCCAGCAACGAGCGGACGGCGCGGCTCATCCGGGTCCACAACTTCGACGCCCTGTACGACATGATGCGCGTCCTGATGGACCCGATGAGCCTGTTCGAGGAGCTACCCGTCCTGGATGCGCCGGACCTCTCGGGGATCGTCTGGCCGGACCATCTCGCGGGCCGGCCGAAGGCATAGGCGTGCCGACCATCGCCATCCCGCCCGGGATCGAGGGGATCGTCGGGATCACCGAGCTGCCCGATCCGGCGTTCGCCGATCGGTGGGACCGGATCATCGTGGCCGACGCGCTCAAGGAACGGCTGCTCAACTACCTCGTCTTCTCGCTCCGCCATCGGGGCCGGTTGAGCGCCGTGGCGATGCCGGTCCACGGCCTGGTGATCCTGTCCGGCCCACCCGGGACCGGGAAGACGACGCTGGCCGGCGGCCTCGCCGACCGGGTGGCCCGCGAGCTGGATGAACCGATCCTGTTCGTCGACATCAATCCACACGCCTTCCCCAGTCAGCTGCTCGGCGAGAGCCAACGAAGCGTCGCACGCCTTTTCGAGCGGACCCTCCCCGATCTCGCCGCTCGAGGCGTCACCACGGTCGTCCTGCTCGACGAGGTCGAGGCGATGGCCGTGAATCGCGCGGGGGCGTCGTTGGACACGAACCCGGTCGACGTCCACCGGGCGACCGAGGCCGTCCTGTCCGGGGTCGACTTCGTGGCCCGGACCTGTCCCGGCGTGACGTTCGTGGCCACGACCAACTACATCGCGGGCGTCGACGTCGCCTTCCTCTCGCGAGCCGACATCATCGAGGAGCTCAGCTACCCGGACGCCGCCGCCGTCCATTCGATCCTCGTCGATACGCTGCGCGAGCTGACCGATCGGCCGCTCGACGAGACGGCCCTGCTCGGTCTCGCCGAGCATTGCGCGGCCGCGAAGATCGACGCCCGGCAGGTTCGAAAGCTCGTCCTGCGCGCGATCTGCGACCAGCGCGAGCTGGCCCTCGATCCGGGGGCGATCAGCGTGCGGGACGTCGAGGCGACCTTCAACAACCAGCGGGGACGCCTGGAGTCGGCGATCTGATGGCCGGCCCTCGGGCCGGATCCGACGAGCCGGTCGCGCCGGCGATCCCGATCCAGGCCATCCTCGTGTCGATCGCCGTCTTCGCCTTCGTCGCGGCCACGAACATCCTCACCCCGCTCCTGCCACTCGTCCGCGACGAGCTGGGGGTGAGCATCTCGACCGCGGGACTGATCGTCGGTTCGTATGGCCTCGCACGCCTGATCGTCGACCTGCCGGCGGGCTTTCTCGCCGAGGCGGTCGGATACCGTCGGCTCAGCGTCATCGCGATCGTCCTCCTGTTCGGAAGCTCGCTCCTTGGATTCGAAGCGGGCAACGTCGAGATGCTGATCGCGGTCCGGATCGGGAGCGGCGCCGCCGTGGCGATGCTCGCGATGGTCTGCATCTCCGCACTCGCGGCCACCGCGACGAGCGCCACGCGCGGACGGGTCATGAGCCTCTTCCACCTCGCCAACAACGCGGGTATCGCGCTCTATCCGCTCATCGGCGGTTTCGTCGGGGCGGCCGTCGGCTGGCGGCCGACCTTCCTCATCGCTGCGGCGCTCGCCCTCGTCGCCGGCGCGATCCTCATCGCCGTCCTGCCGCGCATCGACTTCAGCCACGCGGACAACCGCGGCGGCCGCGACGACGCGAGCCGGGTCCTGCACGGCCGGGCCCGGACGACGACGATGATCGTCACGAACTTCGGGATCGTGGCCAACATGATCCATCGCCACGGCATCCGGAACACAATCGTGCCGCTCTACGCGGCCGCCGCGCTGGGCCTCGGCGGCGTGTCAATCGCGACCGCGATCGCGCTGATGGCGATCACCGGCCTCATCGTCGCGACACCGGGCGGGATGCTCGGCGACCGTGTCGGCCGGCGACGCGTGATCGTGGCCGGTCTGTCCGCCCTCGCGGTCGCGGACCTGGCCTTCCTGCTGACCAACGACCTCGCGACCTTCCTGATCGTCGCTGCCGTCGTCGGCCTCGGCGACTTCTTCACGAGCAGTCAGACGGCGCTCCTCTCGGAGATCGTGCCGGCCGCCGACCGTAACCGTTCGCTCAGTGGCTATCGGTTCTCGTCGGACCTCGGCTCGATGATCGGCCCGATCCTCCTCGCGGCCACCATGGACGCGATCAGTGCGCAGGCGGCGATCATCCTGGCCGCCGTCATCCTGGGGGTCGCTGCCATCACGGCCCATCTCTTCATCCCGGCCCAGGTGGACACGACTGACCGCGACGCTGCGGCTCCGCTCACGGCATGATGGCACCCACGCCGGCCCGATCGCCCCGAAGGAGCGCTGCAGCATGACCACCACGCCTCTCGTCCTCGGCTACAAGGCCTCGGCCGAACAGTTTCCGCCGCGACGCCTCCTGGACCTGGCCGTGGCCGCCGAGGGGGCCGGTTTCGACTCGGTCTGGACGAGCGACCACTTCCAGCCCTGGCGGCACACCGACGGGCACGCACCCAACGCCCTCGTCTGGCTGGGCGCCGCGGCGAATGCGACGACTCTGGTGACGCTGGGCACGAGCGTGCTGACGCCGTCGTTCCGCTACAACCCGGCGATCGTCGCCCAGGCCTTCGCCACGCTGGGCTGCCTGGCCCCGGATCGGGTCATCCTCGGGGTCGGGACCGGCGAATCGATGAACGAGGTGCCGGTCGGCGTCACCTGGCCCGACCAGTCCGAGCGCTTCGCCCGGCTGAAGGAAGCCATCACGCTGATCCAGCAGCTCTTCCGCGAGGAGTTCGTGACGTTCGAGGGCGAGTACTTCAGGACACACAACGCCACGATCTACGACCGCCCCGAGACGCCGGTGCCGATCTACGTCGCCGCGTCGGGCCCGTCCGCGGCACGCTTGGCCGGCCGGATCGGCGACGGCCTGATCTGCACCTCCGGCAAGGGCCGGGAGCTCTATACGGAGACCCTGCTGCCGGCCGTTGCCGAGGGAGCCGACAAGGCCGGTCGCGACGCCTCGCGACTGGGCAGGATGATCGAGATGAAGGTCTCGTTCGACCACGACCGTCAGAAGGCGCTGGAGGACACCAAGATCTGGGCGGCGCTCGCGCTGCCGGGCGACAAGAAGATGGGGGTCGAGGATCCCCGGGAGATGGAGCGCCTGGCCAAGGAGGCCGAGCCGTTCGCTCACACCCGCTGGCTGGTGTCGTCAGACCCGGACGAGCATGTCGAGCAGATCGCCACCTACGTCGGCTACGGGTTCGACCACCTTGTCTTCCATTTCCCGACGAACGAGCAGGAGGCGGCGATCGCCCGCTACGGCGAGGAGATCCTGCCCCGGCTTCGAGCGCGCTTCGGCTGATCCGGGGCCGCGGCGCGGGCACAGGCCGCCCTCAGGCGCCGGCGACGCTGCGGGCTGCGACCTCGCCGACGAGGATCGCCGCCAGGTTCGTCGGCGCGTGGGGGATCAGCGGCAGGACGGACGCATCCGCGACCCACAGGTTGTCGAGCCCGTGGACGCGGAGCTGCGGATCGACGACGGCGAGCGGATCGACGACGGCGCCGATCCGGCACGTACCGACCGCGTGGTTGTACGTGATGTAGGTGGAGCGGACGTGCTCCTCCCAGTCAGCCGGCGACGCGGGCGAGATGAGCGGTCCGCAGAACGCGGCGAAGCGCGGGTGGGCCGCGATCGCGGCGGCCAGGCGCATCCCCCCGAGCATCGCCTTGGTGTCGTCCGGGTGGCGAAGAATCGCCGGGTCGACCGCCGGGAGTGCCTGCGGATCGGGGGAGGCCAGCCAGATCCGGCCGCGTGATCGGTGGTCGAGCAGGCGGACCGAGACCAGCAGCCGTGGCGGTCCACCCGGGACGGCGATCGACGGCCGGTACATGACGTGCAGGTCCGCGTACGGCAGGTCAGGGTCGCTCTTGGCGATCAACCTGATCTTGGGGATCCGGTGATCGTCGTGGAGCTGCGCCGTGCCCTCGAACGTGAGGTTGACAACGGCGTGGTCCTGGAAGTTCTCGCCGACACCGTCGAGCCGGTGGGCGACCTCGAGCCCGACCGACTCGATGACCTCAGCCGGCCCGATCCCCGACAGCAGCAGCAGGTGCGGCGACTGGTAGGCCCCCGCAGAGAGGACGACCCGCTCGGCTTCGACCGTCAGCGGCCCGTCCGGCGTCAACAACTCGACGCCGCGGACCCGGGTGCCGTCGAGCAGGAGCCGGGTCGCCATCGTGTCCGACAGGATCGTGAGGTTGGCCCGGTGCCGGGCAGGATCGAGGTAGGCGGCGGCCACGGTCTGACGTTGCCCATCGACCAGGTTGTAGGGCGAGGCGCAGAGCCCCAGCGGCTCCGGGACGTTCGGATCGTCGCAGCGCGGCAGGCCCAGGTCCGTGATCGCATCGACCAGCGCCTGGACGGGCGGATCGGACACGTCGTCGGGCCACCACGGCCGGCGCAGGCGGATGGGACCGCCTCGCCCGTGGTTCGGCTCGTCACCGAAGTCCGGGTCGTCCTCGATGGAGCGCATCAGCGGCAGGAGTGCGTCGTACGACCAGGCCGGCCCGCCGAATTCCTGCCAGTCGTCGAAGTCGCGCCGGATCGGCCGGAGGATCGACAGGTTGTTGACCGCCGAACCGCCGCCCATCACCCGTCCGGAGATGAGTGAGAACGTCGAGCCATCGGCACGCTCGACCGGGTAGCGGCGAACGAGCGACGGCTCACGGATGACCTCGCCTTGGCGCCGTGGATCGGTGATGACGGCGGGGACCGGCTGCGGGTCCGATCCCGCCTCGACGAGGAGCACACGTCGGGCAGGATCCTCGCTCGTGCGGGCGGCGATGACGCAGCCGGCAGAGCCGCCACCGATCACGAGGAGGTCGAAGCGGG